>NZ_JBHYJA010000014.1:77787-117474 GCF_042740355.1 Streptomyces sp. NPDC059010
AACCCCCCGGCCCCCCCGCCCCCGCCCGCTACCCCCCCGGGCCGGGTGCCTCCCCCCCCCCCGCGCACCCCCGGGGGGGGCGCGGGGGCCCCCCCCCCCCCCCCTCGACTGACCTGCCCGGACTTCCCTACAGGGTGGCCGAGTTGTCGTGGGAGCGGCTGCGCCTGCGGCTGTGCGGCGCGGCGAGCGACGGGTTCACCGGCGTGACCGTCCAGTCCGGATGCCCCGGCATCCGCGGCGTCTTCGTGCCGTACAGCCAGTCCTGGAGGAATCCGGACAGATCCTGACCGGAGACCTCCGAGGCGACGGCGATGTAGTCGGCCGTCGATGCCGAGGAGTTGCGGTACCGGTCGAGGAAGGCTCGCTCCAGCGCGTTGAAGACGCTCTCGCCGACGAGGTTGCGCAGCGCGTACAGGACCAGCACGCCGCCCAGGTAGCGCTGGCCGTCGAACAGGTTCGCCTCGTTGGGCGCGGCGACCGGCCCGGAGTCGCGCCGCCACTGGTCGCCCTGGGCGTAGGTGTTCTTCATCCGGGCTTCCAGGGTGGTCAGGCCCAGGGAGTCCGGCCAGCCGCGCTCGTAGCGGTAGAGCAGCCCGTAGAAGTCGGCGTGGCCCTCGTTGATCCACAGGTCGGCCCAGTTGGCGGGGCTGACGCTGTTCCCGAAGTAGGAGTGGACCAGCTCGTGCATCATGTGCGAGCCGATCTTCGGCTCCGCCTGGAGCAGATAGTTCGGCTTGTAGATGGTAAGGGTCTGGCTCTCCAGGCCGGTGAAGTCGAAGGCGTTCGAGGCGTCGGAGTTGCAGGGCAGCAGACCGTACGTCTCGAAGGGGTAGGCCCCGAGCCGCGCCTCCAGCCACTCGACCAGGTTCGGCGTCAGCGCGAGCGCCGGTTCCAGTGCCTCGGCGCGCGCGACCGGGACGACGTCGCGCAGCGGGAGGCCGTGCGGGCCCTGCCGGTCCTTGATCACGTAGTCGCCGACCGTGATCTGCACCAGTTCGGTGGCCATGGGCTCGCGGGAGCGGTACGTGTACGCGGTACGGCCGTCGGAGAGGCTCTCGGTGCGTTCCAGCAGGCCGGAGGCCACGCCCCGCAGGTTGCCGGGGACGGTTATGCGGAACGTGAAGTCGGCCTTGTCGGAGGGGTGGTCGTTGCACGGGAAGACGGTGTGGGCCAGGTTCGGCTGGCAGCAGGCCGCGAACCCGTCCAGCGTGTCGACCCAGCCGGTGTGCGGCTGCGGGATACGGCGCGGGTCAGCCGAGTACTCGACGCACACGGTCACGTAGGACGTGTTCGGCAGCGTCCGTGCGGGCGTGATGCGCAGCTTCTCGGCCACCTGCTCGAACGTCGCCGTGCGGCCGCCGACGCGCACGGAGCGGATGTCGAGGCCGAGGGAGTCGAGGGAGAAGCGGGACAGCGCCTGGGTGGTGCGGATCCGCAGGGTCGCGGTGGCGTCGACCAGCCGCGTCGTGGCGTCGTAGGAGAAGTCGAGGTGGTAGGCCGAGACGCGGTAGCCGTCATTGCCGAGGGCCGGGTAGACGCTGTCACCGAGGGTCTCGGGACCCGGCGTGCCGGCGGTCTTGGCGGCCGACGTCCCCGTGCGCGTCGGTGCCGCGAGGGCGGAGGGAGCGGCGGTCAGGGCCGCCGCGGTGCCGATCAGGGCGGCCGCGGGGGCCGTCACTCGGGTGCGATATCTCATGGTCCGCTTTCGCTGGGGCGGCCGGGAGGTCAGGACCGGCCGCCGTGTCGGTGATCTCCCTACATGACTGTCGGAGCCGACGATCAGGTTGCACGGAGGGGGTTCTTCCTCTTGCGTGGATCCGAGATCTCGGCACACATCCCGCACCGCTGTGCGGACCCCTGTCGAGCCGAGGTCGATCACGAGATATCTTGATGTCGAGCAATGTTGCAGACGTGGAGCGGAGCACCCGGTGACTGACTCGACCATCATCTATACGCACACTGACGAGGCCCCGGCCCTGGCGACGTATTCCTTCCTGCCGGTGGTCCAGACGTACGCCTCGCAGGCGGGTGTCGCCGTGGAGACGCGTGACATCTCGCTGGCCGGCCGCATCATCGCGGTGTTCCCGGAGTACCTGACCGAGGACCAGCGCATCCCGGACGCCCTCACCGAGCTCGGTGAGCTCGCCAAGACGCCCGCGGCGAACATCATCAAGCTGCCGAACATCTCGGCGTCGATCCCGCAGCTCAAGGCGGCCATCGCCGAGCTCCAGGGCCAGGGCTACGCACTGCCGAACTACCCGGACGACCCGAAGACCGACGAGGAGCGGGACATCCAGGCCCGCTACGACAAGATCAAGGGTTCCGCCGTGAACCCGGTCCTGCGTGAGGGCAACTCCGACCGCCGCGCCCCCGCCTCGGTCAAGAACTACGCCAAGACCCACCCGCACCGCATGGGCGCCTGGTCCTCCGAGTCCAAGACCAACGTGGCGACCATGGGCCAGGACGACTTCCGCTCCACCGAGAAGTCCGCCGTGATCTCCGAGGCCGGCGCGCTCAAGATCGAGCACGTCGCCGCGGACGGCTCGACCACCGTGCTGCGCGAGTCCGTACCGGTCCTCGCCGGTGAGGTCGTCGACGCCTCCGTGATGCGGGTCGCCGCGCTGCGCGAGTTCCTGACCGCGCAGGTCGCCCGGGCCAAGACCGAGGGCGTGCTGTTCTCGGTGCACCTCAAGGCCACGATGATGAAGGTCTCCGACCCGATCGTCTTCGGCCACGTGGTGCGCGCCTTCTTCCCGAAGACCTTCGAGAAGTACGGCCAGGCGCTCGCCGCCGCCGGTCTGTCCCCGAACGACGGTCTGGGCGGCATCCTCAAGGGCCTGGACGCGCTGCCGAACGGCGCGG
The DNA here is from genome assembly GCF_042740355.1 of Streptomyces sp. NPDC059010. Lineage (NCBI taxonomy): Bacteria > Bacillati > Actinomycetota > Actinomycetes > Kitasatosporales > Streptomycetaceae > Streptomyces > Streptomyces sp. NPDC059010. Next base: position 80,650 of record NZ_JBHYJA010000014.1, read on the forward strand.
ACATCAAGGCGTCCTTCGACGCGGAGATCGCCGAGGGCCCGGAGCTGGCCATGGTCGACTCCGACAAGGGCATCACCAACCTGCACGTGCCGTCCGACGTGATCGTCGACGCCTCGATGCCGGCCATGATCCGCACCTCCGGCCACATGTGGGGCCCCGACGGCCAGGAGGCCGACACCCTCGCGGTGCTGCCGGACTCCTCGTACGCCGGTGTCTACCAGGTCGTGGTCGACGACTGCCGCGCCAACGGCGCCTACGACCCCTCGACCATGGGCTCCGTCCCGAACGTCGGCCTGATGGCGCAGAAGGCCGAGGAGTACGGCTCCCACGACAAGACCTTCGAGATCAAGGCGGCCGGCACGGTCCGCCTGGTCGACCAGGCCGGCAACGTGGTCATCGAGCAGCCGGTCGCCCCCGGCGACATCTTCCGCGCCTGCCAGACCAAGGACGCCCCGATCAAGGACTGGGTGAAGCTGGCCGTCACCCGCGCCCGCGCCACCGGCGACCCGGCCGTGTTCTGGCTGGACGAGACCCGTGCGCACGACGCCAACCTGATCGCCAAGGTCAACGCCTACCTGCCGGAGCACGACACCGAGGGCCTGGACATCCGCATCCTGGCCCCGGTCGACGCCACCAAGCTGTCGGTGGAGCGCATCCGCCGCGGCGAGAACACCATCTCGGTCACGGGCAACGTCCTGCGTGACTACCTCACCGACCTCTTCCCCATCCTGGAGCTGGGCACCAGCGCCAAGATGCTGTCGGTCGTCCCGCTGATGGCGGGCGGCGGCCTGTTCGAGACGGGCGCCGGCGGTTCCGCGCCGAAGCACGTCCAGCAGCTCGTCAAGGAGAACTACCTGCGCTGGGACTCCCTCGGTGAGTTCTTCGCGCTGGTGCCGTCGCTTGAGCAGTACGCGACGGCCACCGGCAACACCCGCGCGCAGGTCCTCGCCGACACCCTGGACCGTGCCACGGCGACCTTCCTCAACGAGGACAAGTCCCCGACCCGTCGCGTCGGCGGCATCGACAACCGCGGCAGCCACTTCTTCCTGTCCCTGTACTGGGCGCAGGAGCTGGCCAAGCAGACCGACGACGCCGAGCTGGCGAAGGCCTTCGCCCCGCTCGCCGAGACGCTCACGACGAACGAGCAGAAGATCGTCGACGAGCTGATCGCCGTCCAGGGCAAGCCGGCCGAGATCGGCGGCTACTACCAGCCCGACCCGGCCAAGGCCGCCGCGGTCATGCGCCCGTCGGCCACGTGGAACGAGGCCCTCGCGTCCCTGAGCTGACGCACCCCGCTCCCAGGCTCCGCCCCGGCCGACACCACGTCTGCCGGGGCGGAGTCATGTCCCCCGCCGCACAGGCGCTCAGCCGGGCAGTACGAGCTCCAGCTCCAGCCAGCGGGCCAGGTCCTCGATCTCCCCGCCGATCTCCGCGCGCATGGTCTCGGTGAACGGCTCATCCTCGTGGAGTGCGTTCACCCGCAGCACTCCCGCCTTGCGGTCGGCGGCGGCGTCGAGCTTGCCCACCAGCCGGTCGCCGTACAGGACCGGCAGCGCGAAGTATCCCCAGCGGCGCTTGGCCGCGGGTTTGTACATCTCCAGCTGGTACTCGTACGCGAACAGCTCGGCGGTGCGCTTGCGGTCGTGCACAAGCCGGTCGAAGGGGGACAGCAGTGCCGCCCGTCCCGCGAACGGCCGCCCCAACTGGGCAGGATCGACACGCCACTTGCCCCGCACCCCCTCGACGACGGCCGCCTCACCGGCCTCCCCCACGTCCGCCGGCTCGACCTGGCACTCCGGGCCCCGCGCCCGGGCGATGCCCAACGCCCGCAGCCGCCGCTCGTCCCGGACGCGCAGCGCCTCCTCGACGGGCACCGCGGGGGCGTCGGGATACACCCGCTCGGCCAGATCCCACAGCCGGTCCCCGCCACTGCGCCCCGCCACGGCGACCTCACCCCGCTGCACCATCAGCTCCAGCAGCTTGGTGACATTGCGGTTGTTGCTCCAACCGCTGGACCTCCACGGCAGCTCGCAGGTGTCCGGAAGCGCACGGGACGGCAGCGGACCGGCGGCGCCGAGCCGCTCCAGAATGTCCCGGCGACAGACGTCATTGGCCCCCACCCACTTACGGTGATACTCCCGCCACGACGACGGTGTCCCCCGCTCCGGCCACTCGGCCATCTCCGCGCGGTACAGCGCGAGATCCTCACCGGGCCGGATCATCGCCTGCACCTCCACCAGCGCCCGGTCCGCCAGCGCGGCGGTCAGGTCGGCCGGCGAATACCCCGAGGAACCGAGCCTGCTCCACGCCACGAGGTCGGCATTGGGCGCGATCGCGGCGATCGGATCGACCTGCAGCAGGGTCAGCCGTCGTACGACCTCCAACAGCCCGCCCGGCGGGGAACCGTCCAGCAGCTGCGCGCGCACCGCGATACGTCGGGCATCGTCCCGGGAAAGCTCATGCACGGCGCACACGCCCCTCTCTGGCCTCCAGCCGGGCCCGCAGGTCCGTGTAGTCGTGGTCGGTGAACACACTCGGCAGTATGTCCAGCATGGCCGCCAGATCCCGGGCCGTGCCGGCGAATTCCTCGCTGTTCAGAGGGGCCTCGGTGAAGAGGTGCTGCCAGTCGAAGGTGCCCTTCGTGAGCCGCAGGGCCTCCATGTATGCGATGTAGTCGAGATCCATCTTCCAGAGGGTGTTCGTCCGGTGGTCGGAGAACCAGATCTCGGGGTTGCCGACGCCGGGTTGCAGGCGCATCGCGGCGAAGGAGCCCGTGCCGGTGAAAGGGCTGGAGTCGATGATGCGGAACCCGGAGGAAATCTCGCGCTGTTCGTCGGAGTAGAGCGGCGAGGTGAATTCGGGCGGATACTCGTGCACCGACAGCGGCAGGGGGCTGAGCCTGAACTCGCCTGCGAGGTCCTGCTCGGGCCGAACGGTCCGCCACAGGCAGCCCAGTTGCGAGAACCGGACGTACGCCTGACAGGGGCCGGGGTCGATTTCGATGCCTTCCCACTCGGCGAGGTCGTCGAAGGCCGAGTCCTCCGCCATCAGGTCGATGTCGTCCCGCACCTCATGCAGTACGTCGATCGCCGGGCTGTCGCGCAACTCGTCCAGGACTGCCAGCCAGCCCTGCTCATACGCGTTCGGCTCCTCTAGCTCCATTCCCCCGAACTCCTCCATTCCCCCGAACTCCTCCATTCCCCTGAACTCCCTCTCCGCTTGCATGCTGTGATGGTGCACCCTGCCACTGACAACGCCCCGGGAGCAGCCCTCATGACCTCTGCCGCGCCGTCGTTCGAACTGCTCCCGGGGGCCGGGGAATCGCCGGTGATCCTGCATGTGCCGCACTCGGCGCGGGAGCTGCCGCCCGAGGTGCGGGCGGGGATCGTGCTGGACGACTCGGCGCTGGAGCGGGAGCTGGACCACATCGTCGACGCGTACACCGCGGAGCTCGCGGAGGAGGCGGCCGGGGCGTCGGAGGTGACCCCGTGGCGGTTTGTGAACCGGCTGTCCCGGCTGGTCGTCGATCCGGAGCGGTTCCCGGACGAGCGGGAGGAGATGCTGGCCGTGGGGATGGGAGCCGTCTACACGCGAACCACGCATCTCGCGGAGCTCAGGCCCGCCGACACGGACCCGGGACCCCTCGTCGAACGGTACTTCCGGCCGTATGCGAAGGCCATGACGGAGGCCGTCGCCGACCGGCTCGCCGCCACCGGCCGGGCCGTGATCGTCGACGTCCACTCCTATCCGACCGCCCGGCTCCCCTACGAGCTGCACGGGGAGGGCCCGCGGCCGCCGGTCTGCCTGGGCACCGATCCCTTCCACACGCCGCCCGAGCTGCTCGCCGCGGCCCGGGAGGCGTTCGCGCCGTGCGGGGAGACGGGCCTGGACAGCCCGTTCAGCGGTACGTACGTCCCGTTGGAGTTCTACGGCAAGGAGCCCCGCGTCACCGCCCTGATGATCGAGATCCGTCGGGACACGTACATGGCGGAGCCGGGTGGTCCGGTCGGTCCCGGACTCACCCGGCTCGCACAGGCGTTGGCGGCGCTGGTGGGCGCCGCCTCCCTCACCGGCCTCTGACCGGGAAGGGCAGCGGGGGTCAGGCCCGCAGCCACTCCGTGACCACGACTTCCCCGCCGGTCCGCAGCCGCAGGGCGAACGGGCCGCTCGGCGGGGCGTCGCTGGTGAAGCGGCCCATGTCGTCGGCCAGGACCGGCGTGACCGTCTGCGGGCCGCCGAGCACCTCGATGCGGGCCTGCTGCGGAGGCAGCACCTGCCCCATCAGCCCCTGCGCCGTCACCTCCACGTCGACGGTCACCTCCCCCGCGCGGAAGGTCAGCATCCGCGGTACGTCCGTGGCCCCCCTGACCGGAATGGCGTCCTCCACCGAGTCGAAGGTCAACTCGGCGATCCGGGCGTCCAGGTCGTGCAGCGCGAACGCCTCGACGGCGATCTGCCGCAACTGGGCCGGCACGGGATCCAGGATCGCGGCGGCCTGGCGCAGCTCCTCCTCCAGCAGGTCGACATCGAACTCGTCGTCACCCAAGGACTGCTCACCCGTCGCGTCGTCGTGCATGTCGTCGTTCACAGCGCCCCCCGTGCGTCGAGTCGGGCCCGAAGCCGGCGCAGACAGCGCTGGCGCAGTGGCCCGATGCTGCCCACGGCGATGCCCAGTGCGGCGGACACCTCCTGGTAGCTGGGCGGCGGCGAGGCCATCAGCACGCGCAGCAACTCGCGGCAGCGTTCGCCGAGTTCCTCGAACTCCTGCCACATCCAGCGGATGCGCTCGGTCTCGGCGGCCGCCTCCTCCGAGTCCAGGAGCGACTGTTCCGGCGTACGGTCCTCGCTGACCCGGTCGAGCAGCTGCGGATCGTTCGTCACGGTCAGCCGCCTTAAGCTCTTGAGCACCTTCAGGCACTCGTGCCGCGCGGTGCTCGCGAGCCATGAGCCGGTCTTCTCGGGTTCCCGGATGCGCCCGAGGTGCTGGGCGAAGCGGAACCAGACGGTCTGGTACACCTCATGGGCGTCGGCATCACTGAGCCGGTGCGCGCGCACGACGGACCACACCAGTGGGCTCAGCCCCTCCACGAGCGCCTTCCAGGCCGCCGCGTCGCCGTCGACGGCGGACTGGACCAGCGCACCGACATCTGCTCGGTCCACAGCCCCACCCCTCGTGTACGGCAAGTCATCGTACGCCGCGGAGGGGACGGTTCCGACCCTCATGACCGAGGAGCCGGGGACTGGACGGAGACAGGGCGCCAGGTCGGGGGGTGAAGTGCCGGAACGTGCGCCCCCCGCACCTCCGCGAACCCGGAGTTCGCCGCGAGCATCTTGTACCGGGCGACCCGCGGGTCGCTCTCCTGCTGCGCGGTCATATGGGCGGCGATCATGCCGGCGACGAGCGGCGTGGCGAACGAGGTGCCGCTCCAGTGCGCGAACCCCTCGAACATCACCTGGTCGGGCTTGGTGGCGCCGCCCTCCTCGCTCAACAGGCCGGTGTGGCGCGGGGACTGGCAGGTGCAGGCATAGCCGAAGCCGTACCGGCACGCGTCGTAGGTGGAGTGCTGGTAGATGTACGGCACGGGCGCGTCGAAGCCGGTGAGGACGCTGGTGAGGCGCTCGCCGGGCGCGTACACCTTGACCCAGCCGCCGTGGTTGCTGAAGCAGGCGCCGTACTCGCCGTCGCCGCGCAGCGCGCCGACCGACAGCACGGTGTCCTGGTAGTCGGGCAGGTCGGCGTAGGCGGCGGGCCAGAACGGCGTGGCGCTGCCGTTGTTGCCGGCCGCGGCGACGAGCAGGGTGCGCTGTTCGCGCAGCTCCCGCATGAAGGCCTCGATGCCGATGAGGCCGTCGGTGCGGCCGTTGGAGGTGCCCGCGGAAAGGCTCAGGATGTCGGGCCAGCCGCCCGCGTCGACGGCCTCGAACAGCTTCTCGCCGAACTCGGACTCCAGGATGGCGCCCGCGTCGTTCAGGGAGTTGCGGACCGTGATGGTCGTGTTGGGCGCGACCGAGGCGAGGAGCCCGGCGATGAACGTGCCGTGGCCGACGTACTGCTGGAGGACGCCGTCGTCGTCGCACTCCTTGACCTGCGGGTCGCCGCCGGTGTGGGCGAGCAGTGCGGCGGACCGGAAGTCGTGCATGAGCCCGGTGTCGACGACGAGGACGCCGACGGCGCTGCCCTCGTCGTAAGTACCCTCGGCGGCCGTGGGGTTGAGTCCCTCGGCCTGCGCGACGGGCACGGGCTCGTCGCCGGGACAGGAGTTCACCGCGATCGACACCAGGTGGTTGCGGCTGACCAGCCGGCGTCCGGCCCGGCCCTCCGTCTCGCGCAGGGCGCGCAGGGCGTGTGCGACGGGTCGGTCGCCGCGCCGGTCGCCCTCGCCGGGGTCGCCGACCTGGATGCGGGTGATGCCCGAGCGGTTGGTCTGCGGGCTCGCGCGCCGCACGTGGTCCTGGACCAGGTCGGGCTCGGCGGTGAAGTGGGCCCGTACGGTGTCCTCGACGAGAGTGGCGTCGTCGCCGTCGCGGACCAGTACGTAGCCCTTCTCGTAGATGAACTCCGCCGAGTCGTCCGGTCCCATCGCTAGGGGGACGTCGGACATGGAGCGTTGGATCTGCTCGAACTGCTCGTGGAATCGCTGTGGTGCCATGGCGGGTCCTCCCCCTGAGGCGACGTTCGTCAGTCAGAGCCGTGCGGTCGCTGATTGATACAGCGCCAAACCGGTGTGGCACGGTTCCGGGGCAACTACCATCCGTTGAGTGACAGCGGGAAGCGACTCGGTTCTCGAACTGCTGCCGATGGTGTTCGCCGCCCCCAACGACGCGCTGGCGAGGGCGGAAGGGGTGCTCGACGCCGATCCGTCGCCGTGGCATGCCTCCGTCGCCCACCAGGTGATCGGCATCTGGCAGCGGGACTGGGGCGACATGCGTATCGCCCTGTATCACCTGCGGCGTGCCCGGGATCTCGCGGCACGCGCGGATTCGGCCGACCGCGAGGCGGACGCCCTTGCGGCGCTCGGGGTCGCATTGGTGCATTCGGGGCGCACACAGCAGGGGCTGGCCGCGCTGGAGCGCGGGATCGTGCGCGGCAGCGGACACACCCGCGCCCGGGTGCTGTTCCGCCGCGCGTACGCACGCTGGGTCCTGGGCCACCACCGGGAGGCGCTGGAGGACGTACGCAAGGCGATACCCGTGCTGCGGCAGGCGGATGACGTCATCTGGACGGCGCGGGCGCTGACCCTGCGCGCGACCGTGCATCTGGCGCTCGGCGCGGTGGACCGCGCGGACGCCGACTTCACGGCGGCGGAGACGCTGTGGGACACCACGGGCCAGGAGCACGACAAGGCCGACGCGGTGGAGAGCCGGGGGCTCGCGGCGTTCCGGTCGGGCGACATCCCGGCGGCGCTGCGGCTGCTCGACGAGGCCGAGGAGCGGTACGCCAAGCTCGGCACACCCACCTTCATGCTCAACATCCGGCGCTGCGAGGTGCTGATGGCCGCCGGGCTGGCCCCGGAGGCGCTGGCCGAGGCCGACGCGGCGATCGCCGTGCTCGACGGCATCGGCGGCCAGTCCACCCGCAAGGCCGAACTGCTGCTGGCCGCCGCGACCGCGGCCCGGCTGGCGGGCGAGGCGCACACCGCGATCGCCCGCGCCGACATGGCCGTACGGCTGTTCACCGGGCAGCGGCGTACCTGGTGGGAGACGCATGCCCGGCTGGTGCTGATCGAGGCGCGGGTCGCGGCAGGGCGCAGTTCGGGGCGGCTGGTCGCGGACGCGGCCGCGGTGGCGGAACGGCTGGCCTTCTTCGGCGCGCCGGCCGCGCCGGAGGCCTCGCTGCTCGCGGGCCGGATCGCGCTCACCCTGGGCTGGCGGGCCGACGCCGAGCAGCACCTGGCCGTGGCCGCCCGCAGCCGGCGCAGCGGGCCGCCGCTGGCGCGGATGACGGGCTGGGCGGCGCAGGCGCTGCGGGCCCGGGCGGCAGGGTCGGGGCGGGGCGTCCTGGAGGCCTGCCGGCGTGGCCTGGACGTGCTCGACGACCACCGGATGACGCTGGGCGCCTCGGAGCTGCGCGCGCGTGCCACCGCACAGGGCTCGGAACTCGCGGCGCTGGCCCAGCAGGCCAGTCTCGACTCCGGAAGTCCGCGGCGGCTGCTGGTGTGGAGCGAGCGCTGGCGGGCCACCGCGCTGTCGACGCCGCCGACCCGCCCGCCGGCCGACCCCGAGCTGCAGAGCGGCCTGACCGCGTTCCGGGAGATCGCGGCCCGCGCGGAGGCCGCCCGTATGGAGGCGCGGCCGGTGCCGGTGCTGGAGCGCGAACAGCGGCGCCTGGAGCGGGAGATCCGCTCCCGGACGCTGCACATGCGCGGCGACACGCCCGGCGACGGCGACCGCTTCGACCCGATCCGGCTGCTGCGGCGGCTCGGCGACGACATACGGCTGGCCGAACTCGCCGTGCTGGACGGGCGGGTTCAGGTCCTGCTGTGCGGGCAGGGCCGGGTGCGCCGGTACGAGGCGGGGCTGCTGGCCGAGGCGGAGACCGAGGCGGAGCATGTCCAGGCCGGGCTGCGGCGTCTGGCCCATCCGGGTGCGGATGCCCGGCTGCCCATCGTGGAGGCCGCGGGGCGGCGCCTGGAGGAGCTGCTGCTCGGTCCTGCGGCGGCGCACCTGGGCGACGGCCCCGTCGTGGTCGTACCGCCCGCCCGGCTGCACCGGGTGCCGTGGGCGCTGCTGCCGTCGCTGCGGGAGCGGGTGCTCAGTGTGTCGCCGTCGGCGAGCGGCTGGCTGCGCGCCCGGGAGACCGAGCCGCCGCCGGGCGGGCGCCATGTGCTGGTGCGCGGGCCGGGGCTGGCGACCGGCGGTGCGGAGGTGCCGCATCTGGCCTGCCGGTACGACGGTGCGGTGGTCCTGGAACACGCCGACGCGCGCGTGCCGCGCGTGCTGGAGGAACTCGACGGCGCCGAACTGGCCCATATCGCGGCCCACGGCACGTTCCGCGCAGACAGCCCGCTGTTCTCGTCGCTGCGGATGGCCGACGGGCCGATCGTGGTCCATGACTTCGAGCGCCTGGACCGCAGCCCGTACCGGATCATCCTGTCCTGCTGCGACACCGCCCGCTTCGCGTCCGTCGGCGCCGACGAACTGCTCGGTCTGGTCACCGCCCTGCTGCCGCTCGGCACGGCGGGAGTGGTGGCGTGCACGGCACCCGTCAACGACGCCGCGGTGGTGCCGCTGATGCTCGCGCTGCACAAGGGGCTCAGCGACGGCCTCTCCCTGGCGGAGGCCCTGCGCGACGCCCGGGCGGCACTGCCGGGCGACGCGCTCCACCAGGCGACGGGGTGGGCGTTCTCGGCGTTCGGGGCGGCGTGAGGGTGCGCCGGGCATGAACTGGTTCCCGGAGGGCGGGAGCGGACATCTGACGGCGGCGCCCCGGGGTTGTCGAACAGCCGAAGGGCGAACGTGCTGCAACCTGCCAAGGTCGGCCGGAAGCATTGAGTAACGGCCGACGGATTGTCTTCTATCCGGTGAGTGCCTGGGTCCCTATGACGGCGAGGAGCACGAGGCGTTCGTCGTCCTGGCTGCCGGGTTCGGCGGTGTAGATCATGATGCGCAGGTCGTCGCCGGCGACGACGAGTACGTCGCAGTCCAGCGTGAGAGCGCCGACGTGAGGGTGGTCGATGGTCTTGCGGGCAGACTGGTGCTGGCCGACGGCACCGGATTCCCAGAGGTCGTCGAACTCGGCGCTTTTGGCGCGCAGTTGGGAGATGAGCTGCTGCAGTCGCTGATCGGCCGGGTAGCGGCCTGCTGTTCTGCGCAGGTCGGCGACCTGCGCAGCACGTAGTGCGCCCAGCGACTCGGGGGTGTGACGTACGCGGGTGCCGGTGCCGAGGAAGTTGCGCCACACGGCATTGAGATCGTTGCCATGCCATTCCCCCATCAGCGCCGTGTACAGGGGATTGGCGAGCAGCTGGGTCCATGCGGCGTCGAAGACCACGACGGGGGTGCCGACGAGCCGGTCCAGCATCCGCTGGACGCTGGGTGTGACGTACGCCGGGACCCTCGCCGGGCCCGGGGGGACGAGCCCGGCGAGTTGGAAGAGGTGGGCACGCCCTCCGCCGGTGAGCCGCAGGGCCCGGGCGAGGGCCTCGACGACCTGCGCGGAGGGGTTGACGGCCCGGCCCTGTTCGAGGCGGGTGACGTAGTCGACGGAGATGCCCGCCAGCTGGGCCAGCTCTTCGCGCCGCAGCCCCGCGGCGCGCCGGCGGCCGCCTGTGGGAAGACCCGCCGTCTCGGGTGAGACCTGGTCACGCCACCGCCGCAGGGCTGCGCCGAGTTCTGTCGTTGCCATACCGGACAGTCTGGCCTACGTGTCACAAGGCGCGCCTGGTACCGGCAGTCCTATGAAAGCAGGTCTACTGCCTGTTTCTGTGTCCTGTGCCCATCGTGGAGGCATGACAGCGACAGGAACATCTGCCGCCCCCGCAGTGGGCTGGATCGGCCTGGGCGACCAGGGCCTGCCCATGGCGAGGGCCATCGCCGAAGCCGGATTCCCTCTGCACGCCTGGGCCCGGCGGCCCGTTTCCCTGGACGGGCTGAGCGGTGTGCCGCACGTCCGCCACCACGACATCAATGACCTGGCAGCGGCAAGCGACATCGTCGCCCTGTGCGTCGCCACGGATGAGGACGTCCTGCACCTGGCCGAGCAGCTGTTGGACGTGCTGCGTGCGGGGGCGGTCGTCGTCAATCACGGCACGGGCCTGCCCAGCGCCGCCGTGCGGCTGACCGAGATGTGCGCCACGGCCGGCGTCGAGGTCCTGGACGCCCCGGTCAGCGGCGGCAGGCCGGCCGCTGAAGAGCACCGGCTGACCACCATGGTCGGCGGGCCGCAGCCGGTGGCCGAGCGGTGCGAGAAGGTCTTCGCCTCCTTCTCCCGCCACGTCGTCCACCTCGGCTCCGCAGGGGCCGGGCAGACGGCGAAGCTGTTCAACAACGTGCTGCTGATGCTGAACCAGGCCGCCATCGTGGACATCGTCGACCTGGCCACCCAGCTGAAGCTGAACGTGCCCCAGCTGATCGAGGTGCTGAAACTGGGCAGCGCCTCCAGCGCCGCCCTGGCCTTGCTGAACACCATGGTCACCCCCGACACCGTCGAGCACCTCTCCTCATTCGAGGCGCTGGACATGGAGTTGTTCGACCAGGCCATGGGCGAGGCGGGTATCGACTGCGCCACTGTCACCGCACGGGGACTCGCCGGCGCCCGCGCGCTGCCCGACCTCTTGGGCCGGCTCAACCCTTGAATTCCGCGGCGTCGGCTTCGTCCGTGCTACCCGAGACATGGCCGGCCGCGGCGATCTTGCGGTCCACCGCCTGGGCCCGCAGACCGTGCGTATCGATCGGGACCGCGCGCTGGTGGAGCTGCCGCTGGTCATCGAGCGGCGTATCGATGTCGGTCTCGACGGGGTCGAGGCCGACATTGCTTCCGCCTGCCGCTCGCAGTACCGGGCCCAGTACGGGGCTGACGGGGTGTGGCGAATCGTGCGGATCACGTCGATCTACGAGAAGGACTCCCTCACCCCGGCCCTGCCCAACACCCGCCTGGACATCGACCCGCAGGTCCGCAGGGGCTACCAGGTCGGCGACGACCGGCCCGAAGCCGTCCAGGCCCAGTACCGGAACGAAATGACCTGGCTCCATGAGAGCCGCACCCCGGTCGCCACGACCGGCAGCCGAAAGGAGCTATCCGCATGAGCAGGGAACAGCGCGTCCGGGTCGACGCGTTGCTGAGGCAGCCCCGCCCCGCGGGCCCGCAGTCGGTCGAGGCGTTCAGAGACCGATTCGGGTTGACGATGGCCCAGATGATCGTGCCGGACGGCATTCGCACCACGCGGACGACGCTCGGCGACCGACCCGCACTGCACGTCGCGCCGGACAACAACCCGCGCCCCGGGACGATCCTGTACTTCCACGGCGGCGGCTGGGTGGCCGGCTCCCCGGAGACCGCGCTGTCGATGACGGGCCACCTCGTGGCCAAAACCGGGTTCACGTCGCACTCGCTGGACTACCGGCTGGCCCCCGAGCACCCGTTCCCGGCCGCGATCGACGACGCAGTGGGCGCCTACCGCGCCCTCCTCGACAGCGGACAGGACCCTTCGGCCATCGCATTCGCCGGGGACTCCGCCGGCGGCGCCCTCACCGTCACCACCTGCCTCGCCGCCCGCGACGCAGGGCTCGCGATGCCCGCCGCGATCGTGGCCTTCTCCCCCTCCCTGGACGCCACCGGGTCGGGCGAGAGCATGGACACCAAGGCAGGTATCGACCCGATCTTCACTCGCGAGTACCTCAAGGAAACCATCGCGCCCCTGTACCTCGCGGATCAGGACCCATGCCAGCCGATGGTGAGCCCGGCCCTGTCCGCCGACCTGACCGGCTTCCCGCCGATGCTCCTGCAGGCGGGCACGAACGAGGTCCTGCTGGACGATTCGACCCGCATGGCCGCCCGCGCCCGCACCGCCGGCGTGAGCGTGATCCTCGACATCACCGCCGACGTGCCCCACGTGTTCCAGTGCTTCGCCGGCGTTCTCGACGAGGCCGACGCGGCACTGGAGCGCGCAGCCCTCTTCCTTACCCAGCACGTCCGCAGCACCGAACCGGCGGCCGTGCCAGCGCGGTAAGGCCCGGAGCCGCCCGGCCCTGAAGCGGGCGCGCTCCGCTCCGGGCCGCTGGATGGCCCGAGCAGTTGTCAACGGCCCAGTGAGCTGGGCGAGCAAGGAAGGAAGACAGATGATCACCACACGTCCCCATGGGGTGCGGATATGACCGCGCCGCAGTCTCGCGTCCTCGTCACCGGCGGGTCCGGCTTCATCGCCGGACACTGCATTCTCCAACTGCTGGAGCAGGGATACCGGGTGCGCACGACCGTGCGCTCCCTCGGGCGCGAGTCCGAGGTCCGCACGCAGCTCAGCGAAGCCGGGATGGTGAACGGCGGCGCGTTGAGTTTCGTGGCGGCGGACCTCACGAGTGACGCAGGGTGGGCCGACGCCGTCGCCGAGTGCGACTTTGTCCTGCATGTGGCCTCTCCGGTGCAGGTGGAGCATGTCGAGAACGAGGACGATGTCATCGTTCCGGCCCGTGAAGGCACTCTGCGCGTGCTGCGCGCAGCACGCGACGCCGGTGTCAAACGGGTTGTCCTCACCTCCGCGTTCCACGCGGTCGCCTACGGGTACCCGCGCACCGACCACCAGTTCACCGAGGAGGACTGGAGCGTCCTCGACGGGCCCGGTGCCACCGCGTACACCAAGAGCAAGACGCTCTCCGAGCTTGCCGCGTGGGATTTCATCGGCGCCGAGGGCGGTTCGACCGAACTCGTCACGATCCTTCCCGTCGCCGTCATGGGACCCGTGATGGGCAAGGCGATCTCGGGATCGAACCACCTCATTCAGCGAATCCTCGACGGGGCGATGCCCGGCTATCCCGATCTGTGGATCCCGATCGTCGACGTACGCGATGTGGCAAGCGCGCACCTGTTGGCCATGACCACCCCTGAAGCTGCTGGTCAGCGCTTCCTCACCGCCGGCGGACCAGCGATCTCGATGAAAGAGATCGGCGCCGTCCTCAGAGCCCACTTCGGTGACGCAGCCAAGCACGTGCCGGCCCGGTCCATCCCCAGCGCCGTGATCCGCATGGTTTCCCTCTTCAACAAGGAGCTCCGTCCGCTCGTGCCCGACCTCGGCTTCGCCAGGCAGACGACCAGCGCAAAAGCCCAGCAGCTGCTGGGATGGCACCCCCGCACTGGTCCCGAGGCCGCCGTCCTCGCCACCGCCGAGAGCCTGATCAGGAAAGAACTCGTGAAAGCGTGACCTGGCGACATACGCAGCGAGTCGCCGTCTGACCGACACTCTTGACGGAAGTCATCCGCCCACCTCCAGCCCACGCACCCCAGCCCCACGACCAGCAACTTCCGTGCGGGCGGACGTGGGACCGGCAACAGCGGGGTCGGGCCGCGCCGTTCGGTGGGGGAGATGGCCGGCGCGGGCTGGGCTCAGCGCTTGGCCACGAAGATGTGCGCGGCATTCCGCGTGGGGAGTTCAGCGGCCTCCCCGCCGCTGCCGACCATCACGCCGCCGGGCAAGGACGTCACGCTCACGACCGCGCCGGGCTGCACTCCGGCGCTCCGCAGGATGTACATCAGCCGGGGGTCGGTCTGAATCTGCTCCCCGATGCGCCGTACGACCGCACTCACGCCGTTCGGCCCGGGCTCCAGGTCGCTGAGGCTGACCGTGCTCTCGCCGAGGAACGGATCCACCGTGCTCTTCCCTCCGAGCTCCTCCAGGCCCGGGATCGGGTTGCCGTAGGGGGACTGCGTCGGGTGCCGCAGCAGCTCAAGGAGCCGGCGTTCGACGGCCTCGCTCATCACGTGCTCCCAGCGGCAGGCTTCGGCGTGGACCCGCTCCCACTCCAGGCCGATGACGTCGACGAGCAGGCACTCCGCGAGGCGGTGCTTGCGCATCACGCGGGTCGCTAGGCGGCGGCCCTCGTCGGCCAGTTCCAGGTGCCGGTCGTCGGCGACGGACACCAGACCGTCCCGTTCCATCCGTGCCACCGTCTGGCTGACCGTCGGGCCGCTCTGGTTCAGGCGCTCGGCGATGCGGGCGCGCAGGGGGACCACGCCTTCCTCCTCCAGCTCCAGGATGGTGCGCAGATACATCTCCGTGGTGTCGATGAGTTCGGACATGCTGCTCGTCAGGCGGGGGTTTCGGCGGTGGCCGTCAGGACCGCGCGGCCGAGGATGTGGCCGGCCACGGTGAAGCCGAGGGCGGCCGGAGTGGCGTCGGCCGCAACGCCGATGGAGGCGACATCGAGAGCGTGCACCACGATGAAGTAGCGGTGAGGGCCGTGCCCGGCCGGCGGGGCGGCACCGATGAAGCGGGCGGCACGGGCGTCGTTGGGCAGCTGGAAGGCTCCCTCGGGCAGGCCCGAGCCGGTGTCGTCGCCGGCGCCCTCGGGCAGCTCGGTGACGGTGGCGGGGATGTCGGCGACCGCCCAGTGCCAGAAACCGGACCCAGTGGGGGCGTCGGGGTCGTAGACGGTGACGGCATAGCTCTTGGTGCCTTCCGGGGCGCCGCTCCAGGACAGCTGCGGGGAGACGTCCTTCCCGCCCGGGACGCCGAAGATGCCGGAGAACTGCTCGGGCGACCATGCGGCGCCGTCGCTGACGGTGGTGCTGGTGACGGTGAAGGAAGCCGCCTCGGGGAGGCGGGCGAAGGGGTCGTTGGCGCTCATCGCGTCGTTCCTTTCATGTCGTGCTGTGAGGTGGCGGCCGACGGAGGCCATGCAGCGTTCGGCGCGTAGCGGTACCGCCGTCACCTTCCATCGGTCGCCATCGACTATAACACCGATAATCGATTATTTGTGGGATCGTCTATGCTGGAGTCATGACCCAGACCGCCCACACCCCGACTTCGCCGGGGAAGCAGATGCTCTCCGAGCAGGTCTACGCACACCTGCGGGACTCGATCATGCGCGGGGACCACTCTCCTGGTGACGCCCTCAAACCGCAGGACCTCGCCAAGGAACAGGGCGTGAGCCTGGCCGTCGTGCGCGAGGCGCTCGTGCGGTTGGTCGGCGAAGGCTTCGCCGACCGGCTGCCCAACCGAGGCTTCGCCGTCCCGGCCTTCTCCGACGGACGCTGGCAGGAGATCGCGGAGGCTCGCCGGACCATAGAACCGGTCGTGCTGCGCATGTCCGTCGAGCGCGGCGACATCGACTGGGAGGCCCGCGTACGAGCCGCCCACCACCGTCTGGCCCGCACTCCGGCGTACGCGCCGGACGAGGGCGAGTACTACAGCGACGCATGGTCCGAAGCCCACCGGGTCTTCCACCGCACCCTGCTGGAGGGCTGCGGCAACCCCGTCCTGCTGGAGACCTTCGACCGGATGTGGACCGCGAGCGAGCTGGCCCGCCGCTGGTCGGCGCACCGCACCCCCGACCGGGACCACGTTGGCGAGCACCGCCGGCTGGAGGAGGCGGCGCTGGCCCGCGATGCCGACACCGCGGCCGAGGTACTGGCCCAGCACCTCACCCTGACCGCGGCCGGACTGACCGGCTGCACCCACCACGAACCCGCGAAGGAAGCCTGATCGCCTCGCGACGACCCGATGAGTGCCGACCCGTCGGCCTCGGCCCCGGAGCCCTCAGCGGCCGGGAGTCGGCAGGAGATCTGCGGTCGTGAACAGCATCACGGGACAGTAGGTCACCGGGTGTTACTTGTGGCGCGGGACGTGAGGTGCTCCCAGTTGCGGTGCGCGATGTCGGCCTTCTGCTCATCGGTGAAGGGGGCGTCCTCCAGGAAGGACCGGGCGACGCCGGCGCTGGTGTCCACGAAGGGGAAGCCCCTGGGGCGGAACCCGTAGGTGAAGGGGTAGTCAGTGGAGTACAACATCCGTTCGGTCCCCACGACTTCGGCTGTCCAGCGGAGGTAGCGGGGGCTGACGGTGCCGCTGCCGGCGACCCAGAAGTTCTGCTTGAAGTAGTCGGCGAGCGGGCGAGCCAGGCCGCCGGCGTCGGCGAAGAACCCGGTGTGGTCGAGATAGAAGAGAACGACCTCTCCCCAGTGGCCGGCGATCACCTGGAGATCGGGGTACCGGTCGAAGACGCCGGAGAAGATCATCCGCAGGTACTGCACTCCCAGGTCGTAGTACCAGCCGATCGCGGGCCCTGCCAGCGCGGTCCCGATGGGACCGATGTTCGAGTAGTAGGCGTCCATCACCGCCTGCACAGGCATCTGCGGGTGGAAGTGGAGGGGGACGCGCAACCGCTCCGCAGCGGCGTACAGCTCGTCGTACTCGGGGTCGTCGGCGAGCTTGGATCCGGTGCGCCCGTAGAGCATGGCGCCCGGGAAGCCCAGCTCGGTGACTGCGCGCTCCAGCTCCGCAGCTGCGGCCGACGCCGACTGTGTCGGGATCGCTGCGAATGCCTGGAAGCGATCGGGCCTGCCGGCCACAATCTCCGCGAGCTGGTCGTTGGTGTCGCGGGCCACCGCCACCCCATCCGAGTCAGGCAGGTTCTGCACGCCCGGCGACGAGATCGACAGCACCGCCACGTCGACTCCCTGGTCGTCCATGTGGGCAAGCCTCGTCTCCGCGGTGTCTCGCAGTCGTCGGGCGACGGGGCTGTCACCGAACCCCAAGTTCGGCAGCTCCGGCGCCCCGGACCGCGACCACGCCTCCGTGATCGCGGGCAGGACGACGTGCTCTTCCAATGCAATGATCCGCAGCCGGTCGGACATGCGACTCTCCCCTACATCCATTTCCAATGGAATCATTTTGAGCGTATCACTGATACTAACGACGGAATCATTTGCGCGGTATCATTGATACATGCCACGACGTCCACTGAGCGGGAGCAGCGCAGCCGACGCTGCGGCCATCGGTCGCGAACAGACCCGGCAGCGGGTCATCGAGGCCGCCATCGACCTCCTGACGCGCGGGGGTCGCGACGCGGTCACCACCCGCGCGGTCGCTGATGGCGCGGGCCTGCAGCCGCCGGCCATCTACCGGCTGTTCGGCGACAAGGACGGCCTGCTCGATGCGGTGGCCGAGCACGGCTTCGCAGCGTTTCTCGCCACCAAGCACGTGGACCCCGACCCGCGCGACCCCATCGAGGACCTGAGAGCCGGCTGGGACGTCGCGGTCGAGTTCGGTCTGACCAATCCCGCGCTGTACACACTGATGTACAGCGAACCCACGAGGGCCACCTCGGCCGCCTACAAGGCCGGCATGGAGATCCTGATGGGCCGTATCCGGCGCCTCGCCGTCGGCGGCTGGCTCCGCGTCGACGAGAAACTCGCGGCCCAGATCATCCATGCCACGGCGCGCGGCGCTGTGCTCACCTGGCTGTCCCTGCCCAAGGACCGGCGTAACCCGGCTCTATTGGCCTCTCTGCGGGAGGCCATGGTCGCCGCCGTCACCAACCAACAGCCAGCCGTGCAAGCCGCAGGCCCGGCAGGCGCCGCCCACGCCTTGCGCGCCGCACTGCCCGAACAGACGACCCTCAGCAGCGCGGAGCAGCATCTTCTGAGGGAGTGGCTGGACCGCCTTGCCGCCGACGGTTGAGGCGGCGGCTCGGGCGTTCTCGCCGAGGCGAGGCGGCCGGGGCACAGTCTGTGACGCCACTTCAGCCGTGGGCTTCTGTCACCTGATAGCTCGTCAGGGTGATACCGCCGTAAATGCTGGATCTCCTGCGGCAGAGCCGACCCCGGGCCCGACCGCGCCGCGTCAGCACACGGCTCACGCCGACCGGGCGTCAGGCAGTTCCACCAGCCACGGCAGGGCGCCGCGATCGCTGGCGCCGAGGCGGGCGTAGGCGCTGTAGAGGTGGTTGCCGACCGTGCGGACGGACAGGGTGAGCTTCTCGGCGATCTGCCGGTTGCTCAGACCGGCGGCCGCCAGGGTGACGATCTGCCGTTGCCGGGCGGTGAGTTCGCCGAGGACCAGCCCGGACAGAGCCGGGGTGCGGGCGCCCTGGCAGCGGCGGGCCAGGGCGACGGCACGCGTGCGTGCGGTGCGCGCGGCGCGCGGGTCGCGGTGGGCCCGTACGGCCTGGGCGTGCGCCTCGGCCGCGAAGAGCAGGAAACCGCGCTCCTCCAGCTGTTCGGCCACCCGGTCGAGCGCGGGACCGTCGCCCTGGGCGAGCGCGTCGGCGTGCGCGGCGAAGACGCCCGTGAGGCGCCCCTCGGCGAGCTCGGGGCTGCCCCGGCGGACGGCGTCGTACGCGTCACCGGTGATCGCCTCGACACCCGTGTCCGCGGCGCCGGTGCCCGCCCCCGCGGCCCGGTCGGCGGCCGTGCGGGCCGTTGTCAGCCGGGTGACCGCCCCACCCCCGTGGGGGCGGCCACCCAGGATCTTGTGTGCGGCCGTCGTGTCGCCCGACTGGGCTGCGGCGAGGGCGAGTTCGAGGCGGCAGGACGGATCGCCGGCGCCGTCCCGCAGCCCCTCGCGCGCCCATGCCGCCGCCTCGCGCAGTTCCCCGCGCAACCGCGCGAAGCGGGCCCGTACGGCGGCGTACCCGGCCGGAACCGGTACGCCCTCCGCGACCAGCCACTCCCCCACGGGTGTCGGCGTCGCCCGGACGTCCGCCCGCTCGATGCGCCGGGTCAGCTCGGCGCGCTCGGCGTCGAGGGCGGGGCCGCACCGGTCCGGCGTACGCGACAGCCGCCTCGCCCGAAGCCGGCCGGCCGCGGCCCGCAGCACCGGGCCGTGCAGGGGGTGGGCGAGGCGGACGCTGCCCTGCTCGTCGACGCGGACCAGGGCGTCGGCCTCCAGGTGCTCCAGGGCACGCAGATCGAGGTCGTCGAGGTCCAGGGGCAGCGGCTCGGCGAAAGCGAGCCGGTCGAGGGTCTCGCGCTCCTCAAGGCCGGTGCGGTCCAGGACCGGCGCGGTGCGTTCCCGGACGGCAGGGGTGACCGGCACGGGGCCGCGCCACGCCCATTCGTCGGCCCACTCGTCGGAGTCCGGGACACGGGTCAGCAGCCCGCGCTCGCGCACCGCATCCACCAGGTCGCGCAGCAGCCGAAGGTCGCCCTGGCACAGGCGGTGCAGACGGTTGACGGTGAGTGGATCGAGGGCCGCGGCGCCGGTTCCGCCCGCCAGCAGCCGGGCGGTCTCCTCACGGGGCAGCGGCTCCAGGGTGAGGCGGGGCAGGAGTTCGCCGGTCCACAGGCGGGCGACCGCGCCCGGGACCGGGGCGCCCTCGGTGGTGACGACCAGGAGCCGGGTGCGTCCCTGCACGGCCAGTTGATGGACCAGGGCGGCGGAGGCGTCGTCGAGCAGATGGGCGTCGTCGACCAGCAGCAGCCGTACACCGGACAGGTGCTGGAACGCGCCGTGCAGGGAGGCGGTCTCGGGCACGAGGTGGGCGAAGGCGGCGAAGCGGATCCGGCGGGTCTCGGGGGTGCCGGCCACTCTGGCGCAGTCGGTGCCGCGGACGGCCTCGGTGACGAGTCGGGTCTTGCCGCAGCCCGCCGGGCCCGTGATCACGATGCCGTGCCGTCCGGCGGCCAGCGCGCCCCGCACCAGGTCGAGTTCGTCCTCCCGGCCGGTGAAGGGCCAGGGCAGTTCCAGTGTCTTCGCGTCCCGTTCCCAAGTCGTCACGCCAGTAGGAGCACGGTGACTCACACTTGATACACAGGTACTTGAGTAGCCCTCGACTCAGGCGCCCGGGGCGGGCCGACGGCACCCTGTTCGCATGACCGCACGCTACTGCTCCCTCGCGCAGGCGTCGGCCCCCGCCTTCGCACCGGGGCTGGCAGCCGAGCGGCTCAGTGCGCTCATCAGCGGACACCGCATGTGGGTCAACGGCACCGTGCTGCACTACCACTTCTTCGACCGGGACTCCGACGGATCGGCGATCCCCGACCCGGAGACCGGGCAGACCCGGCATGTGTCGTGGGTCGGCAGCAAGGAGCAGCGGGACGTCGTTCGGGAGTGCTTCCAGGAGTGGCAGGACCTCGGTATCGGGCTGTCGTTCGTGGAGGTGGGCGACCGGTCGGAGGCCGAACTGCGCATCGGGTTCCAGCTCGGCGACGGCTCCTGGTCGACGGTGGGCAAGGACGCGCTCCAGGTCGGCCTCAACGAACGGACCATGAACTTCGGCTGGGACCTGACGGTGCCCGGCGAGCGCGGAACGGCCCTGCACGAGGTCGGACACGCGCTCGGCATGCTGCACGAGCACCAGAGTCCGTTCGCCGGCATCCACTGGGACGACGAGGCCGTGTACACGGATCTGGCGGGCCCGCCGAACTTCTGGAGCCGGGACACGACGTTCTTCAACATCCTGCGCAAGCTCGACCCCAGCGAGGTCAACGGCTCCGCCTGGGACCCGCACTCGATCATGGAGTACCCCTTCTCGGCCGGGCTGATCCTGGAGCCGGAGCAGTTCCGCGGTGGCCTGAACCCGCCGGGCGTGCTCTCCAAGGCCGACAAGGAGTTCATCTGCCGCTGGTACCCGCCGGCCGAGACGCCGGGGCCGCGCGAGCTGGTGCCGTTCCGTTCGGTACCGCTGCGGCTCGGCCCGGCCGAACAGGCCGACTTCGTCATCGAGCCGCCGGAGACCCGCGAGTACACGCTGGGCACCTTCGGTGACAGCGACACGGTCGTCGTGGTCTTCGAGGAGCGGGACGGCGAGCCCCGCTACCTCACCGCCCAGGACGACGGCGGCACCCCGCACAACGCCGCCGTCAAGGCCCGTCTGGTCAAGGGCCGCCGCTATTTCGTCCGGGTACGGCTCTACGCCAACTGGGGCTCGGGGGAGACAGCCGTCATGTGCTGGTGACGGTACGGCCCCACGGGAGCGCACGGGCACGACAGTCCACAGTCCGGCGCCGGGGGAGCGGGGGGGGGGGGGGGGGTGGGGGGGGGGGGGGGGGGGCGCGCCCCCCCCCCCCCCCCCCACCCCGCGGGGGGGGGCCGCCCGGCCCGGCAGGTCGGTGGGTGCTCCCGGGTGTCAGCTCGACCGGGAGGAGTTCCCCCTTCGGCGCCACTCCTGCGCGAGCAGCTCGTACGACCTCACCCGGTCCGTGTGGTCATGGGTGATCGTCGTGATGAGCAACTCGTCGGCTCCGGTTGCCTCGTGGAGCTGTTCCAGCTGGTCGGCGACCCGGCCCGGCGAGCCCACGAACTGGGTGTCGAGGCGGTCCCGCACCAGTTCGCGGTCCTCGTCGGTCCACGGGTGGGCGCGAGCCTCCTGCGGTGTCGGGTACTCGATGGCGCCCTCGGCGGTGCGGATGCTGCGGACCCAGGGGCCGTAGCCGGTGGCCAGTTCCCGGGCCGTCTCGTCGTCCTCGGCCACCACGACGTCGGCCGAGACGCTGATGTACGGCTTGTCGAGGAAGTCGGAGGGCTGGAAGAAGGCCCGGTAGCCGTCCACGGCCTCCAGGACCGTGGCCGGGCTGACGTGGTAGTTCGCGGCGAACCGCAGGCCCCGCGCGCCCGCGACCTCGGCGCTCTGGCCGCCGCTGCTGCCCAGGATCCACAGCTCGACCTCGGCGCCCTCGCCCGGCACGGCGTGTGCCGCGACGCCCTCCGCGGACCGGTAGGTGCCGGCCAGCAGGGCGAGGATGTCGTCGATCTGCTCGGCGTAGTCCTGCGACTCGGCACCGGGCAGCAGGAGCAGCTTGCGCTGCAGGGCGATCCGGGGTGAGCCGAGGAGGCGTTCGAAGGAGAAGCGGGGCGGGATCAGCAGGCCGTTCGGGGTCCGGCCGTCCACCACGGGGGTGGTGGTGGGCTGCGCCGTGGTCGGTTGTCCCGGTGGGCGGCCTCCCGAGCGGCCCAGGCCCAGGTCGAAGCGACCGGGGTGCAGGGCGTCGATCAGGCCGAACTCCTCGACCGTGCTCAGCGCGGTGCGGTGGCCGAGCTGTACGGCGCCGGAGCCGAGCCGGATCGTGGAGGTGGCGGAGGCGGTCAGCGCGAGGACGACCGCGGGGGACGTGCCCGCGACGCCCGGGTTGAGGTGGTGCTCGGCGAACCAGTACCGGGCGTATCCGAGGCGCTCGGCCCGCTGCGCCAGGTCCATGGAGTTGCGCAGGGCGTCGGCGGCCGTCGAGCCGGACGGGATCGGCACCAGGTCGAGGACGCCGAGGGGGATGTCAGACATGGGCGGGCTCCTCGATGAAGGGCAGGACCGGTTCCCAGGCGAAGGGCGGGTCCGGGATCTCGCGGCGCAGTACGGGGGCGGCCTCGGCCTGGAAGAGTTCGAGGGAGGCGCGGTGCCGGTCATCCGTCAACCCGCTCGCGTCCGCGTGCAGATGGAGCACGGTGTGCCCGAACTGCTCGTGGTAGCGGTGCACCTTCTCGACGATCTGCTGTGGGCTGCCGATCAGTGCGGAGCTGCGCTCTACGAAGTCCTCCACGGTCTCGAAGACCACCGGCAGCCCGAACTGCTTCTGGAACGCCAGGTTCGCCTCGAAGATCGGCCGGTACACCTTCAGTGCCTCCTGGGAGGTGCGGGTCACCAGGAGCCCGGCGGTGCCGGCACCGACCGCGACGGCGGCGGGGTCGTGGCCGTAGAACTCCCAGCGCTCCCGGTAGTACCTGATCAACTCGGCGTACGGCTCGATGGGGTTGGTGACGTTCGCCGAGAACAGCGGGTCGCCGTAGCGGGCGGCCAGGTCCACGGACTCCTTGCTGGTGGCGCTGCCGTGCCAGACCCGGATCGGGCGCTGGTACGGCCGCGGCCACACCTCGGCGTCCTTCAGCTCGGGCCGGAACCGGGTCTGGGCGGTCACCTTGTCCTGCCGCCAGATCCGCCGGAACACCTCGTAGCTCTCGGCGTTGCGGTCCCACTGGTCCTCGGGCGTGACATGGAACAGCTCGCGCTGGGCGGTCCCGTTGCCCTTGCCGATGATGAGGTCCAGTCGGCCGTCGGAGAGGTGGTCCAGGGTCGCGTAGTCCTCGTACGCGCGTACCGGGTCGAGGAGGCTGAGCGTCGTCACGGCCGTGAACAGGCGGATCCGCTTGGTCAGGGCGGCGATGTGGGAGAGGACCACGGTCGGTGAGGAGGAGATGAACGGCCGTTCGTGCCTCTCCCCCACGCCGAAGCCGTCGAAGCCCAGCTCCTCGGCGAGCAGTGCGTTGTCGAGGACCTCGCGGAACCGGTCGTGGGTGGATTTCTGCACTCCGGTGACCGGGTCCGGCCGGTGCACGATCAGCGTGATGGCGAGGAACTTCACGACGCCGCCCGCTGGTCGCCGGCCACGTCGTCCGGGTGCGCGAGACCCAGATGGTCGCGGAGGGTCGGACCCTCGTACTCCGTGCGGAACACGCCCTGTTCCTGGAGCAGGGGGACGACCTCGTCGGCGAAGACGTCGAGGCCGCCCGGTGTGATGTGCGGGACGAGGATGAAGCCGTCGCTCGCGTCGGCCTGCACGAAGTCGTTGATGGTTCGGGCGACCGTGGCCGGGGAGCCGATGAAGTTCTGGCGGTTGCCGGTCTCGATGACCAGGTCGCGTATGGACCAGTTGTTGGCGGCGGCGAGCTCACGCCATTCGCGGGCGGTGGCCAGCGGGTCACGGTACATGCGGACCTGGGCGCGGCCCTTGGCGATGTGCTGGTCGCTGACGTCCGGGTCGATGTCGGGCAGCGGGCCCTCCGGGTCGTACCCGGACAGGTCCCGGTTCCAGACGAACTCCAGGTGCTTGATGGCCGTGGCCCCGCTGACCTGCTGCCGGCGCACGTCCTTGGCCAGTTCCTCGGCCTCCTCGTCGGTGTCGGCGAGGATGAAGCTCGCGGCGGGCAGGATCAGCAGCTGGTCGTGGCGGCGGCCGTATCTGGCGAGGCGGTTCTTGACGTCCGTGTAGAAGGCCCGCCCCGCCTCCAGGGTGGCGTACCGGCTGAAGATCGCGTCCGCGCTCGACGCGGCGAACTCGCGGCCCTCTTCGGAGTCGCCGGCCTGGAAGATGACGGGGCGGCCCTGTGGGGATCGCGGGACGTTGAAGCGGCCGTGGATGTCGAAGTGCTGCCCGGTGTGGACGAAGGCGCCGGCCTTGGCGTCCCGCAGGAAGGTGCCGGTCTCCTGGTCGGCGAGGATCTCGTCGCCGTGCCAGGAGTCGAAGAGTTCGTTCGCCGTGGTCAGGAACTCCTTCGCTCGGGAGTAGCGCTCCTCCTGTGGCAGGAAGCCGCCGCGGCGGAAGTTCTCGCCGGTGAAGGCGTCCCAGGAAGTGACGACGTTCCAGGCGGAGCGACCGCCGGAGATGTGGTCGAGGCTGGCGAACTGGCGGGCGACCTCGTAGGGCTCGTTGAAGGTGGAGTTGATGGTGCCGGTCAGTCCGAGGTGCTCGGTGACGGCGGCGAGCGCGGCGAGGACGGTGAAGGTGTCGGGGCGGCCGACGACGTCCAGGTCGTAGATCTCGCCGCCCTGTTCACGGAGCCGGAGTCCCTCGGCGAGGAACAGGAAGTCGAACTTGGCGCGTTCGGCGGTCCGCGCAAAGTGCGCGAAGGAGTCGAACTCGATGTGGCTGCCGGCTCGCGGGTCGCTCCACACGGTGGTGTTGTTGACGCCGGGGAAGTGGGCGGCCAGGTGGATCTGCTTCAGCGGCTTACTCATGGTCGTGACGTCCCTCCGGCTCAGGCGTTCGCGGCGGCGTAGCGGTTGGCGGGGCGGGCCAGGCCCAGCAGGCCGCGCAGGGTGTCGGCCTCGTAGGCGTGGCGGAAGGCGCCGCGGCGCTGGAGTTCGGGGACCAGCGCCCGGGTGATGGCCGGAAGGTCGTGTCCGGCGACGGCAGGGCGTAGCCGGAATCCGGTCAGCCCGGCGCCGTGCAACTCCTGGAGGAGATCGGCGAGTTGGTAGGGCGTACCGGTGAAAACCAAGGCGTCACTGGTGTACGGCTGCCCCGCGAGCGCGTCGAGCCGCTCCCGGCGTGCACTCGCAGCGCCCGGTTCGTCGTCGAGGAAAACCACCAGGTCGCCGAAGACATGCAAGGGGTCCGAGGCTCGCCCCGCCGCGTTCTGTTCGGCGCGGATCTGGGCGACGATGGCACGGGCTTCGTCCGCGTCGTACGGGGTGACGTAGCCGACGTCGGCCGCGCGAGCCACGAGCCGGTACGGGATGGTGTCGTGGGCGAGGGCGCTGACGACCGGCTGGCCCTGTGGCGGGCGGGGCGTGATGGAGGGGCCCTTGACGCTGAAATGCCCGCCCTCGAAGTCGATGTAGTGCAGCTTGTCCCGGTCGATGAAGCGGCCGGTGGCGACGTCCCGGATCTCGGCGTCGTCCTCCCAGCTGTCCCAGAGGCGGCGTACGACCTCGACGTGGTCGGCGGCCTCGTCGAAGAGGTCGGTCACGACCTCCTGGGCGGCCGGGCCGGCGTAGTCCTGGATGCGCGGGATGGTGCGGCGGCCGAAGTGTGCGGCCTCGTTCGGACGGGCGGTGATCTGCACGCGCAGGCCGGCGCGGCCGGCGCTGACGTAGTCGAGGGTGGCGATCGCCTTGGAGATGTGGAACGGCTCCGTGTGGGTGGCGACCACCGTCGGCACCAGGCCTATGTGCCGGGTCAACGGGGCGACGCGGGAGGCGATGAGAACGGCGTCGAGACGGCCGCGTACCTGGTCGGTGCGCTCGTCGGGATCCAGGAAGTGGGAGGACTGCGGGCCCAGACCGTCCTCGATG
The DNA here is from genome assembly GCF_042740355.1 of Streptomyces sp. NPDC059010. Lineage (NCBI taxonomy): Bacteria > Bacillati > Actinomycetota > Actinomycetes > Kitasatosporales > Streptomycetaceae > Streptomyces > Streptomyces sp. NPDC059010. The sequence goes on from NZ_JBHYJA010000014.1 coordinate 106,801, forward strand.
GTCACGAAGTCGAGCAGGCCGCGCTCGGCCTCGGCGACCAGGTCGGCCCAGTAGCCAGCGGTGAACAGTTCCCGGGGGCGGGACACCGGCTCGCGCCAGGAGGCGGGATGCCAGCCGGTGCCGTCCAGGGCGACGGCGAGGTGCAGAGAAGCGGGGGAAGCAGAAAAGGGAGGAGGAGCTGAGGACACGAGTCGGTGCCTTCCTGGAAGTCCGTGACGAGAACACCGGCCCCCTCAGACAGGGGTGGGCACGGTGGTGAGGGAACGGGTCAGGAGCAACAGAGCGCGCCGGCCACGCGCGCGAAGTCGATGTGGGGCCGGGAGTGGAGATGGACGGCGTGGAATATGTGCGTCACGTCCGCCACCTCCGTCCTTCGCATCGCGCGCTTCGGCGCCTCGCACATCTCGTCGTGAGTCACAACGCCCCGGCCTCGCACGGTGTTCCCGGGCTGCGGACGAGCAGGATGGGCGAACGGCGTCGCAGGGTGAAGCCGATGGACTCGTACAGCCGGAGCGCCGCGGTGTTGCGGGCGGCGGCGTGCAGGAACGGGATGTCGCCGCGCGCACGGATACCCGCCGCGACCGCGCGCACGAGACGTGTGCCCAGACCGCGGCCACGGTGGTCCGGGTCGGTGCAGACGGCGCTGATCTCCGTCCAGCCGGGCGGGCGGATACGCTCACCGGCCATGGCGATCAGCCGTCCTCGATGTCGGATGCCGAGGTAGGTGCCGAGTTCGACGGTCCGCTTCTGGAAGGGGCCCGGCTTGGTGCGGGCGACCAGATCGAGGATCTCGGGGATGTCGTCGGGTCCGAGCCGTACCGCTTCCGGGACCGGCTCGGCGCGCAGCGCGGTGTCGACGAGCTGCACCCCCACGCCGCCGCCGACGACATCCCAGCCGTCGGGAACCTCTTCGACCGGCTTGAGCCGTACGACGGTTCCGGGACCGACGAGCGTGCGCAGATCGGCCCAGGCGGCGGGATCGGCCGGATCGGCGAGGGCGGCGAAGTCGTAGACGTCGGCCGGGTAGCGGGCGGCGCGACCGACTCGTTCGGCAAGGTGGGCGTGCGGACCATCGAGGGCGGCCCAGACGGCGTTGTCCAGGATGTGAGTGTCGCGGGTGCCCGGTGCCGGCAGGGTTCCGGCCCCGCGGACGTCTGTCGGGTGGGCCACGGAGTCGGAGTCCTTTCGCCCTTCAACGGCCGCGCCTCGCGTCAACTGGCGCGCGTTGAAGGTCCTACGCCGAAGGTGAGGTGACAGTCGGTCAGGGGGTCGTCGTCACCTGGAACCGGACCCGCCCGCCGCATGGGTCGCCCAGTCCAGGATCTGGACGGCCGCACCGGCGGCTTCCAGACCTTGGCAGCGGGCCTGGTGGCGACGGGCGATGGCGTCCAGGTCGAGGTGCGCGCCGAATGCCGGGTGCGCGGTGAGTCGACGGGCGTAGCCCCACAGCGCGGCGTGGTCGGCGACGCGCTCGATGGTGGCGGCGTCCAGATGGTGCCGGTGGACCGTGTCCAGCTGGACCAGGGTGACCCACAACTCGACGTCCCCGGCGGTGATCTGATCCCGGATCATGTACTCACGGCCGTCCAGCCACCGGTCCAGCACCCCCAGTGATCGCAGCAGGGTCCCGAGCGCCTCGTCCCGCTCCGCCCGCCCGGCACCGGCCGCCCCCGCAGCCTGCGCGGCCTCCTCGATGTCCAGGGCGCACATCTGCTCGACGGCCTCGATCTCCGACTCCGCGCCGCACGGGTACAGCTCAAGTCGGCCACCGCCGAAGCGTCGGGCGAGGTCGCGGGTGATGTCGGGTGCGTGGGTGCTCACAATGCGCCCGGACCAGTCGTCGCTCAGAACCGGGGCGTGGGCCGGTCCGGCGTATCGGTGGGCGCTGGCGTCGTACAGCGGACGCAGCGCGGTGTGTCCGCCGTCGGGGCAGTCCGGGATCGCGGGCAGGAAGGTCGCCGGACAGACGTCGTCCAGGTCCAGCAGGCTGTGGGCGACGGCGATGCGCAGGCCGTCCGGGCAGGCGGTCGACAGGTGGAGGCGGTAGCGGCGCGGCACGGCATAGTGGCCGCTGCGCGCGTCGCGGCCGATCCGGCCTCGGAAGGCCGGGGTGGTCTGCGTGGACGAGTGGGCGGCCAGCGGTGTGACGGACATGACTCTCCCTGAGCAGGCGGGTGGACGTACGCGCGGCGGAAGCGACGTGGAGGCTCGGCTCAGGGGTCAGATCGCACTGCAGACGCGGAGCAGATCGATGTGCCGGCGGGATGTGAGAAGGGACGTACGGCTCACTGGACCGGTGACCGGGTCAAGGCGTCCCATGGTTCCCTACCAATTCACTAGGAATCTTGATGGGAGTGTCCGTCCGGATGCGGCCGACGTCAAGGGGGCGTCCACAGCGCGAGCGGCGACTGGCTCTTCGTGCAATTTGAGCCCGAACGAGATCTGCACCGCGTACGACACCCGCTGTCCGACGCCGCGCGGCCGAAGGAGTGTGCCCTGTGCCCGGCCAACGATCGATCACCGAAGCCGAGAAGCCGGCCGAGGCCACGCTCGGCGGTATTGCGCTGCACCGGGAGCAGACGGCCGTGGTCGCCAACATCTACCGTGCGGCTTCGACGGTGCGGCAGCACCTCGTAGACGGTCGGGTGGGTTTCGGTGGCGCCGTAGCGGTGGGGGGCCAGGTCGCCGCCGCCGGGCAGCAGGACGCCGTCGAAGCGGCCGAGCCGCTCCCCCGCGTCGGCGTCCGCGGGGTCGGCCGGGTGGATGCTCACCGGTTCGCCGCCCGCTCGCCACACCGCCTCGATCAGGGCACGGGCATTGACCTCGGCGGCGTACCGGAGCGCGGAGGTGGTGGCGGAGAAGCGCGCGGGTACGGCGATGAGCGGGCGGGTCACGGCTGGATCCAGGTGGTCTTGAGCTCGGTGTACTTGTCCAGGGCGTGGGCGGACTTGTCGCGGCCGTTCCCGGACTGCTTCATGCCGCCGAACGGGACGGTCAGGTAGCCGTCCTCGTAGCAGTTGACCCAGACCGTGCCGGCCTTCAGCGCGCCGGCGACGCGGTGGGCGGTACGACCAGGGCGCCCATCGACTTCGTCGCCGACGTCTCCGCGGACTTCCCCATCAACGTCCTCGCCCGGCTGCTCGACGTGCCGCCGGAGGACAACCAGCAGCGCATCGACTGGGGCAACCGCATCATCGGCAACACCGACCCCGACTACGCGGACGTGCTGCTGCACAGCGCGGAGAGCGAGAAGTACCGCGATCTGCCGTTCCGCTCCCCCGCGTCCATCGAGGTGTTCGAGTACGGGCGGGAACTGGCCCGGCAGCGGCGCGGCGGCGACGGCACGGACTTGGTGTCGAAACTGGTCAACACGGCCCCGCGCGACGGGGTCCCGCTCTCCGCGCCCTCGACCGACGCAGGACTTCGACAACTACTTCCTGCTCCTTGTGGTGGCCTGCAACGAGACCACCCGGCACACCATCTCCCACGCCATGCTGGCCCTCCTCCAGCACCCCGAGCAGCCGGCCCGGCTCCCGGAGGACCCCTCCCTGATCCCGACGGCGGTCGAGGAGTTCCTGCGCTGGGCCTCCCCCGACAACGACCACGTCACCTTCGGCAAGGGCAGTCCGCATCTGTGCCTGGGCAATCTGCTCGCCCGTACCGAGATCCGCATCATGTTCGAGGAGCTGATCCCGCGCCTCGCGGACATCCGCCTGGCCGGTGACGTGCCGCGCGTGCGCTCCAACTTCGTCAACGGCATCAAGAAGCTGCCGGTCGAGGTCACGCTCGCCTGACCGAGAGGGCGTGGTGGAAGACGTCACGGGGGTCCCACTTCGCCTTGACGCGCTGGAGGCGGCGGTAGTTGTCGCCGAAGTAGAGGGTGTGCCAGGGGGCGCCGCTGTTGTGGGCGGGGTCGGCCAGGTCGGTGTCCGGGTAGTTGATGAATGCGCCGTCGGCCGCGACGGGGGCGCCGCCGGTGTCGGCGTACAGGTCCTCGTAGAGCTCGCGCAGCCAGCCGATGTGCCGGGTGTCGTCGCGGGCGTCCTCCCAGCCGTTGACGTAGAACATCTTGATGCTCGCGTCGCGGTGAGCGGTCGCGGTCGCGTCCGGCGCCACGGTGTTGACCTTGCCGCCGTGGGTGTAGAGGCTGACGCTGCCGCCCGGGTGGTCGTAGTCGGACCGGGTGAGGTGGTGGTGCAGGGTCTCGATCTGGCGGTCGGTGAAACGGCGGCGCAGATAGCCCGACTTGACCTTGAGCCGGTAGACGGGGCCGGGGTCGCCGGGCGAGCCGGCCAGGGCGGCGGCCAGCCAGGACTGGTTCCGCAGCGTGCGGACCGGCTGGACCGACACCCCCCGGTTGATCGCGGCGAGGTACTCGTCCAGCATCCGCTGGGCGCCGGAGTCCGCCGCCACCTGCCCGATCATGAGGACCGCCCCCGACACCCGGCGGGTCAGGGCGAGTTCGCTGTAGAGGGCCAGGTACGGGGAGTCGGGGGCGCTGTGCCGCTCGGCCCACTCGCTGTGGTTGCGGACCAGCCGGGCGAACGACGTCTTGTCGAGCCGCTCCCAGTCCCAGGTGAGCGAGAAGCTCAGCACCCCGGACGGCGGTGCGGGCAGCAGGCCGGACGGGTCGTCGCCGTCGGCTCCGGGTGTCCGGAACCAGTAGCGGGTGACGATGCCGAAGCTGCCGCCTCCGCCGCCGGTGTGCGCCCACCACAAGTCCCGGTGGGGGTCGGAGGGTTCACGGGTGGCGACCACACTGCGTGCCCGGCCCGCCCGGTCCACGACGACCACCTCGACGGCGTACAGGTGGTCGACGGACAGGCCCATCAGACGGGACAGCGGACCGTAGCCGCCGCCCAGGACATGGCCGCCGACGCCGACGTCGGCACACCAGCCGGCCGGGACCGTCACTCCCCAGCCGAGATACAGCCGCCGGTACACCTCGCCCAGCAACGCACCGGCCTCCACGGCGAAGGCGCGGCGGCCCGGGTCGTACGCGACGGCGTTCATGGCGGACATGTCGACCACCACTTCCACGGCCGGGTCGGCGACGAAGTTCTCGAAGCCGTGGGCGCCGCTGCGGACCGTGATCCGCCGGCCGCTGTCCACTGCCTGCTGCACGGCCCGCACGACATGCCCGGTCGTACCGACCACCCAGACGTGCTCCGGCCGGCCCACGAAGCGGCGGTTGTAGCCCCGGGAGGCCAGCGACGGGAACCGCGGGTCGCCGCGCCCGACCATGGCCGGTCCGGGCGGCGGCGGACAGGACGCCCCGTCACCGGCCGCAGCCGCGACCGGTGCCCCCAGCCCGGGCGCCACGACCCCCGCCGTCGTGGCGACCAGGCCGCCGCGCAGCACGTTCCTCCGACTTAATGCGCTCATCACGTCTCCCGCAACTGCCTCGGCCCTGCGTTGCTTGCTTCCTCAACGAACCTAGGCGGCGAAGGCGCCGCAGGCAGTCGTCCCAGCACCCCTGTCACGGTGGTGCCAGCACCCCGATCGGCCGCTCGCGGAAATTCGCGTGCCGGGGAGCGACGACCGGCAGTACGGTCCCCCAGTGATCGGAGACGACGGCTACTTCGGAGAAGAGATCGCTGCCGGCTACGACAGGTCGGCGGCCGACATGTTCCGCCCGGACGTGGTGGGCCCGGCGATCGACCTACTGGCCGGCCTCGCGGACGGCGGCCCGGCCCTCGAACTCGGCGTCGGCACCGGCCGGATCGCGCTGCCGCTGGCCGCCCGTGGGATTCCGGTGCACGGCATCGACATGTCCCGCGCGATGGTGGACCGGCTGCGCGCCAAGCCCGGCGGCGACTGCGTCGAGGTGACGATCGGGGACTTCGCGACGACGCGGGTGACGGGCGAGTTCGCGCTCGCCTACCTGGTCTTCAACACGATCGGCAATCTGACGACGCAGGACGCCCAGGTCGACTGCTTCCGCAACGCCGCCGCCCATCTGCGGCCCGGCGGCTGCTTCGTGGTCGAGGTGGGCGTACCGGATCTGCGCCGACTGCCCCCTGGGCAGAAGGCCGTGCCGTTCGACATCAACGACAGCGGGTGGGCGTTCGACACCTACGACGTCGCCACCCAGGCGATGAGCTCCCACTACGTCACCATCACCGACGGCCGCGCCGAACACTGGTCCATTCCGTTCCGGTACGTCTGGCCCGCCGAACTGGACCTGATGGCCCGGCTGGCGGGACTGCGGCTGCGCGACCGGTGGGAGGACTGGGCCCGTGAGCCGTTCACGAGCGAGAGCGGCAAGCATGTGTCGGTGTGGGAGAAGCCGGCCGGCTGACCCGGTGGTATGCCCCTGACGGTCAGGGGTTGGTCCAGGCTTCGGGATCGTCCGCGAGGCTCAGGACGTCCTCGGGCAGCTTGGCCGCCGCCACGTGGGCGAGGGTGACCTCGCCGAGGATCTTGCGGACGTTGGCGCGTACGGCGATCCACAGCGGCAGCAGGGACTCGGCGGGGCCGATGTAGGACAGGTCGGGCGGGCGTACGCCGCGCACCGAGACCAGGGGGCCGTCCGCCACCCGGATCACGTCGGCGATGGGGATCGAGTCGGCCGGGCGGGCCAGCCGGTAGCCGCCCTTGCCGCCGCGCTGGCTGACCACGAGGCCGCCCCGGCGCAGGTCGCCGAGGATGCCCTCCAGGAACTTGTGCGGGATGCCCTGTGCCTCGGCGATCGCCTCGGCCTTCAGTGAGGTGTCCTCCCCTGCCGCGGCCAGCTCCAACGCCGCCCGCACCGCATAGTCCGCTCTCGCCGAGATCCGCATGCTGAGATTATCCATCACCGCCATGCCCGCCCCCGCCCCGGCGCCGCCTCCGTCAGGCCGGAAGGCTGAACGGCGGATGCGCGCCGTTGAGGAAGTAGTCCCCGACCTCGCGCAGCCGGTGGGCGACCGGCTCGCGCAGGGTGTGCGTGCGGGTGTCGCGCCAGAAGCGGTCCAGGCCGTGCCGCGTGAAGGCCGCGGGCACACCGAGGGCGTCCAGAGCACCGGTGGTGACCTCCTGCGCGGCCCGGGAGGCGGCCGCCTCGGCCGCGCTCGCGAGGACGGCTATGGCCGCGCACTCCTCGTCGTCGAGGTCCTCGCCCTGCGCGAGGCCGTCCGTCAGGGCCGACACCGCCTGGTCGGCGAGGGCGGACGCGGCGCGCGCGGCGACGGCCAGCTCGCCGTACGCGGTCAGCACATACGGGTCCTGCGGGGGGCTGCCCGGCCAGGGCTGGGGCGAGAAGGGCTGCCAGGCGGACCGCGCCGCCCTTCCGTGCTCACGGACTTCACCGAGCAGCCCCTCGGCGACGCCGAGACAGTAGTGGGCGGAGATCAGCCGGGCGGCCGGCGCGGCCAGTCCGGCGAAGGGTGACAGGACTCCGTCGTCCGCGGAGAGGGACCCGAGTACGTCGTCGGCCGTGACCCGCACGGAGTCGAATCCCACGCCGCCGGCGGCCGCCAGCCGCTGCCCGAAGGTGTCGCCGCCGCTGCCGCTCAAGAGGCCCGGGCCGGCTCCGTCGACGACGACGGCAAGGGGCTCGCCGGTACCGGGCACGGCGGCGCGGACCACCAGCCGGTCGGCGACGCCGACTCCGGAGCCGTACCTCTGATGGCCGTCCAGGAGATAGCCGCCCGCCGTGGGGGTCAGCATGAGCGGCGGTTCCTGCGAGGCGATGCCGCCGCCCCAGTACCACTGCCCCGCCGTGAACGCCCGCTCGACGCGGGCGGCGCGCTCGGGGCCGGCGAAGAACCGCGCGCAGTAGGACAGGAAGTAGTGGCTGCCCAGGAGGTGGCCCACGGCGCCGTCGGCGGCGGCGATGGTCCGGACGACCGTGTAGGCGGTGCGCCAGTCCGCTCCCCCGCCGCCATGCCCGGCCGGAACCAGCAGCGTCAGCAGCCCCGACTCGCGCAGCCGCGCGATCTCGTCGTGCGGTGGCTTGCCGGCCTGCTCGCGCTCGACGGCGTCGGTGGCCAGGTCGTCCGCCACCTCACGGGCGATGTGCGGCCAGTCGACCGGCCCGGTGTCGACCTCGGTCGCCCGGCCGGCCGGTGGTGCGCTTGTCATGGCGGACTTCCTTCACAGCAGAAGAGAACGCTATTCCCGGGCTGCCCGGCCGGCCCGGTCAGCGCCATCCTCACTCGCTGCGCCGAGAGGGGTCAACACTTCCCTAGTAATTCGATAGGAAATCTAGGGAATGCGTGCCACTCTGGCTGATTACCGCTGTGCGAAGGGGATCTGAGACACGGACGGCCCGCCCGTCGCGCCGCGGAACGGGTGGCTCCACAGCCCCTTCGCCTCCAGCCGCGGCAGCACTCCCTCGCCGAACCAGTACGCCTCCTCCAGGTGCGGATAGCCGGAGAGCACGAACTCGTCGATGCCCAGCCGGTGGTACTCGGCGATCCGCTCGGCGACCTCGTCGTGGCTGCCGACCAGCGCCGTGCCGGCACCACCTCGGACCAGCCCGACGCCGGCCCACAGATTGGGGTAGATCTCCAGATCGTCCCTGCTGCCGCCGTGCAGGGCGACCATGCGCTGCTGCCCCTCGGACTCGCTGCGGGCGAGCCCGTCCTGTACTGCCCGCACCGTCTCCGCGTCGAAGCCGTCCAGCAGCCGCCCGGCCTCCGCCCACGCCTGCTCGGCGGTGTCGCGGGTGATGACGTGCAGCCGGATGCCGAAGCGGATGCTGCGGCCCTCCTTCTCGGCCAGCGCCCGGATCCAGGCGATCTTCTCGGCGACGGCGGCGGGCGGCTCGCCCCAGGTGAGGTAGACGTCGACGTGCCGGGCGGCGATCTCCCCGGCGATGGGCGAGGAGCCGCCGAAGTACACCTCGGGGACGGGGTCGGGCACCCGGGCCAGCCTCGCGTCCTCGACCCGGAGGTGCTCCCCGGCCAGGTCGACGGCCTTGCCCTCCCACAGCCCCCGTACGATCTCCAGGAATTCACCGGTACGGCGGTACCGGTCGTCCTTGTCCAGGAAGTCGCCGTAGGCGCGCTGCTCGTGGCTCTCGCCGCCCGTGACCACGTTCAGCAGCAGCCGTCCGCCGGTCTGCCGCTGGAAGGTGGACGCCATCTGGGCGGCGAGGGTCGGCGAGACGAAGCCGGGCCGGAAGGCGACCAGGAACTTCAGCCGCTCGGTGTTCTGGCTGACCATGGCGGTCGTGAGCCAAGCGTCCTCGCACCAGGCCCCCGTCGGGGTGAGCGCGCCGACGAAGCCCAGGTCCTCGGCGGCTCGGGCGATCTGGCTGAGGTAGGCGACCGTCGGCGGCCGGTCGCGGCCGGACGCGGTGGCGGGGGTGCCGTGGCCGCCGCCGACGATGTGGCGGCTGTCGCCGTTCGTGGGCAGGAACCAGTGGAAGGTGAGGGACACGTGGGCCTCCGATGGGGGGTGGTTCGTCAGAGCAGGCCGTGCCGGGGTGGCCGGGTGCCGTTGAGGACGTAGCGGCCGATGTGCTGGACCTTCCAGCGGGCCGGGTCGTGCAGGGTGTGGGTGCGGGCGTCGCGCCAATGGCGGTGCAGGCCCAGGGAGTCGAGGGCGGACCGGGTGCCGGCGACCTCGAAGAGGGCGCTGCCGACCTCCACGGCCGCCTCGGCCGCCGTCACCTTGGCGGCGGCCACCGCGATGGAGGCCTCGGCCGCGGAGTCGTCGGACAGGTCGGCACGGGCGGCGTCCACGGCCCCGGCCGCGGTGGCGAGCAGCGCGTCGGCGGCCCGTACACGGATCGCCAGTTCACCGAACCGCTGGATCAGCAAGGGGTCCTCGGCGGCGGTCGCGTGCCCTTCGCCGACGCTCTCGAACCAGGGGCGGCTCTTCGTGCGGACGAACTCGACGGCCTCGGCGAGTGCCCCGGTGGCGATCCCGGCGTCGATGGCGGCGTGCAGCAACTGGGCGAGTGCACCATGGAGTTGGGGCCCCTGGAAGGTGAGATGGTGGGGCACGACCCGGTCGGCGGGCACGGGCACCGACTCCAGGCGGACGGTTCCGCTGGCGGTGGTGCGCTGACCCATGCCGTCCCAGTCGTCCACGACCGTGAGGCCCGGCGCGTCGCTCGGGACGTACGCCACCTGCAGGTTGTCGTCGTCGGCACGGGCGAGGACGGGGATCCAGTCGGCGAACAGGGCGCCGGTGGAGTAGTGCTTGACGCCGTCGAGGGCGTACGACCCGTCCGGGCGCCGCCGCAGCCGCGTACGGATGTCCTGTACGTGACTGGTGCCCGCCTCGGACTGGGCGTTGCCGAACCGCTTGCCGGCCAGCACCTCGCCGAAGAAGAACTCCTGCAGCGCCCGCGTGCCCTGCCGACGAAGCACGTTGACGTACACGAAGTGGCTCTGCGGAATCTGCGCCAGGCTGGCGTCGGCCGAGGCGAGCACCCGGAAGATCTCGGCGAGTGTCTCCGTACGGACGTCCGCGCCGCCGAACTGCGCCGGCACCGTCACCCCGAGCAGCCCGGAGGCGGACAGCCGCTGGAGTTCCGGGTGCGGCAGCCGGCGCTGTGCGTCCCGCTCGGCGGCGTCCTTGCGGAAGTCCGCGGCCAGTTCGGCGGGGGCGGGGGGGGCCGCGCCGGGGGGGCGGGCCCCCCGCGGGTGGGGGGCGCGCCCGCCCCGCGCCGCGGGGGGGGGGGGCCCCCGGCCCGTCCCGCCCCCGAGCGGCAGATGGACGAGGACCGCGAGGCTCAGC
>NZ_JBHYJA010000014.1:117484-143456 GCF_042740355.1 Streptomyces sp. NPDC059010
GGGGGGGGGGGGGGGGCGCGCCCCGGCGCGCCCCCCCCCCCCCGAGCACGGTCACCGCGCTCATCCGGTGGCCGCCAGCAGGGTCGGGCGGCCACCGAGCGCGAGCGAGAACTGGTCGGTGACCTGGGCGAGGGCCTCGGCGGCGCCGGACGCGACGGTCAGCGTGCCGTCGTCCCGCACGGTGATGTCCTTGTCGAGCGTGAACCAGCCCGGTGTGATGTGGGCGGGCCCCATCGAGTTCAGCACGGGGCGCAGGGCGTAGTCGATGGCAAGGACGTGGGCGCTGGTGCCGCCGGTGGCCAGCGGAAGGACCGTCTTGCCCGCCAGAGCGTACTGCGGGAGCAGGTCGAGCAGCGACTTCAGCAGCCCGGAGTAGGCGGCCTTGTAGACGGGGGTGCCGATCACGATCCCGTCCGCCCGCTGGAACAGGGCGGTGGCCTCGACGATCGCCGGATGCCCGAAGTCGGCGTGCAGCAGGGCCTCGGGCGGGAGCGTGCGGACGTCGAACGGGATCACCTGGTGGCCCTGGGCCGTGAGCCGGTCGTCCAGGTGGCGCAGCAGCCGGGCGGTGCGGGAGGTGGCGGAGGGGCTTCCGGAGACGGACAGGACGGTGGCCATGCGAGGACCTCTCTGGGCGTGTCGGATGCGGGTGGCGGGTTCAGGCTCGGGCGGAGACCGGCTCGGACCGGGTTTCCCGGGCCTCCAGTTCACGGACCAGGGGCAGCACCCGCTTGCCGAAGTACTCGACCTCCTCCAGGTAGTGCAGGAAGCCGAGGAGGAAGAGGTCGACGCCGAGCCGCTTGTAGGCGACGATCCGCTCGGCGATCTGCTCGGGGGTGCCGATCAGGCCCGTACGGAAGCCGTCGTTGTACTGGACGAGATCGTCGAAGCTGGAGTCCTGCCACATGCCCTTGCCGTCCGTGGTGGAGGCACCGGCCTGCTGGACGGCGTCGCGGAAGCCGTGGACGGCCGGTGTGTCGGCCTTGGCGACGATCTCGCGGAGTGTGTCACGGGCCTCGGCCTCGGTGTCACGGGCGATGAGGAAGCCGTTGAGGCCGAACTTCGGTGCGGCGCGGCCCGCTTGGGCGGCGGCGGCGCGGACATCGTTGATCTGCTCGGTGACGCCGTCGAAGTCCTTGCCGTTGCTGAAGTACCAGTCGGAGACGCGGCCCGCCATGGCGCGCGCGGCCGTGGAGTTGCCGCCCTGGAAGATCTCCGGGTGCGGGCGCTCGGGGGTGTTGAGCGGCTTGGGCTTGAGGGAGAAGTCGCGCAACCGGTAGAAGTCACCGGCGAGTTCGGTGTGGTCCTCGGTCCAGATCTGGCGCAGGGCGCGGATGAACTCCTCCGAGCGGCGGTAGCGCTCGTCGTGCTCCAGCCAGGGCTCGCCGAGGGCGGTGAACTCGCCCTTGAACCAGCCGCTGACGACGTTGACGGCGAATCGTCCGCCCGACAAGTGGTCGGCGGTGGCGCCGAGTTTGGCGAGGACGCCGGGGTGCCACAGACCGGGGTGGACGGCGGCGATGACCTTCAGCCGCTGGGTGGCGAGCAGCAGGGCGAGGCTGAAGCTGGTCGACTCGTGCTGGAACTCGGCGCCGTAGCTGGCCATGTAGCGGACCTGGCTGAGGGCGTAGTCGAAGCCGTTGTTCTCGGCGAGGACGGCCAGTTCGCGGTTGTAGTCGTAGCCCCAGTCGGTGCGCTGCTCGATGGTGCTGGTGACGAGGCCGCCGCTGACGTTCGGCACCCAGTAGGCGAAGCGGGCGGGGTCGGATCCGGGCGGTACGGGCATGGGTTGCTCCTGGCGGGAATTCGTACGCGAAAGGGCGCGTGCGGTGACAGGGAAACGTGTGGGTGATCGGGAATGAGGCGTGCGGGGCACGACGTTCCCGGGAAGGCCGAAATCGCCAAGGAAAACGGCCGGCAGTGAAATTCACACGGAGAGATCAGCGCGAGTGCGAGGGTTTCCCTCGGATGCGCTCAGGCCCGACAGCGACAGCAGGAGCTGGAGACACGCGCGAGGTCGACGTGGCGTCGCCGCGTGAGGTCCTGTCGCTTCATGCCTTCGATCAAAGCAGCGGGGAGTCCGGACGGTCAAGAATGCACGGTGCTGATTCCACATGCTGAGAGCAGGTATTCACGAGGTTGTGACAGGGATTCCCTTGAACCTCGCGAGCGGCGGACGGGAGGGTTCTTGTCGTGCGTATCGAACAGCTCGAATACATCGCCGCCGTCACGCGTTCGGGGTCGCTGCGGCGCGCCGCCGAGGAACTGCACCTTTCTCAGCCGGCGCTCAGCGAGACCGTGCGCAATCTGGAACGCGAACTCGGCGTGGACCTGCTGGAGCGCAAGCGGTCCGGGGCGAAGATCAGCGACGAGGGCCGGGAGCTGCTGCCGCACATCATGAGCGTGCTGGACGCGGTGGACCGACTGCGCGGCGCCGCCGGCGACCAGCACCGCATCAGCCGTATGGTCAGGCTCGGGACGGTCAACACCGCCACCGTCCCGCTGGTCATCCCGACCGTGCGGGAGTTCCGGGCGGCGAACCCGGTCACCCAGGTCGAGTTGGTCGGCGCACAGCAGGCCGAGATCCATCGCGGGCTGCTGGAGGGCGCGTTCGATCTGGGGCTGGTGAACTACCTCGGCGGCGACGATCTGCCGCCCGGTTTCGAGACCACCGAGCTGCTGCGTGGCCGCCCGGTGGTGTGTGTGCGGCCGGACAGTCCGCTGGCGGCACTGGAGGCGGTGGACGCGGACAGCCTTCTGGCCGAGTCGCTGGTCGTGATGCGGTCCGGCTATGTCATGAACCGTTTCGTGCACCGTCTGCTGGGCGGGCGCACGCCGTCCTTCTCGTACTCCACCGACGGCGCCGAGATGGGCAAGCTGATGGTCGCCGAGGGACTGGGGGCGACGGTGCTGCCGGACTTCAGCGTCCTCGGCGACCCGCTGGAACGCCGCGGCGTGATCACCGTACGCCCGCTCGCGGGGGACGCCACGGAGGTGCTGCTGGTCCTGCAGCGCCGCCACTCCGGTTCCGTCCCCCGGGCGGTACGCGACCTGCACGAGCTGTTCGTGCGCAACGCCCGGGCGTACGACAGCGCCTGGTGACGGCCGCCGTCGGACCACGGCCACCGGATGCCGCACGACTGCGTCGAACAGGTAGCCCTGGGTGTGGGGTCGTGTAGTCAACCGACACCGTGCGGGGGCCCCCCCGGCCCCCCCCCCCCGCGCCGCCGTCCGGGGGCGCGCGCGCTCTCGCGCGCGCCCCCCCCCCCCCCCCCCACCCCGGGTCGGCTAGCTACTTGTTCGTCCTGGGCAGGCCGGGCGGGTTGATCTCCGACTTGGTCACCGCCTCGTCGGACAGGCCCCAGCGCTTGAGCACCTTCGCGTAGGTGCCGTTGTCGATGACGTGATTGAGGGCGTCGGCCAGCGGCTTGGCCAGGCCGCTGTCCTTCTTGGTAGTGGCCGCGATGAGGCCCTGGAGGGTGGAGCCGGCGCCGGAGTAGGTGCCGACGACCTCGGTCCTGCCGGTGGTGGCCGCGTGGTAGGCGGCGGTCGGGTTGGGGCCGAGGTAGAGGTCGATACGGCCGGACTGGAGGGCGAGGTAGGTGTCGCTGTCGTTCTGGTAGTACTTGATGTCCACCGGCTTGCGGCCGGCCTTCTCGTTCTCCTTGTTCCACTCGATCAGCAGCTTCTCCTGGTTGGTGCCGCTGCCCACGGCGACGGTCTTCCCCGCCACGTCCGCGGGCCCGGTGACCTTCAGGCCGCTGCCCTTCTTCGCCTCGAAACCCAGGTTGTCCTCGCGGTAGGTGGCGAAGTCGTACTTCTCCTTGCGCTCCTCGGTGACGGTGATGTTGCTGAGGCCGGCGTCGTACTTGGCGCTGTCGAGGCCGACGAAGATGTTCTCCCAGGACACCGTGTTGATCTTCGGCTTGAGCCCGAGTACGTCGGACACCAGATGGGCGAGATCGGGCTCGACGCCGATGACGGTCTTGTTGTCGGTGGCGTAGAAGGTGAGCGGCGCGGCGGAGCCGGACGAGGCGACGAGTTCCAGGGTGCCTCTCTTGCGGATCGCCTCCGGGACCTCGGCGGCTATGGAGTCGACCTTGTCGGTGGTGACGCGGTTCTGGTCGGGACTGATGTTGATCTTCGTTGTGGCGCCCGACTTGTTCGCGACCTCGGTCGTGCCACCGTCGGTGGGGTTGCTGCAGGCGGCGAGGACGAGAGCGGAGGCGAGTCCGAGCGCGGCTGCGGTGGTGCGGCGGCGGGCGAGGCTGGTGGACACGGTCGTTCTCCTTGCGTGTGGAACAGGGGTGAGGGTGGTCGGTCAGAGGACCTTGGAGAGGAAGGCGCGGGTGCGCTCCTGCTGCGGGTTGTCCAGGACGGCCGCGGGCGGCCCCTGCTCCACGACGACTCCGCCGTCCATGAACACCACGGTGTCGGCGACCTCGCGGGCGAAGCCGATCTCGTGGGTCACGACGATCATGGTGGTGCCGGTACCGGCCAAGTCCTTGATGACGTCGAGGACTTCACCGACCAGTTCCGGGTCGAGCGCCGAGGTGGGCTCGTCGAAGAGCAGTACCTTCGGTTCGAGGGCGAGCGCGCGGGCGATGGCGACACGCTGCTGCTGGCCGCCGGAGAGCTGCCGCGGGTAGGCGTCGGCCTTGTCGGCGAGGCCGACCCGGTCGAGGAGCCGGCGGGCCGCCTCCTCCGCCTCCCTGCGCGGGCGGCGCAGCGCGGAGAGGGGCGCCTCGACGAGGTTCTCCAGCACGGTCAGATGCGGAAAGAGATTGAAGTTCTGGAAGACGAACCCGATGTCGGTCCGCTGCTTCAGTACGTCCTTCTCCTTCAGCTCGTGCAGCCTGTTCCCGGTCCGGCGGTAGCCGATGAGCCTTCCGTCGATGCTGATCCAGCCGCGGTTGACCTTCTCCAGGTGGTTGATGGTGCGCAGCAGCGTGGACTTCCCGGAGCCGGACGGGCCGAGGATCACGGTGACCTCGCCGGCGCGGACCTGAAGATCGACGCCGCGCAGCACCTCCAGCGGGCCGAAGCTCTTGTGGACGCCGTGGACGTCCACCATGACGGCACTCATGAGATCTCCTTCGTCACGAACTTCCGCCGGAAGCGCTGGAGGGGGGTGGGCGGCGGGGTGCGGTCGGCACCGCGGGCGTAGCGGCGCTCCACGTAGTACTGGGCGACCGACAGCAGGGAGGTCAGGACGACGTACCAGGCGGTGGCGACCAGCAGAAGCGGGATCACCCGGCCGTTGCGGCCATAGATCACCTGCACCTGGTAGAACAGCTCGCCGATCGACATCACGTAGACCACCGAGGTGCCCTTGAGCAGGCCGATGATCTCGTTGCCGGCCGTGGGCAGGATGGCGCGCATGGCCTGCGGCAGCACGATCCGGCGGATCTGCCGCAGCCGGGGGATGCCCAGCGCGGCGGCCGCCTCCAGTTGCCCTTGGTCGACGGAGAGGACGCCGCCGCGGACGATCTCGGCGGCGTACGCCGCCTGGTGCAGGGTCAGTCCGATGATGGCCGCGCCGATGGTGCCGATGAGCGTGTTGCTGGCGACGGACCAGAACACCGGCCCGAAGGGGATGCCGACGCCCAACTCCTTGTACAGGGCGCTCAGGTTGAACCAGAACACCAGCTGGACGATCATCGGGATCGAGCGGAAGATCCAGATGTAGGTCCAGGCGACGGTGGAGAGCACCGGGCTGCGCGACAGCCGCATGAAGGCGAGCACGGTGCCGAGGAGGAAGCCGAGGACGGTGGCGTACGCGGTGAGCTGGAGGGTGACCGACACCGCCTGGACGATCGTCTCGGAGAAGACGTAGTCCCGGAAGACGTTCCACTCCCAGACGGGGTTCGTGGCCAGGCCGTGCGTGAACTGGGCGACCAGCACGATCACGGCGAGGCCGGCGGCCCAGCGGGCGTGGTGGCGGGCCGGTACCACCTTCAACTCAGCCGGTTCTTCGGCCAGTTGTGTGACGGGGGAGGTGATGGTGTCGCTGCTCATGGTTCACCTGTGCTCGGGCGGGTTGATCCGCGATGTCTCGATCGCGGAGGCGGAGGTGCCCCACTTCTTGAGGATGCGGGCGTACGTGCCGTCCTTGATCAGCTCGTTGACGGCGGCCTGGAAGGCCTTGGTGAGCGGGGAGCCCTTCTTGAAGGCGAAGCCGACGTCGAGGCGGTGGAACTCGCCGAGGAAGGCGGTCTGCGAGGCGGGCTGGGCTGCCTGGTAGCGCAGGCCGTTGATGGTCGACATGACGATGTCGATACGGCCCTGCTGGAGCGCGGTGAGCGTCGCCGCGTTCTCCGAGTAGACCTTCACGTCGTACGGCTTCTTGCCCGCCTTCGCGCACACCCCCTTCTGCGCGGTGAGAGTCGCCTCGAAGGTGGTGCCGGCGCCGGTGCCGATGGTCAGCCCGCACAGCTGGGTGAGGTCGGTGACCTTCGTCCTGAGTTCGGTGTTGCCCTTCTTCACCGCGAAGCCCTGGCCGTCGTTGATGTAGGTGACGAAGTCGACGGTCTTGAGCCGCTCGCCGGTGACGCCGAAGTTGCCGGTGCCGAAGTCGTACTTGCCGCTGCCGAGGGCGGGCAGGATCGTCTCGAAGGAGGCGTCCTGCCGCTCCAGCCTGACGCCGAGCACCTTGGCCACGGCGTCGGCGAGGTCGATGTCCTGGCCGGCGGGCGCCTTGTCGGTGCCGTTCGGGTAGTACGCCCCGGGCGGGAACCCGACCGAGCTGCCGACCCGGAGCGTGCCCGCCTTGCGCACGTCGGCGGGGAGGAGGGCGGCGGCGGAGTCGACCGTGCGGACGGCGGCGACCGGGTCGTCGGTCGGTGCGGGGGATGCCTGGGCACCCACCGCCGTCGTCCCGTCGGTGTCGCCGGAGCCGCAGGCGGTCAGCGCGAGCAGGGGCAGCAACATGAGGGCGGTGACCGCGCGCAGGCGTGGTCTGATGCCATGGACGTTCACAGCTGGGCGGCCTTTCCCGTGGGTGCTTCGGCGGTCAGGTGTTTCTCGAAGGCCAGCGGGCCGATGGTTTCCGGGTCGGCCTGCGTGTCGAAGAGCGGTGTGTAGCCGGTGGCCAGGTACAGGCCGCGGGCCTCGGGCTGGCGTGGCCCGGTGGTCAGGTGGATCCGCCGGTAACCGCGGGTGCCCGCCTCGCGCTCCAGCTCGGCGACGACGCGCCGGGCGAGGCCGCGCCGACGGTGGCCGGAGTGCGTCCAGATCCGCTTCAGCTCGGCCGTGGCCGCGTCGTAGCGGCGGAAGGCGCCGCCCGCGACCGGCTCGCCGTGCTCCAGGAGCAGGAGCAGGACGCCGCCGTACGGCGCGGTGAACTCCTCGTCGGGGTAGCGGGCCATCTCTCCGTGGGCATCCCCGCCGTACCGCGCGGAGTACTCGTCCCCGAGTTCCCGCAGGAGCGGCGCCACCAAGGGGTCGGACACCGGCACTTCGACGACAGTCAACTCGGCCGCGTGAGCCGGGGGTTGGGCGACCGAGGTCATCCGTTCACCGCCGCGAGGGTCTGTGCGCCGCGGGCGGCCCGCTCGGCGTCGCGCTTGGCGACCTCCTCGCGGACGATCGGGATCACGTACCGGCCGAAGTCGACGGCGTCGTCCAGCAGGTCGTAGCCGCGCGCGGAGAGGATGTCGACGCCGAGGTCGTAGTAGTCGAGCAGCGCCCGGGCGACCGTCTCCGGGGTGCCGACCAGGGCGTTAGAGTTGCCCGCGCCTCCGGTCGCGGCGGCGGTCGGGGTCCACAGGGCGCGGTCGTAGCGCTCCCCCGCCTCGGCGATGGCGATCAGCCGCTGCGAGCCCGTGTTCTGCGGCTTTGCCTGCCCGTTGTGGCGCTTGGTGATGGCCTCGCCGCGCTCCCTGCGGGCCTTGATCGCGCCGACCGTGCGGTGGGCCTTCTCCCAGGCCAGTTCCTCGGTCGGGGCGATGATCGGGCGGAAGGCGACCTGGATGCGGGGCACGTCGGCGCGGCCGGCGGCCTTCGCGGCGGCCTTCACGTTCTCGATCTGCGCGGCGGTCTCGGCGAGCGGTTCGCCCCACAGGCAGTAGATGTCGGCCTCGGCGCCGCCGGCCTCGTATGCGGCAGGGGACGAGCCGCCGAACGACACGTTCGGGCGGGGCTGCTGGACGGGGAAGACATCGCTGACGAAGTCGTGGAAGCGGTAGTGCTCGCCCTCGTGGTCGAAGGGCTCGTGGGTGGTCCAGATCTTCTTGACGATCCGGATGTACTCGCGGGTGCGGGTGTAGCGCTCGTCCTTGGTGAGGGTGTCGCCCTCGCGGCCCTGCTCGTGGTCGTTGCCGCCGGTGATGAAGTGCACGGTCAGCCGGCCCTCGCTGATCTGGTCGAGGGTGGCGAAGGTCTTGGCGGCGAAGGTGGGGTACGAGACGTTGGGGCGGTGGGCGAGCAGGATCTGGAGGCGGTCCAGTTTGCTCGCGATGTGCGCGGCGGCCGGTGCGGGATCCGCCGACCCGGAGCCGTAGGCGAACAGCACCCGGTCCCAGCCGTGGTCCTCGTGTGCCCGGGCGAGCCGGAGCGTGTACTCCTTGTCGAACGCGGCGCCGGAGCGCGGCGTGGTTTCGGAGCCGTCGTTGGTGGCGGCGATGCCGAGGAACTCCACGGGCATGGGCATGGCCTTTCAGGGGATGCCGCGGCACGCGGGCATGGGTGAACCGCCCGGCGCGGACGCATGGGTGATGGGCCGTCGAAGAGACGGGTGAGTACTACGGGCGTGACGACGCCGGGCGTCGGTGAAGGTGGTGCTGCGGCAGCGCGCGAAGAGGGGACTCGGCCCGCGACGGGGTCACCGAGGGAGGGAAGGGCCGGTCAGACGGCCCGCTGCCGAGTCAGGCGCAACACGCTGCGGACCACACCCGACCGAAGTCGATGTGATCGCGCGTGACCAAGCGCTGCTGGGCGTTCATGCGACCAATTGAGCAGTACATCGTGCGCTCCGTCAAGCAGCGCCCGGATGCCGGACCGCCTCGACGAACGCCTCCGACCGGGCTGTTGACACATCGATGCCATGGGCACATACGATCGACGGCGGACCGGCTCCGCCATGCGCGGCAGCCTCTCCGGCCGCGTTGAGGGACGCGGCGAGCGTGACGACGCCGAGCCCCGGCCGCACCGTGACCGCGCAGCGCCCCTGCCGCGCCGCCCTACGCGTGCCACCGGGGTCATCCACGCCTGCGAATCCCTCCCCGGAGAGAGCCTCCCCATGGTCACGCCGTCCGACGTCACACCCACCACCCCTGCCGCGAAGACACCCCAGACGCCCCAGCCACCCGACGCACGATCCGGACCGGGCACCCCCGGCGCCGACCTGCCACGGATCGTGCCGCGCCGGCACGCCGGCCGGTGGCTGACGGCTGCCGTGGCACTGCTGCTCTTCGCGATGGTGCTCGACTCCGTCGTCCGCAACCAGGCCTTCCAGTGGGACGTGGTGGGCCGGTACTTCACCACCGCCGCCGTGCTGGACGGACTGCTGCTCTCCCTGTGGCTGACCGCCGTGGTGATGGTGCTCGGCTTTCTGCTCGGCACCGTGCTCGCGGTGATGCGGCTGTCCGCCAACCCTGTTCTGCGTACGCTGAGTTGGGGCTATGTGTGGGTCTTCCGGTCCACGCCGCTGCTGGTGCAGCTGCTGTTCTGGTTCAACATCGGCGCCCTGTATCCGACGCTGGGCCTGGGCCTCCCGTTCGGCCCTCAGTTCCTCACCGTCAAGACGGTCAATCTGCTCGGCCCCACCCTCACCGCCGTCATCGGCCTGACCCTGCACGAGACCGCCTACGCCGCCGAGGTGGTGCGCGGCGGCATCCTCTCCGTGGACTCCGGGCAGACCGAGGCCGCCCAGGCACTGGGCCTGAGCAGACGCCGCACCCTGCGTCGGATCGTCGTCCCGCAGGCGATGCGCTCCATCGTGCCGACCGCCGGGAACATGCTGATCGGCACCCTCAAGGGCACCAGCATCGTCAGCGTGCTGGCCGTGCACGACCTGCTGTACTCGGTGCAGCTGATCTACAACCAGACCTACCAGGTCATCCCGCTGCTGATGGTCGCCACCCTGTGGTACATCGCGGTCACCACGGTGCTGAGCGCGGGCCAGTTCTACGTCGAGCGCCACTACGCGCGCGGCAACTCCCGCTCCCTGCCGCCGACACCGCTGCAACGCCTGCGCGGCCACCTGAGCGCCGTACGCCGGCGACTGCGCGCGGCGACGGCCTCCGACGCCCGTCCGGCGCTCGGCGGTGACCGGTGAGCGGCGCACCTGCCACGGCCGTCCTGGTCGTCGTCGGCGCGGGGCCACGCGCCACGGGACTGCTTGAGCGCATCGCGGCGAACGCCCCCGAACTGTGGGGCGGGACAAGGGAGTTGCGGATCCACCTGGTGGACCCGCACCCGCCCGGTCCGGGGCGCGTCTGGCGACACGAGCAGTCGGCGCTGCTGCGGATGAACTCCATGGCCGAGGACGTCACGATGTTCACCGACGAGTCGTCCACCATCGACGGCCCGGTACGGCCCGGCCCCTCACTGGCCGAGTGGGCCGCCCAGTTCTCCGGCCAGGGCCCACGTCATGCCCCGTACTCCGAACCCGCCGACCCGGAGGTGCTCGCCGAGCTGCGCACGCTCGCCGGGAGCGACTTCGCCACCCGCCGCGCCCAGAGCGCCTACCTGGACTGGGTCTTCCGCCGGGCGCTGGATGAGTTGCCGCCCTCGGTCACCGTCGAGTGGCACCGCACCACCGCGACGGCCGTCACCGGCCCCCCGGACGGCCCGCAGCAGGTGCACCTGGCCGACCGCGCCGCCCCGCTCACCGCCGACCTGGTGGTCCTGGCCCAGGGGCACCTCGGTGCCACGCCCGCCGCCGGGCACCGCGAGCACGCCGCCTTCGCCCGCCGCCACGGCCGCTTCCACCTCCCGCCGGAGTTCTCCGCCGACGCCGACCTGTCCGGGCTGCGACCCGGCGAACAGGTCATCCTGCGCGGCTTCGGGCTCGCCTTCATCGACCTGGTGGCCCTGCTCACCGAAGGCCGCGGCGGCGCCTACCGCACCGAGGCCGACGGCACCCTCACCTACCTCCCGTCCGGCCGCGAGCCGGTCCTGCACGTCGGATCGCGGCGCGGGGTGCCGTACCACTCCAAGACGCGCTACCGGCTCCAGGGCCCGCGGCCTCCGCTCCCGCGGCACTTCGGCCCCGAGGCGGTGGACGCGCTGCTCGCCGAGGACCGTCCGCTGGACCTGCGGCGTGATGTGTGGCCGCTGATGGCCAAGGAGATCGGCTTCGGCCACTACCACGAGCTCTTCCACGCCCACCCCGGGCGCACCGCGCTCCCGTGGCCGGACTTCGTCGCCGCGTACGACCGTCTGGGCTGGTACGACGACGAGATGACCGCCCTCGTCGCCAAGGCCGTACCCGACCCGGCGGACCGCCTGGACTTCGAGGCCCTGGACCGCCCCCTGGACGGCCTCGCCTTCCCCTCCCCGGACGCCTTCCAGGACCACCTGCGCGAGCACATCGCCCTGGACGTCGCCCGCCGCGAGAACCCTGAGTTCAGCGCGGACCTCGGGGCGTTCCTCGCCCTGCTCTCCGTCTACGGCCGGCTGCCCAGCCTGGTCGCCGCGGGCCGGCTGACCGCACGGTCCGTCGCCGAGCAGCTGGACGGCTGGTGGGCCGGCTTCTTCAGCTTCCTGGCCTCCGGCCCGCCCGGCTTCCGGCTGCGTCAGCTGCTGACCCTCTCCCGGGCCGGGATCGTCCACTTCCTGGGCGCCGGCATCCGGGTCGGCACCGACGAGAGCACCGGCACGTTCACCGCGTCCAGCCCCACCGTCCCCGGGCACACCGTCCACGCCACGGCCCTGATCGAGGCGTATCTGCCGGTCCCCTCCCTCGACCGCACCGAGGACCCCCTCCTGCGCGATCTGCACCGGGCCGACGCGCTCACCGAGGAGGTCATCGCCGATGCCACCCACATCCACCGCTCCGGCCTGCTGGCGGTCTCCGCCGCGAACGCCCATGTCATCGACCCGTCGCTCGGCGGCGGCCCGCACCCCCGCCGGATCGCCCTCGGGGCTCCCACCAACAGCAGGGCCGTGGCCGCTTTCGCTCGTCCCCGCACCGACGCGCCCGCCTTCCGACAGAACGACGCGGTGGCGCGCGCGGTTTTGCGCGCCGTTGGCGCCGGTCGCCTGACCTCGCCTTTCTCAAATGGCGAGAAGGAAGTGTCCATCATATGAAAAGCCTCTTGGGGTAGCGGCGAGCTTCTGCCA
The DNA here is from genome assembly GCF_042740355.1 of Streptomyces sp. NPDC059010. NCBI lineage: Bacteria > Bacillati > Actinomycetota > Actinomycetes > Kitasatosporales > Streptomycetaceae > Streptomyces > Streptomyces sp. NPDC059010. Next base: position 129,770 of record NZ_JBHYJA010000014.1, read on the forward strand.
CGATCCCCATCAGCCAGGTAGGAAAACTGGGAAACTGTGGGGTGGGGTGGCCATGAGCACGCGCAACCACACAGACCTGTTGTCGCCCCTCCTGACCTCACGCCGTCACATCGACTTCGGCCGTACGGCCAGCGCCATCTGTCGGCTCGTCTGAGCCCTCCGCGCTACCCGCACGTCCCCCCACACCGCTACGCCCCCTGCTGTCCCACCGGGACGGCGGGCGAGTGGTGTGCCGGTGCGCACCAGCAGGCTTCATGCCCCACTGCCGTACCCCTGATCACCTTTCCCTGAAAGGACACCTCCGTGTCTGCCGCAAGACCGCTCACCACCCTGCGCACCTTCGCCGTCATCGCGGCGCTCCCCCTGCTGCTCACCGCCTGCGGTTACGGCGCCGAGTCCACCGACAGCGACAAGCAGACCGAGGTCGCGGCGGACGGCAAGAAGCTCTCCGTCGACGAAGTGAAGATCGGCTACTTCCCGAACCTGACGCACGCCACCGCGCTGGTCGGCATCCAGGAGGGCCTGATCCAGAAGGAGCTCGGCGGCACCAAGATCTCGCCCTCGACCTTCAACGCCGGGCCGTCCGAGATCGAGGCGCTGAACTCCGGCTCCCTCGACATCGGCTGGATCGGCCCCTCCCCCGCCATCAACGGCTACACCAAGGCGGCGGGCAAGAACCTGCGCATCATCTCCGGCTCGGCCTCGGGCGGCGTGAAGCTCGTCGTCAACCCGGACAAGATCAAGTCCGTGAAGGACGTCAAGGGCAAGAAGATCGCCACGCCGCAGCTCGGCAACACCCAGGACGTCGCGCTGCTCAACTGGATCGCCGAGCAGGGCTGGAAGGTCGACGCCGAGAGCGGCAAGGGCGACGTCTCCGTGGTCCGCACCGACAACAAGATCACCCCGGACGCCTACAAGTCCGGCTCGATCGACGGCGCGTGGGTGCCCGAGCCCACCGCGTCCAAGCTGGTCGCCGAGGGCGGCAAGGTGCTCCTGGACGAGGGCGACCTGTGGCCCGACAAGAAGTTCGTGATCACGAACATCGTCGTCCGGCAGGCGTTCCTGAAGGAGCACCCGGACGTGGTCGAGGCCGTGCTGCGCGGTTCGGTGAAGACCAATGAGTGGATCAACGCCAACCCGGACAAGGCCAAGGCCTCGGCCAACAAGGCGCTGGAGGAGCTCTCGGGCAAGGCGCTGCCCGCCGAGGTCATCGACCCGGCCTGGAAGTCGGTCACCTTCCTGGACGACCCGCTGGCCTCCACCCTCAACACCGAGGCGGAGCACGCGGTGAAGGCCGGTCTGCTGGAGGAGCCCGACCTGAAGGGCATCTACGACCTCGCACCGCTCAACAAGGTCCTCAAGGCCGAGGGCAAGGACGAGGTCGACGACGCCGGTCTCGGCGTCAAGTAACGACAACCGCACCCGCTGAGTCCCCAGGAGATGACGACCATGGCCACTACGACGGCCACGACCGCGAAGGTCGCGGAGGACGCCACGGCGGCGGCGACGTACGCCGCCCGGATCGAGCACGTCTCGAAGTCCTTCCCGGCGCCGGGCTCGCCCGGCGGTCAGCAACTCGTGCTGGACGACATCACGCTCGATGTCGCACCCGGCGAGTTCGTCACCCTCCTGGGGGCCTCGGGCTGCGGCAAGTCCACTCTGCTCAACCTGGTCGCGGGGCTGGACCGGCCGTCCGCCGGCTCGATCGGCACGGATGGCCGGCCCGCCCTGATGTTCCAGGAGCACGCCCTGTTCCCGTGGCTGACCGCGGGCAAGAACATCGAACTCGCCCTGAAACTGCGCGGAGTCGCCAAGGCGGAGCGCCGTCAGGAGGCGGAGCGGCTGCTGGACCTCGTGCGGCTGCAGGGCGCGCACGGCAAGCGGGTGCACGAACTGTCGGGCGGTATGCGCCAGCGCGTCGCACTGGCCCGGGCCCTCGCCCAGGACAGCCGCCTGCTGCTGATGGACGAACCGTTCGCCGCGCTGGACGCGATCACCCGGGACGTACTGCACGACGAACTGACCCGTATCTGGCGGGAGACCGGACTGTCGGTGCTGTTCGTGACGCACAACGTGCGCGAGGCGGTGCGGCTCGCCCAGCGCGTGGTCCTGCTGTCCTCGCGCCCGGGCCGCATCGCCCGGCAGTGGACGGTCGGTCTGCCGCATCCGCGTCGCCTTGAGGACACCGCGGTCGCCGAGTTGTCCGTCGAGATCACCGAAGAACTGCGTGGGGAGATCCGCCGCCATGGCCAGCACTGACAACCCCGTCGACACCGACGTCGACGTCAAGAAGCACGGCGCCGAGGATCTTGCGGGGCTGGAGGCCGGGCTCGACGCCCTGGACTCGGTGCAGATCGGCCGTACGCCGCTGCGCGAGACCCTGGTCCGCAAGGTGCTGCCGCCGGTCACCGCCGTCGCGCTGGTGCTGGTGGTCTGGCAGCTGCTGGTGTGGGCCGAGGTCGCGCCCGACTACAAGCTGGCCTCGCCGTCCGATGTGTGGGGCGAGGTGCGCGACGCCTGGCTCCAGGGGACGCTCCTCGACTACATCTGGACATCCGTCTCACGCGGTCTGCTCGGCTTCCTGATGGCACTCGCCATCGGTACGCCGCTCGGACTGCTGGTGGCGCGGGTGAAGTTCGTCCGGGCGGCCATCGGCCCGATCCTGTCCGGACTCCAGTCGCTGCCGTCGGTGGCCTGGGTGCCGCCGGCCGTGCTGTGGCTGGGCCTGAACAACTCGATGATGTACGCGGTGATCCTGCTCGGCGCCGTCCCGTCCATCGCCAACGGCCTCGTCGCGGGCATCGACCAGATCCCGCCGCTGTTCCTGCGCGCCGGGCGCACCCTGGGCGCGACCGGGCTGCGCGAGGCCTGGCACATCGTGATGCCGGGGGCGCTGCCCGGCTATCTGGCGGGCCTGAAGCAGGGCTGGGCGTTCTCCTGGCGCTCGCTGATGGCGGCCGAGATCATCGCCTCCTCACCCGATCTCGGCGTCGGCCTCGGCCAGTTGCTGGAGAACGGGCGCAACAACAGCAGCATGCCCCAGGTGTTCCTGGCCATCTTCCTGATCCTGCTCGTCGGCATCGCCATCGACCTGCTGATCTTCAGCCCGCTGGAGCGGCGGGTACTGCGCAGCCGGGGGTTGCTGGTCACGCGCTGAACGGAATTCAAGCGCTCCCCGTGCTTCAGGGTTGTCCGCCCCGCTCCAGGGGGATCTTCTCGCCCGCCTCGACTGCGACCGGCAGCCGGTTCCCGGCCGGCGGCAGCGGGCAGGTCGCCAGGTCCGTGTAGGCGCAGGGCAGGTTCCCGGCGCGGTTGAAGTCGAGGGTCACCCGCCCCTCGGCGTCCGGGGCGGCGATCTGCAGCGAACGGTTCGCCGCGTATGTGGTCACGCCGGAGGTCCGGTCGGTGAACAGCACCATCAGGCTGCCCGGGGTCCTGCCGTTGAACGCGGTGAGCCGGTGGACCGCATCGCCCAGCTCGAACTCGACCTGGCCCGGGGAGTCGTAGACGTGTTCCAGCCCCTCCACCGCGGCCCCGACCGTCACCGCCCGCGGCTCGTGGAACGGCAGGAAGCGGCCCGGGCGCACCCAACGCGGGTCCGGGGCGTAGGCAGGGGTGTGGGTGAAGGACGTACGCAGCGCGTTGTCCGGGTGGCGGGGCCGCAGGATGTCGTGGCCGCCGCGCTTGGCGACCTCGATCACCGCGTCACCGGCGGTGACGTAGCGGCTGTCCCGCTCGGCGATGACCCCGAAGCCGTGCCGGCCGCGCACCACCGCGTCGTCGACGGTCAGTGCCTCGCCGTCGGCCAGTTCGACCACCACACCCTCGGCAGTGGTCGACCAGGCCCCGGGCGCGTCCTCGAAGCGGGTCGGCTCCGCGCTCAGCCAGTGCAGGCCCGTGATCGCGAGGAATCCGTGCGGGCCGGCGAGGACCTCCTCCTTCTGCCGGTGCCACTGCTCCCACGCCTCGGTGAAGCTCTGCCGTTCGACGTCCTGGACGGTCATCTGCGCTCCCTGTCACGGGCTTGGGGGTCGGAGCCCTGTTCTTTCCACAACAGCGACGGCCTCGCGGTTCATCCCGGTCCCGGCCGCCCCTGACCTGCATCGGCCGTGCTTGACAGTCACAGGGGCGAACGACGTACGTTGAACCGGCAAGATCCGGACGGGTGGAGGCCTTCGATGCAGGTACCTGGTGCGACGCCGCGCCGTGCGTGCACGGGTACGCGGCTGATCATCCGGCGGCACGTCGACTACTGCCGCACGTCGTCCGCGGTCTGTCCTTTCCCGCACGTCTGAATCCCGCCGTTTCACGCGGCCGGCCGTCTCGGCGTGTCTTTCTCACGAAGCAGTACGTGACTACCCTGCCGCGGGCCGAGTTCGCCCTCGGCCGTCATGTGGACCTGTGCGGCCCGTCACCAGCGTGCGCCGTCACAGCGAGAACCGCTGATCCGGCTCTCTCCTCCCGCACCTTTCACAAAAAGGGACACCATCCATGTCTCAGCTCACCTCTCTTCCGGTGATCGACCTGTCCGCCCTCGACCGCGACGCGCTCCACAGAGCCGCCCGCGACGTGGGCTTCTTCCATCTGGTCGGCCATGGCATCGCCCCCGCCGAGCAGGCCCGGCTGCTCGGCACCGCACGCTCGTTCTTCGCCCTCCCCGAGCCCGACCGGCACGTGATCGACAACCTCAACTCCCCCCACTTCCGCGGCTACACGCGGATCGGCAACGAGCACACCCAGGGCCGCCGTGACTGGCGTGACCAGCTCGACATCAGCAACGAGCTCCCGCCGCACGTGCCCGCGACCGACGAGCCCGCCTACTGGTGGCTGGAGGGACCCAACCAGTGGCCGCCCGCACTCCCCGCGCTCCGCGAGGTCGCGCTGGACTGGATGGCCCGGCTCAGCTCGGTGGCACACCACCTGCTGCACGAGCTGCTCGGCGCGATCGGCGGCCCGGAGGACTTCTACGACGACGCCTTCTCCGGCAACCCCCGCAACCACCTGAAACTGATCCGCTACCCGGGACGCGGCCCGCAGGGCGACGACCAGGGCGTGGGCGTGCACAAGGACTACGGCTTCCTGACCCTGCTCCTGACGGACGAGGTGCCCGGCCTCCAGGTGGAGTCGGCGGGCGGCTTCATCGACGTGCCCCATCTGCCGGGCGCGTTCCTGGTGAACCTGGGCGAGCTGCTGGAAGTGGCCACGAACGGCTACCTCAAGGCCACGAACCACCGCGTGGTCTCCCCGCCGGGAGCCCGCGAGCGCTATTCCGCGCCGTTCTTCTACAACCCGCGCCTGGACGCCCACATCTCCCCGCTCCCCTTCCCCGGCGCATCGGACGCGACGGGCGTCACCGACGACCCGCGCAACCCGCTGTACGCGGAGTTCGGCTGGAACGAACTCAAGGGCTGGGTCCGCGCCCACCCCGACGTGGTGAAGAAGCACCACCCTGAGCTGACCATCGGCTGACCCGGGGTCGAGGGGCCAGGAGGCCGGCGGGCCATCCCTCCGTCCGGGCCGGATCCGCCGGCCCGGACGGAGGCTGCCCGGGAACGTCAGCGGGCGGCGAGGAGCTGTCCCGCGTTGTCCAGGACGTACCCGGCCACGTGCTTGCCGAGGGAGATGCCCGCCTCGTCGGCCGAGCGGGTGTGGATGCCGGAGAAGACCCGGGCGTCGACGTTCTCGTCCGAGAGCTGCTTCCAGGTGGTGTAGGTCCGGGTCACGCCGGGCGCGGTGGGGCTGGTCAGGTCGAACGGGGCGGTGCGCGGCCCGGCCAGTGCGGCCAGTACGGTCTGCGCCGCACCCGAGTAGGTGTTGTGTCCGCTCGGGTGGTCCGGATGCGCGGGGGTGGTGTGCAGCGGCGTCCAGTTCGGGTCGGGATCGATGCCGCCGGTACGGATCGCGGTCACGGGACGCCACCGCTCGTAGGCGTACTTGCTGTCGGACGTCGCGATCTGCGTGTCCACCAGCGCCGCGTGGAACAGCGCCACCAGCCGCGCCTGCCCGGCGATCCCCTGGTCCGTGCGAGACAGGGCCACACGCAAAGGCTCGGTGTAGAGGGTGAGGGAAGAGCCGAGCCAGAAGGTGGCCGTCTCGGTCTGCCGGGCACTGCGCGCCGTGCTGTCGACGGCTCCGTACGCCCGCACCTCCGCTAGGTCGGCGGCGTAGCGCCGGGAGTCCAGGGCGGGCGGCGGGCCCAGCCGGAACTGGCTCTGCGTCCTCAGCAGGAACGGCTTGGCGAGCCGGCTGCCGTACTGGGCCGCCGGGGCATGGGCGGGGGGCGTCGGCTGCCACACGCCGGGGGTCGCGGGCTTCACGGCATACGGCGCGTTGACCGAGGCCGGGTCCAGGCCGTCGCCCTCCCTGGACTTGAGGGCCAGGTCGGCCTGCCGCTCCCCCGCCGCGACGCCGCGGTCCTCGGCGGGGCCGTCGGGGATCGCGTGGAGAGTCTTCTTCAACGTCGCGTCGAGTTGCTCCGCGCGACTCGGGGCCAGCGTCACCAGCGCGCGGTGCACGGCGCCGGCGAGCGCCGCCTCCTGATACGCGCCGTGCTCGACGCCCCGGGGCACGGTCCGGGTGGCCCGGGCCGCGGCGAGCCAACTGATGGCCCAGGTACGGCTGTTGGTGATCTGGGTGGACGCTCCCGCCGTCACGACGGTGTCGGCCGTGGCGTCGTACCAGGCGAGTGCCGTGGAGGTACGGCCGGTCGCGGCGGCCTGCGGAACCGCGACGGACGCGGACAGCATGGCCGCCGCGCCCAGGACGACGAGAGCGGGACGGGTTCTGGAAGAACGCACAGTTCTCCTACGGTTTCGGTGACGGGGGTGGCGCGACGGTCGCGTACTCGGGTGCGCGCGGCGGCGGCGTGATCCGTGTGATCCGCCGTGGCTCCTGGCCTACGGCGGCGTCCTGGTCGGGTCAGCTACACACCGCGGTGGCGACGCGCATCAGATCAATGGCCCGCCGTATGCGAGGGGAGTCGAAGATCCGCATGCAGCCGAACCTAACGACAGGTCAAAAGCCGGTCAACCCAGACCAGTTCACTCAACCGACCCTGCAATGACACATTCGCGGGCATGCCATGTGCTCGTTACACATCACGAGCGTTTCGGTGACTGGATCCACCCCAGCGACCGCTCGACGGCCCGCTTCCAGCAGTCGTACTCCCACTCCCGCCGTTCGGAGTCCATGTCCGGCAGCCACTGGGCGGCCATGTGCCAGTTGCGGCGCAGGACCTGCAGGTCCGGCCAGTAGCCGGCCGCGAGCCCGGCGGCGTAGGCGGCGCCCAGCGACACCGTCTCGTGGACGAGCGGGCGTACGACGGGCACGTCGAGCACATCGGCGAGGATCTGCATCAGCAGGTGGTCGGACGTCATGCCGCCGTCCACCTTGAGCTGCCTCAGGGCGAGCGCGGAGTCCGCGTTCATGGCGTCGACGACCTCCCGGGTCTGCCAGCCGGTGGCCTCCAGGACGGCTCGGGCCAGGTGCCCCTTGGTGATGTACGACGTGAGGCCGACGATGACGCCGCGGGCGTCGCTGCGCCAGTGCGGTGCGAACAGACCGGAGAACGCGGGGACGATGTAGCAGCCGCCGTTGTCCTCGACGGTGCGCGCCAGCGTCTCGATCTCGGGGGCGCTGTGGATCAGGCCCAGCCGGTCGCGGAACCACTGGACCAGCGAGCCGGTGACGGCGATCGGCCCTTCCAGCGCGTAGACCGTGGGCTGGTCCGCGATCTTGTACGCGACCGTGGTGAGGAGCCCGTGCTCGGAGCGTACGAGGTCGGTGCCGGTGTTCATCACCAGGAAGCTTCCGGTGCCGTAGGTGCACTTCGCCTCGCCCGGCGAGAAACAGGTCTGCCCGAACAGGGCCGCCTGCTGGTCGCCGAGGGCCGCGGTGATGCGCACGCCGGGGAGCAGCGCGCGGGCCTCGCCGTAGTCCTCCGCGGAGGAGCGGATCTCCGGCAGCATCGCGCGCGGCACCCCGAAGAAGTCCATGAGTGCTTCGTCCCAGGTCAGCGTGCGGATGTCCATGAGCATGGTGCGGCTGGCGTTGGTGACGTCGGTGATGTGCAGGCCGCCGTCCGTGCCCCCGGTGAGGTTCCAGATCAGCCAGCTCTCGATGGTGCCGAACAGCACCTCGCCGTCCCGGGCGCGCTGCTCCAGCCCTTCGACATGGTCGAACAGCCAGCGGATCCGGGGTGCGGAGAAGTAGGTCGACGGCGGCAGACAGCAGTGTTCGAGGAAGAACTCGTCCCCAGGGTCCTCCCTCAGCTCCTCGACGAGCGGGGCGGTGCGGGTGTCCTGCCAGACGATCGCGCGGCCGAAGGGGACGCCCGTGCGCGGGTCCCAGAGCACGGACGTCTCACGCTGGTTGGCGATCCCGACGGCGGAGATCTGCCCGGCGTCGATACCGGCGTTGGAGAGCGCCTCGGGGACGACGCGCTGGAGGTTGCGCCAGATCTCGACGGCGTCGTGCTCGACCCAGCCGGGGCGGGGGAAGTACTGCTGGTGCTCGCGCTGGGCGACCGCGGCCAGTCGCCCGCCGTGGTCGAACAGGATGCATCGGGTGGAGGTGGTGCCCTGGTCGATGGACATCACATACCGGTCAACCATGATCGACCCTGCCTTCCGATGTGTCGCGGAGGTGCCGGTGACCTACCAGCGGGCCGCGCCCAGGTCTCTGGAGATCGCGCGTGCCGCCTCCCGCAGCACGGTGATCAGCGCCGGCAGCGGCCGGCCTTTGGTGTCGCAGATCCGCTCGACGGCGCCGGACACGCCGATCGCGCCCACCACGAGACCGCCCTGTCCCCGGATCGGCGCGGCGATGCCGGCCTCGCCCATGCTCATCTCCTGCACTTCCGCGCCCCACCCCAGATCCCGTATCTCACCGAGCGCCCGGCCCAGCTCGTGCGGGTGGACCAGGGTGTGCCGGGTGTACGCCTCAGGTTCGGCCGCCAGCACCGGGTCGAGGGGCGTGACCCCGAAGGCCAGGAGGACCTTGCCGAGCGAGGAGGCGTGCAGCGGGAGCAGGGCGCCGACGTCCAGGGTCTGGAGGGTGTCGTCCGGCCGGAAGACATGGTGGATGACGAGCACCCTGCCCTCCAGGGGCGTGCCCAGCCGGACGGCTTCCCCGCTGCGGGCGGCCAGGGCGTCGGCCCAGTTGATGGAGCGCGAACGCAGTTCGTTGACGTCGAGGTAGCTGGTGCCGAGGTGCAGCAGAGCCGCCCCGAGCTGGTACTTTCCGGTCTCCGGGTCCTGCTCCACGAAGTCCACGTGTTGCAGTGTGCGCAGGATTCCGTGGGCGGTGCCCTTGGCGAGGCCGAGCGACGACGCCACCTCCCCCAGCCCCAGCCGCCGGGATCCGCTGGCGAGCAGGCGCAGGATCGCGGCGGCTCGCTCTATCGACTGGACTGGGCCGGCCATGAAGCGATGATAGTCCGGCTTTTCCCTATTCGGGACTCTCGTTCGGTAATGCCGACCGCAGTTCGTTGACCGCTCACATGTCCGTCCTTAGCGTGCCATCATGCCCGGTTTGCGGGCGACCCGGCTTCCCCGAGGAGGAGGACACATGATCACTGCGCAGCTCGACGCCGCGCCCGGCGGGGAAGCCGTGCCCGGCGCAGGGGTCGCGCCCAGTGGAGCGGCCGCGCCCGGCGGAGAAGCCGATCACGTCTTTTCGCTGCCGCACACCCCGGGAGCCGTCTCGGGCATACGCCGGCACATACGCCCGGTCCTCGCCGGCTGGAACCTGGCCGCGGACCTCACCGAGGAGATCCTGCTGGTGGTCTCGGAGCTCCTCACCAACGCGATCGTCCACGCCCTGCCCCCGGCGACGCTGAGGCTCTCGCTGAGCGGGGCGGACCGGTGCGGAGCGGTACGCGTAGAGGTGACCGACATGGGGCCCGCGGCCCCGACGGGGCTGCAGGCCTGCGCCGTCGACCCCGACGAGCACGGCCGGGGCCTCGCCATCGTGAACGCGCTGGCCGCGCGGTGCGGCGTACAGGTCCACTCCGGCGGGACCAGCCGGTGGGCGGAGCTGCAGCTCAGCGGGAGCTGAAGCCGCTCCCCCGCCGCATCACGCGGACGGTGCGGGCGTGCGCGAGGCGGCGGGCTCCCAGGTGAATCCGTCCGGGTCGGTGAAGGCGTCGGCGGTGCCGCCCAGGACCACGCGGTGCGAACCGGTGCCCTCGACGGGGACACCGAGGTCCTTCGCCAGGCCGCGGCGCTTGTACAGGGCCAGCTTGACGGGGCCGGCGTCGCCGGAGGCGAACTCGGCGTACTTGCCGCCGAAGCTGCGGGCCACGGTCAGGCCCCGGCCGACGTAGAACTGCCTGCTGGCCTTCACGTCCTCGACGCCCAGCAGGAGGACGATCTCGTCGATCTCGCGGGTGGCCGGGCCCGTGTCCTTCTTCGCCGAGGTGGCGACCTTCCAGATCGTCCCGTCGGGGGCCTGGACGACACCGCCGTAGCCCCACAGCGACCTCGCGGCGGGCTTCAGCACCGTGGCACCGGCGTTCACGGCGGCGCTCAGGAAACCGTCGACGGTGGCCGGCCCGGACACCGTGAGTGCCAGGGTGAAGCCGCGGAATCCGGCGGACCGCGTCTCGGACGCCCGCAGGGCTATGTGCGCGGCCACGCCGAAGGAGGTGTAGAAGTGGCGGGCGGCCTCGGGGTCGGCGACCTCAAGGGTGACGGATGCGAGGGACTTGGTGGATGCGATGGTTGCCATGACCATCACGCTAGGGGCGGCCCGGCAGCCGGGGCTTCTCGATTCCTGACCGGTCTCGCCACCCGCCGCGCGCCACACGACCGCGCCACACGTCGGCGCCTCCGCCACCGTGACGACGGGCGGGGGCCGGGAGGAGGGGCACCTGCATGGAGCGGCGAGCGACCGGGCGGCCCGAGGGGCTGTTCGTAGGTCTGTGCACACTGGATGTCATCCAGCTCGTCGATCACGTCCCGGCTTCCGACGAGAAACTCACGGCCCGCGAACAGACCGTGGCCGCGGGCGGCCCGGCGGCGAACGCGGCCGTGACCTTCGCCCACCTGGGCGGCGCCGCCGCACTGCTCACCGCCATCGGCTCCCACCCGCTGGCGCTCGCGGTCACCGCCGACCTGGACCGGGCGGGCGTGACCGTGTCGGACCTGGCGCCCGACGCGACCGATCCGCCCGCCGTGTCCTCGATCATGGTCACCGCCTCCACCGGTCAACGCGCCGTCGCCTCGACGAACGCCACCGGCCACCGGCTCGCCCCGCCCGACCATCTCGGCGCGCTGGTGGCGGCCTGCGACATCGTCCAACTCGACGGCCACCACATGGAACTGGCGACGGCCACCGCCCGCACCGCGCGCGCCGTCGGCCGCCGTACCGTCCTCGACGCGGGCAGCTGGAAGCCGGGCACAGAGCACCTGCTGGAGTCGGTCGACGTGGCCGTCTGCTCCGCCGACTTCCGTCCACCCGGCACCCGCACCCCCACCGACGTCCTGCGTTTTCTCCGACGGCGAGGAGTCGCCTGGACGGCGGTCAGCCAGGGCGGACGGCCCCTCGTGTGGGCGGGCCCCGACGGCGGCGGGACCGTCGACGTGCCCAGCGTGCCGGTCGCGGACACCCTGGGCGCCGGAGACGTCCTGCACGGAGCCCTCACCCATCACCTCGCCGCCCGCGGGCAGCTGACCTCGCAGGACTTCGTCCGGGCGCTGGAGGCCGCCGCCGCCGTGGCGTCACGGGCCTGCGCCTCGTTCGGCACCCGGGCCTGGATGCGCTGACGACCGCGGGGCGGCAGGCGAGGCAGGACGCGAGGCGGCGGAGGACCGTCCTCTGTGAGTCGCTGTCTCATTCCCTCCAGTGGACGATGGAGGAACAGGGCAGAGGGGGGCTTCTGGCGGGAGTCGCCCGTGGTGGACACGGATGTACTGATCGTGGGCGCGGGACCGGTCGGTCTGACCGCGGCGGCGGAGCTGCGACGGCAGAAAGTCGCCTGCCGCGTCATCGACAGGCGTCCGGCCCGGTTGCCGTATGCCAAGGCCGTCGGCGTCCAGCCGCGGACGCTGGAGATCTGGGACCGGATGGGCATGGTGCGCGCCGCTCTGGAGGTCGCCGTGCCGATGCGTGGGCAGCTGATGTACGTCGACGGGGTCGAGCAGGCGCGGTTCGAGCTGCGGCTGCCGCCCGAGGTCCCGTACCGCTTCGCGGCCCTGCCCCAGTACGAGACGGAACGGATCATCGAGGAGCATCTCGCGCGCTTCGGCACCGGGATCGAGCGGGGCACCGAGCTGGTGGGGTTCACCCAGGACGAGGAGGGGGTCGTCGGCCGGCTCGTCACGGCATCCGGTACCGGGCAGGAGCTGCGCTCCCGCTATCTGGTGGGCTGCGACGGGGCGCACAGCACCGTCCGCAAGGCACTCGGGCTGTCCTTCGAGGGGGGTGCGTTCCCGGAGGAGTACATGCTCGCCGACGTGGAGGTGGACTGGAGCCTTCCGCAGGGGTACGCAGTGCGCGCCACGCACCATGACGGGGACGGCCGCGTCGACGATCTCCTGGTCTGCATCCCGCTGCCCGGGGATCGCCGGTACCGCATGTCGATGCTGGTCCCACCGGAGCTCTCCGCGAGCGGCGAGGGGGCGGTCGGCCAGGGGGCCTCGCGGAACGCGGTGGCCCACGGGCTGGAGGGTGGGCGCGCGCCCCGGATCGAGCACATCCAGGCCGTCCTCGACCGGCTCTCCCCGCATCCCACCACCGCGTCCGCCCTGCGCTGGTCGTCGGTCTTCCGCATCAGTCACCGCCTCGTCGACCGGTACTCCGTCGGCCGGGTCTTCGTCGCCGGGGACGCCGCGCACATCCACCCGCCGACCGGCGCGCAGGGCATGAACACCGGCATCCAGGACGCGTACAACCTCGCCTGGAAGCTGGCCCTTGCCCTGAAGGGCGGCGCCCATCCCCGGCTGCTCGACAGCTATGACGCCGAGCGTCGTCCCGTCGGCGAGGAGGTGGTGGGGCGCACGGTCCGGCATGCCACCGGGGGCGGTGTCCGAGCCGCTCAGGACGACATGACGACGGTGATGCTGCGCGAGGCCCAACTGCTCGTCGCCTACCCGGGCAGTCCGCTGGTGGCGGCCGACGGCGCCCGGCCCGGCAGGACCCGCTCGGGATCCCCGGGCCCGCGCCCCGGTGACCGTGCACCCGACTGCCGTGGCCTCACCGCCGGGGTGGCCGCGGTGCCGCTGCGTCTCTACGACCTCCTGCGCGACCGCGGACACGTCCTCGTCCTCTACGCCGACTCGGCCGAAGCGCTCACCGCGTGCCGCGATGCCGCCGCCACCGTCCGCCGAATGACCGACGACAGCGTGACGGCGTTCGTCGTCGCCCGGCAGGAGGGCACGGCGCAAGCCGCCGGCGGGCAGACCGACGCGGACGGTCGGCCCCTGCCCGTCTACCAGGACACCGCGGCGCAGTTCGAGCGGCTGTACGGCGTGCAGACCCCGACGGCCTTCCTCGTCCGCCCGGACGGCTATCTGGGCGCCCGACTGTCTCCACTGACCGCTCCGGAGACGACGACAGCGCTGTCCGACGCCCTGGGACGTGTCTTCCGTCTGCTGCCGTAGGGCCCCACACGGCGCCCCAACACGGGCATCGGGCGTTGGCGGGGCGGGGGCCCCCGACGGGCCCCCCCCCCCCCGCGCCGCCCCCC
>NZ_JBHYJA010000014.1:143466-236612 GCF_042740355.1 Streptomyces sp. NPDC059010
CGGGATCGGGGCGCGCCCCTCTCCCCCCTCGCCCGCCGGGGCGCCCCCCCGCGCCGCCCCCCCCGGCGGGGGGCGGTGTGCCGGGCGGGGGGCGGGGGGCCGCCCCCCGGCGACCGAGCAGGAGCAGCGGCTGAGGCAGGGGCGGGGCACCGATCGGCGCCCCGCCCCCGGGCCGGACGGCCGGTGGATCAGGCCGTGGCGGGCAGTGGCTGGGCGGCGGGCGGTGCCGCCAGTCGGCCTGTGCGGTGCAGGCCGTACAGGGCGGCCGCGCATGCCATACCGAGCGCGAACAGCGAGATCCACGGCAGCGCGGGCAGCCCGGCCGCCCGGGCCGCGTCCAGCGCGGCGCCCGTGCCCAGGTTCCCGACGGTGATGCCGATGCCGCAGATGGTGTTGTACAGCCCGTAGTGCGTGGCGACGAGGCGGTCACCGCAGAGGCGGACGATGGTGTCCATCTCGAACGGGTAGGCGATCATCGTGCCGACGGCGAGCAGCAGCGCGGCCAGCGTCGGCGGCACCGCCGCGAGCAGCCACCGCCCGATCCCCGCCTCCGGTACGGGCACGGCGACGGCCAGCAGCAGCGGGACGAACGCCGAGCCCAAGACCGCCAGCCCGCGCACCAGCGCCTGCCCGGGCTCGTACCGCGCCTTGCACCACGCCGTCACCCGCGTCTGACCGAGGATCGTGCTCAGCCCGGACACCGCGAACAGCGCCGCGACCGCCGCCGTCCCGAACTCCCCGTCGCCGCCGAGCCGGCGCACCTCCAGCGGCAGCGCCAGATAGACCTGGAACGACAGGACGTACGAACCGATCATGGCGAAGGAGAAGAGCAGGAACGGCCGGTTGACGAGGATGCCGCGCCACTGGGCGAGCACGCCCGCACCGTCCCCGGCCTCCTGCCGTCCGGCGCGCTCGGCCCGCCTGGCCGGCAGCGCACGGATCTGTACGACGCTCAGCAGCGCGAAGATCCCGGCCGCCACCAGGCAGGTGACGCGGAAGTCCACCCCGGTCAGCACCATGCCCACCAGCGGGCCCAGCAGGATGCCGGCCTGGTAGAACACGTTGAACAGGGCGAACGCCTCGACCCTGCGCTCCCCCGCGTCGGCCGCGAGGTAGGCCCGTACGGCCGGGTTGAACAGGGCCCCGGCCAGCCCGGTGGCCGCGGAGGCGGCGAGCAGCGCGGGCAGCGAGTCGACCAGGCCGAGCGTCGCGAAGCCGAGGGTGCGCAGCACGCATCCGGCGATGATCATCGGCTTGTAGCCGAGCCGGTCGGCGAGCGTGCCGCCGACCAGGAACATGCCCTGCTGGCTGAAGTTCCGTACGCCGAGGACGAGTCCGACGATCCACCCGGCCAGGCCGAGGGTGCCGGAGAGGTGGGCGGCCAGATAGGGCATCAGCATGTAGAAGCCGAGGTTGATGGTGAACTGGTTGACCATCAACAGCTGGACGCTGCGTTCGTACGACCGGACCTGGGTGAGCAGACCCTTCACCGCTCCTCCTCGCCCTGCAGGGTGAGGGGGTCGATCACGGTGGTGCACCGGGTCCAGCTGGTGACCTCCTTCTCGTCCAGGCGGCCGATCAGCTCGGGTTCGGGCGCGGGTGGGGCGTCGAGGAGGCCGTGTGCGGCGCAGTAGTCGTCGTCGTAGACCGTCCCCAGGTAACGCTGCGGGCCGTCGGGGAAGATCGCGACGATCCGTGCGTCGGCGGGCATGGTCCGGGCCAGCCAGCCGGCCACCAGTGCGACCGCGCCGACGCTCCAGCCGCCGGTGGCGTAGTGGGAGGCGGCCAGTTGACGGCACGTCCACACGGCCTCGGCCGGGGCCACCCAGTGCACCTCGGAGAAGTTCTCGTAGGCGACGTTGCGGGGGTAGATGCTGGAGCCGAGGCCGCGCATCAGCCGGGGTCGGGCGGGCTGGCCGAAGATGGTCGAACCGGTCGTGTCCACGCCGACGACGGTCAGTTCCGGGTAGAGCTGGCGCAGGACGCGGGACACGCCCGCCGAGTGGCCGCCGGTGCCGACGCTGCACACCAGCACGTCGATGTGGCCCGTCTCGGAGGCGAGTTCGAGGGCCAGCGGGGTGTAGGCGGCGACGTTGTCCGGGTTGTTGTACTGGTCCGGGCACCAGGAGTCGGGGTGCTGTTCCAGCAGCCGCTGCACGCGCTCACGGCGGGCCTGCTGCCAGCCGCCCGTGGGATGCGGTTCGGAGACGACGTTGACCTGGGCTCCGTACGCGGTCAGCAGCCGGGTCATGGACAACTCCAGCCCCGGATCGGTGACCAGGGTGACCGGGTGGCCGTACACCATCCCGGCCAGGGCCAGCCCGAGGCCCAGCGTTCCGCTCGTGGACTCGATGATGCGTCCGCCGGGCCGCAGGTCGCCGCGGGCCCGGGCCCGCTCCACCATGTGCAGGCCCGGACGGTCCTTGATACCGCCGGGGTTGAACCCCTCAAGCTTCGCCCAGAAGCCGCGTCCGGCCGGGGCGAGCGGCTGCGACACCCGCAGCAGCGGGGTGTTGCCCACCAGCCCGGAGAGGGCGGCCCGGCCCGAGGGGACCTCGGCCTTGGTCAATGACTGCATGTCTGTGTTGTCACTCTCGCTCGATGAATGCACGGTGCGGGTTCATCTCGCGTCCATGGCGAGCAAGGGGACCACGCGGTCCGCGTTGTCGCCAGGGGGCGCGGCAGCCGACGAGGTCGGCCGGCTGCGAGCGAGGGGTCTAGATCCGCCAGCGAGACGTACGGACGAGCGCGACCCGGCCGGTGCGTGCGCTGCGACGTCTGCGGGACTCACGCCGTACGGGCGGTCTTCCCACCGCCAGTGACCCGGCGGCGGGTGCGACCACGTCCATCGCGTCGGGGGGAGGATCCTCGGCCGACGGGAAGGCATGGCGAACAATCGCGTCCCCCGCGCAGTCCTCCGCCTCATGGGGGTTGTGGGGACCGTGGGGCCCATGACGGTCCCCATGGCCTCCGGCCACGGCCACCGCGGACGAAACGGCGGGCATGGACACCGACGCGTGCGTCTGCTCGGTCGCTCCGTGAATGACGGCGCACAGCATGAGCACCATCACCAGGGTGGCGCGGGTCGTCGAGGCGATTCGACGCCACCGGGACGACCCGCAGGGGGGCCATGTCGCGTGTGCGGGCATGCGGGAATGTGTCGGCACAAGTCCTCCGCGCTGCTGCCTCGCCTCCGGCATGGGCGGAGTCAGGCGCAGGCATGGGTGGGGGCAGGACGGCATCGACGAATGTGACGACCCCTCATGAGCATGGGATACGACACTCGTCGCGCGATAGCGGCCGAACCGGTGACAGACAGTCAGCAGGCCGGTCGGAGGACGCCGCCTCCTAGACCTGCCGCACCACTGAGGCGGCTCTCAGGGCCACTGGTGACACCCCGTCGACAGACCGACCGATGGCCGGTGGACGCGGGGGCGAGGCCCCCTCAACACCGGTCGCTTGGCGAACCCACGCCGCAAAGCAGGGCGCCGCCGGGACAGAACCCTGTTGGGGCTGCCCGGGCAGGCACTGCTCGCCGGAGTGCGACGACTCGTCGTCCGGCTGGGCCGCGGAGACCGTCGCGCTGCTGGAGAGGTGCCCATCGGCCTGCCCATCGGCGCTCTCCATGTGCCCGCACTGCGTCATGAGGACGCCGAACAGCAGGGCGGCCATGGCCAGCACGCGCAGCAGCGGACGCCCGCCCAGGCGGGTCCCGCCGACGCACCAGGGCGACCAAGCCGTAACCATGCCGTGATCGTAGCGGACCCCAGAACATGCCCCTCGACCGCGCTCCGCCCACCCACCAGAAATGGCCAAGGGGAGTGCCGGAATTTCCGGCACTCCCCTGACCTGCTGCTTCGCAAGTCGGGACAGCCTGTCAACGCCTTCAGGCCGGCGGATCCGTCTCGCAGGCGACCTCGGTTTCCGCGGCACACTGATCGTTGAGCCCGGGACCGCCGTCGGCGGAGTCGCTGCCCGTGTTGCCGCGCAGGATGTCGTTGGCGCCCTCTCCGAACAGATCGTCGTCGCCGGCCTGGCCTCGCAGGTCGTCCATGCCGTTGCCGCCGTGCAGCTCATCGACGCCGTCGCCGCCGAGGACGACGTCACCGCCGTCGAAGGCGAACACCTGGTCATCACCCGGGCCTGCGTCCACAGTGTCGGAGTTGGTGACGAAGGTGGAGTCCGCCCCCATGATGTCGTTGCCGCTGCCCAGGCATACGAGATCATTGCCGCCCGCGTCGGCGTACGTGTCGTTGCCGCCGAGCAGGGCGACCACGTCGTTGCCCGGGGTGCCGGTCGTGAAGTCGTCGCCCTCTGTGCCGATGACATTCGCGACCTGACCCATGCACGTCACGGCCTGGGCGCTCGGCGTCTGAGCGGCCAGAGCGGGAGCCGCGGCCGGGACGAGAGCGAAGGCCGCCACTGCCAGCGCAACGGCAACCGAGTTACGCATCTGCATGTGTGGTCCTCTCTGATCTGCCTCGGACCGTGTTCAGGTACCGGGGCGATGGCCAGTACTCCCGTCCTTCGGTTCCGGAGAGCGGAACGGATTGCTCCCATCCAGGGTTGTTAGTTCACGATTTCTCCCTCTCTGTCGGCTGACGGGCATGACTGACACCCGACTTCGATCCCCACAGCCATGGCCCGCCCGCAAACGCCGATCAGCGGCTGGTCCCGGGACGGCGGGAGTCAGGAGCCGGCGGGGCGGTCGGGTGCGGAAGAAGGCGTGGTTCCCGACCAGTTACCGACAGAACCTCGGTAGTTCGGCGAGCGGCTGCTGCTGGCCAACGCCGACGACCGGCACATGCGGCGGGCAGGTCCGTTCAGGTGAGGAGTTTCGCGAGCTGGGCCATCTCGGTGGGTGGGTCGATCACCGGCTGGATGAGGAGTTCGTCGATGCCGGCCTGTTCCAGGGTGGCGATGCGGGCGAGGAGATCCTCGCGGGTGCCGACCAGGGCCAGGGTGTTCATCAGCGCGGGCAGGACCAGGTCCCGGTCCTGCGGGGCGATGCGGCCGAGGTAGTTGGGGTACAGCTTGGTGTGCCGGTCGGGCGCGGTGGCGGTGGTGCCGCGCCGGTCGAGGAGCCGCCGCACCGCCTCGCGTTCCCCAGGGCTGAGCCGCTCGGCGAAGGCGGGGTTTTCGGCGGCCGTGTCGGCGGCGAAGGCCAGCAGCGACAGGGCGAGGTGACCGGTCGCGTCCCGGGCCGCGTCGCCGTGTGGGTCCTCGTCCTCGTCGAGTATGTGGAGCGCGGTGACCACGTAGGAGTCCGTGCGGGAGTCGGGGTCGCGGGGTGTGTCCTGGGCGGCGTGGCGGCGGGCGTCGTGCAGCGCGTGCCAAGCGGCGGGGTCCAGCAGGCCGAAGGAGATGAGGCCGGTGCCGCGGCGGCCGGCGACGGCGGCGGCCTGCGGCCCGAGCGCGGCCACCACGAACTCGATCGGGTCGGCGGTGTTCACGTGCGCCCCGGTGTGCAGGAACCGGATGTCGCGGACCCGGTCGCCTTCGCGGTACTCGGTCGAGCGGCCGGCGCACAGGTCCTGCAGGGCGGCGGTGAAGTTCTCCAGCCTGGCCGACGTGGTCGGCCTCATGCCCAGGGTGCGCCGGGCGGTGTTCCCGGTGCCGACGCCGCAGATGATCCGGCCCGGTGCCAGCGCGTTGAGGCCGGCGAACCCGCTCGCGGCGGCCGGAGCCGAGCGCAGCGCCGGTGACGTCACGCCGATACCGAGCCTGATGCGGCTGGTGGCCTTCGCGCACAGGCTCAGGGCGACGAAGGGATCGCCGTGGACCATCGGGGTGTCGTTGACCCAGAAGCTGTGCAGGCCCAACTCCTCGGCCCGCACGGCGAGGTCCTCCACTCCGGGATGCGCGCTGACCACGACGCCTGCACGCATCACAACCTCCACGGCATGCGGATGGAACCGGACTTGCTCAGGATGACAGGTCCCGGCGCGGAGCCGCTGCCCAGTCGCGTGCCGGTGACCTGCTGACGGGCTGGTGGTTCGGCAAGCGCGGATCCCCCGTTACTCGTACCGGTACTTCAGCGAATCCGCCTCCGCCTGCTCGACGTCAGCGATCGTCAGCTCCGGCATACGCAACTGGGCCAGTGTCACCTCCGCCGAGGTCGGCTGGGCGTCCGCCGCCAGCCACTGCTCCGGCTTCCAGGCCCCGCTGCGCAGAAGGGACTTGGGGCAGTGCGGGTAGACCTCCTCGATCCCCACCACCAGCGCACTGGCCGGCGGCTTGCCCACGGCGGTCAGCTGCGACAGCAGCTCCGGGCGGGTGGAGACGCAGGCCCGGCCGTTCACCCGGAGCGTCGTGGTGCGCCCCGGGATGACGAACAGCAGCCCGGCCCGTCCGGTGGCGACGACGTTCTGCAGGGTGTCCAGACGCTTGTTGCCCGTCGCGTCCGGTATCGCCACCGTCCATGCGTCCAGTACGGCGACGAACCCGGCGGGGCCGCCGCGCGGGGAAACGTCACAGTTGCCCTCGGCGTCCGCGCTGGCGACCAGGACCAGCGATGAGCAGCCGATCAACCGCCGGGTCTGCTCGGTGAGTTCGGTCATCTGCTTGCGTAGGGCCGTGTCCTTGGGCAGTTCGTAGACCCGGCGCAACGCGTCCTGATCGGGCACGGCGTCGAGGCGGAGCGAGTCGAAGGCACTGCTGGCAAGGGATGTGTTCATGCCACCGACCCTAATGGGCCGACCTGCGACTGATCTTGGTACTGACCTTGGCCGGTGGGTGCGGGGACATAGCGGCGGTCGCGCCTTCTCATCCACCAGCCAGCCGAACCCGCGGGCCAACACGCCCCGAGACCAATAGCGGGTCAGCCTGACGGTCACACTCCGATGAAGCGCACTGTTTCCGTCACATCCGCCCGCCCGGTACGCAGCCGGGGCACGCTCTCCTTCTCGAATCCCACCGAGACACCGCAGAACAGTACGAGCCCGTCATCGACTCCGACTATCCGACTGACGGTCTTGCGATACATCGTCCACATCACCTGGGGACAGCTGTGGACCCCTTCCGCCCTCAGCAACAGCATGACCGTCTGCAAGTACATCCCCGCGTCCCCCCACTGCCCGGGCCCCATCGTCCGGTCGAGGTAGCAGAACAGCACGACCGGCGCTCCGAACGCCCCCGAGTTCAAGGCGGCGATCTTCATGGGCCTGTCGGGGTCGTCGCGCTCGATTCCCAGCGCTTCGTACCTCTGGGCGGCCGCAGCGGAAAAGCGGTCCAGATACGGCGAAGGCAGCTCGGCCGGATACATCGGATACTCCCGCTCATCGCCCGGGTCTCCCGCAAGCGCCCTGGCCGTCGCACGCTTCTTCAGTTCGGCCAAGGGCTCGCCGGCCACGACAAAGACATGCCACGGCTGGAGGTTTCCACTCGACGGAGCCCGCGTGGCAGCGGTCAGCACTCGTTCGAGAACCTCCTTGGGCACCGGCTCATCGCTGAACGCCCGCACGGCCCGGCGACTGTCCACGGCTTCATACACATCCACGTGGCCCTCGTCCTCTCACTCAACGACAACCACCTCTCTACCCTCTTGAGCACGTGCCGGAGGAGTTCGTCGGCGCGGCAGGGGGACGACGACGCCTGCAGGGGCGGTGGGGCTGATCGTGCTCAGCCGGCGGCGGAGCCACTGGAGTTCGTCGTCCTGGGCGGCCAGGGCCGACAGGGCCAGTTGATGGCGCGAAGGTGGGCTCCGGGCGCATGACTTGCTCACTGCCGGCCTACGTCTCGCCGGGCAGAGGACCGTGGGCCGGGGTGCCGGCGGTGAGTCGCCCGAGTGCCTGCTGCTGGACCTGGCGCCGGTTGACCTTGCCCGTGCCGGTGGTGGGCAGGGCGGTGAAGGTGAGGATCCGGCGCGGGCATGTGTACGAGGCGAGGGTCTGGCGGCAGAACGCGGTCAGGGCGTCCGTGTCGAGGGGATCGCGGGGATCGGTGGAGGCCGGTACGACGCAGGCGACGGGGCGGTCGAGTCCGTCGGTGTCGGGGACGGCCACGACGCATGCCGCGGCGACGTCGGGGTGCTGGAGCAGCCGGTTCTCGACCTCGTGCGGGCTGGCCCAGATGCCACCGCATCCCAACCGATGCGGATCAACCGCACGAGTCGCCGCGATCGCGAAGCGCCTGAGAAACAAGCCGAGTGCGTCCGAGGCGAAATCGCCCATCGAGACGTACAACCGGCCTTCGGGCACGGTAGTGCGGCTGAGCGCCTCGAAGGTTTTCTGGTTCTCGATCAGGAGCACTCCGCTGGCGGATGTGCTGCTGAGCTTTCAGTTGACCGGACCGATCATGCGGACGGTGGTGTCGGCGATGTACACGGCAGTCCCAAAGGGTTCACCGATCAACCGGGAGAAGCCCGTTGGGAGGCCGGTGTCCACTTCTCGCTTCCGCCGAGAGCTTCTGGGCGACAAGGGCTACGACAGCAACCCGAACCGGCGCTCGCTGCGCAGTCGCCGAATTCTGTCGGTGATCTCCCGCAAGGGCGCCCCAGACATCAAGGACCTCGGCAGGCTTGGAGGTTGACTCACGTGGCGAGTTTCGCGAGCCTCTCGTAGCAGGTCAGGGCGGCGGCCATGGCCAGGCTTCGGCTCTGCCGGTCGTTGCGGACCACGTAGTGGATCTTGAGACCGCGAGCAGCCCATGGCAGGCTCATGCCGCATGATCGATGAATTCGCGAAAGACAACCTGCACGGGAGACTGCGGCGGGACCGCAAGGCGCTGCTCTGGAAACTCGACGGCTTGTCCGAATACGACGCCCGCCGGCCTTTGACAGCGACCGGGACCAACCTCCTCGGCCTGGTCAAACACTTGGCCACCGTCGAGGCCAGGTACTTCGGCGAGGTCTTCGACCGCCCTTCCCCGGAACCGCTGCCCCGGTGGCAGGACCACTCCAACGGCAGCGATCTGTGGGCGACCGAGGACGAGACCCGCGATCAGATCATCGGGTTCTACCGGCGCACGTGGGAACACTCGGACGCGACGATCAACGAGCTTCCCCTCGACGCCCCCGGCCACGTGCCCTGGTGGCCGGAGCCTTGTCCCAACACGAACCTGTTCGCCATCATCGTCCATGTCCTCGGCGAGTCCATCCGGCATGCCGGGCACGCCGACATCCTGCGCGAGGGCCTCGACGGCCGCACCGGGTTGCGCGCCGAACACGAGAAACAGATCGACGAGGAAGCCCGTGCGGCCCACTGCGCGAAGATCGAGCAGGCCGCCAGGTCGGCCGCACCCATCAAGGCTTAGAGGTTGGCGATCGTCGACGCGGCCTCCGTTCGCTCCAAATGTCTGACTACGCGAGCGCGGGCTCGTCGCGCGCATCGCGCGGCCCGGCATCGAGTCCGGCGAACGCCTCGGTCGGCACCGCTGGCAGATCGAACGGCCGATCGCCTGGCTCTTCGGCTACCGCCGCCTCACCGTCCGATACGAACGAAAGGGCTCGCACTTCGCACCCCGGCGATACCGTCTTGGCTTACTCACATTTGAGCTCGCACGAAGACGCTCACCCCACCAAAGATGAGTGAGACGATAGCAGTGGCGGTAAGCGCCCAACCGGTATTCAAGAACCGATGCTTGCGGAGCACGACTCGCCCCAAGTGCACGACGTTATACGAGAGGGCTGCGACTTCGAATTGGGCGTCGGCCCGGCTAATTAGAGCAGCCGCCGGCTCCATTTGCAGGTTCGCCAGATCACCGAAGTACCAAAGGACTTCCGGGCAGTACGTATGCGGCTGGTCAGGGTTTACGCCCAGGAGCGCGAACGTCCCCTTGGAGTTCTTACCGTGCCGTGACCACAGGCATGCCGTCGCGCAGGTTACCGCTCCTAAAACAGCCAGCGTGGAGGCAAACAAGAAGCACCACGTCTCAACACCGGATATCTTGGCCAGCCGGGGCTCATCCGCCAGGATCTGGGCGTTGAGTCCGAAGAATATGGTCACCAGCACGCCGTTGACGGTCAGAATTATTTGCGCCTTCGACTCGGCGACCTTATACCAATCGATCGCCTGCGCGTAAACCAGGCGAACATATGCCCTGTCGACAACTCTCCCGCTGGGTGGCTGGGCAGAGTTGCCCGATCCGGATCCTTCATCGTCAGCGCCCATCGAGGAACCTCCGAGCCTCACGTCTGGTTCAATAACCGGAGAGATCGGTTCACCTTCGAAGCTTCGAACCGATTAGCTCAAGATGGGATACTGCTGCCCACCAATTGGCCTGGCAATCCGTCGACAGGAGCCCCCTCTCGAAGTCGGGTGGGGTTTCCCCTGACAACGACTACTGAGCTAGAAACTCACGAAGTCGTTGGGGTGAAGGACATGCCGGATCCGGCCAGTCATGCGTCGATGAGATGGGGCCGGTTCTGGATCTTCACGCGGATGTGAGAGCCGCCCAGCCCACAGCGAGCAGTCTTGACCGCCCGGCCCTCAACTGACCCCCAAAACGATCAAGAGGTCGTACCGGCATACTCCGATACGACCTCTGACCTGCGAAGCCCAGAAGCTGATGGAGGCAGCAGGCGTGCGCAGGGTTCGTCTGTACGACGCACGTCACGCCTGCCTGTCCTGGATGGCCAACAACGGCGTGCCCGACACGGTGGTCTCAGCTTGGGCCGGACACAGTGACCTCTCCTTCACCAAGCGGGTCTATCTCCACCCCGACCCGCAGAGCCGCAACGCCAGCTCGGAGAAGCTCAGCGAGCTGCTCGGCTGAGGAGCTCGCATCGGTAGTCGTCCGGTGGGCGCACCTGGCGGATAGCTCGTAGGTTGGAGATGAAAGCGGTCGCGCTCGTAAAGATCGGCAGGCCACGCGCGTGACGACAGCGGAGATCGATTTCGAGGAGCTGTTCGACGCCGCGCCGAACCCGTATCTGGTGCTGGACGCCGACCTGGTAGTCCGCTACGCCAACCGGGCCTACCTCCAGGTCACCGGCAGGACCCGCGAAGAACTGGTTGGGCAGTACATTCTGGCGGCGTTTCCGGACACTCCTGCGTCGCCGGCCGCGGCCCGTGACTTCGGCGCCTCACTCCAGCGCGTGCTGGAGTCACGCCAGCCCGACGTGGTGGCACCGAAGCGATTCGACATCCCCGTTGCCGACCGCTCAGGTGAACTTGAGGAGCGGTGGTGGTGCGGGATGGCCAGCCCCGTCCTGGGGCCGGACGGCACGGTGAAGTGGATCATCGCGCGGGCCGACGACGTCACCGAGTTCATGCGTTCCCCCTTCATTCGTGCGCTCACCCCACCGCTGAGCACGCAGGCAACAAGCATCGCGGCCCTGGTGTATGCCCGGTCTCACGATCTGGAACAACTGAACGAGCAGCTACGCCAGGCACATGCCCGCGAACGTGAGGTCGCCGTCACCCTGCAGGAGGTCATGCTTCGCTCGCCCGACTTGGACAGGCACCGGGACATAGCTGTGCGTTATCTGCCTGCCTTTGGATCACTCAACGTGTGCGGGGACTGGTATGACGTGGTCGATCTGCCGCCCGATCGCTACTCCATCGCCGTCGGGGACGTTGTCGGCCACGGCCTGGAGGCCGCCGCCGTTATGGGCATGTTGCGCAGCGCTCTGAGCGCAGCCATCCGGGCCGTTCCCAGCCCCGCGCAGGCCCTGGAAGTACTGGGCCTGTACGCCAGGGCGGTCGACGGCGCGCTGGCCACCACCGTGGTCAAGGTGCTCATCGACCCGCGTAGCCGACTGATCATCTACAGCAACGCCGGTCACCCTCCGCCGGTATTGCGTCGTCCAGACGGCAGTTGGCAGTTGCTGGACCAGGCCACCGACCCACCGCTGGGCGCCCGCCCGGAACATGTCCCACGCCCTCAGGCCGGACTGTCCTACGCCCCCGGGGACACCCTCGTGCTCTACACCGACGGGCTCATCGAACGGCGCGGCGAAGACATCGATACCGGCCTGGCCCGGCTGACCGATGCCCTTGCCCAGTGCAGCACCCTCCCGGTGGAAGAACTCGCCGACGGGCTGCTGGACCACCTGGGCGTCACCGCTGGCAGCCAGGACGACATCGCGCTCGTCGTCGTCCGTTTGTGACCGTGAGAAATTGTGAGACGAACGCTCAGAAACGATCAAGGGCCTCGTCTCACATGCTGTGATCCAAGGCCCTGACCTGCGACTACGGAGAAGACTCCAGTCGGGACGACAGGATTTGAACCTGCGACCCCTTGACCCCCAGTCAAGTGCGCTACCAAGCTGCGCCACGTCCCGATGCCTGACGCGCGGCGAACCGCGTGATCATGCAGGTCAACCCTACCTCATACGCAGAGCGGCCCGGCCGGTCCGGCCCTTGACCAATAATTGTTGATGCCTATGATTGCCTAACTCAATAGATCTTCCCGCGGGTCGACCCACGGGCGGCCATCGAATGGAGCCATATGTCCCTCCTGGCCCGGCCCGCGGTGGCCGCCCTCGCCGCCAAGGCGCTGCAGCGTGTGACCGTCCTGGCGGACCGGCGTTCCGGTGGCCGGGGCTCCGCCGCCGCCTCGCACGCGCGCTTCCCCGAATTTCCGCGCAGGGTACGCGAGTTGACGATTCCCACGTCGATCGGTCCCGCCCGGGCCACGGTCTATCTGCCCCCGAGCCGTCTGTCTCCGAACGCGAGCGACGGGGCCGCGCCACCCGTGCACGTCAACTTCCACGGCGGCGGCTACGTCATGGCACTGACCGAGCTGGACGACCCGCTGTGCCGGTACCTCGCCACCGAGGCCGGGGTGGTCGTGATCAACGTGGACTATGCCGTCGCACCCCAGCATCCGTTCCCGGCGCCGCCCCGGCAGGCGTACGAAGTCGTGCGGTGGGTCGCGGAGCAGGGCGGCGAGGAGGGCTGGGACGGCGGTCGGCTCACCGTCGGCGGGCAGAGCGCCGGGGGCGGCCTCGCGGCGGCCGTGGCGCGGCAGGCGCTCGAAGAGGGCGGACCGTCGATCGCGCTCCAGGTGCTGCACTATCCGCCGCTCGACCTGGCGACCGGCGCGCGGCACAAGCGGGCCGCCACCGCCAAGCCGATGCTGCGGCCCTGGATGGCCGACGTGTTCGACTCGTCGTACGTTCCGGACGTGAAGCGGCGCGCCGACCCGCTGGTCTCCCCCGCACATCCGTCCGATACCGCCGACCTGACGGGGATCGCGCCGGCTCTGGTGATCACCGCTGAGTACGACCTGCTACGGGGTGAAGGTGAGCGGTATGCCGAGCGGCTGCGCGCGGTGGGGGCGCTGGTCGAGTATCACGAGGTGACCGGCGCCGATCACGGGTACGACGGGGACGACGACGAGAAGGCTCGGACGGTCTACGGGGTCATCGCCGGGCATGTTCGGGAGGCTGCGGGGAGCTGACGCTCGCCAACTGCTCCTCCGCGCACGGGACAAGCGCGTCCACCGGGTCCGGCCGAACCGCCGAGACCCGGTCGGCCGAGGACCAGATCGGCTGAGGCGCCGGGCTCGGCGTCGCGGTATTCCTGGTGCTTCTCCCCGGGCCCCTGGACCCCGACACGAAGCCCGCCATCAGCAGGGCCACGGCCACGACAACCCACCACGGCAGGCCGGCCTTGGCCATGAACGCAACGACTGCCACCAGCGCGAGAAATGCCGTCACGTCCCGATCCCCCTTTAACGATCAACTCATCCGCCCCCGGCGTCACGAAAGCCGCCCTGCATCACAGCGGGCATATGACGCAACAATACGCGAGACCGTCGTATAACCCAGTTGGGACCATCAGTACATACGACGGGACATTAGATATGACCGATGCCGTTCACCCCATGTGCCGGAGTGAACCGGCATCCGCCCTCGCCCCCGCGGTCGGCGTCCGCCGGTCAGTGCGCGCCGATCAGCTGCCGTTCGCTGTCGCTCCCGGTCGCCCGGCGCGAGCCGCGCAGCGCGGCGATGCCGATGAAGACCATGGACGACAGACCGGCGAGGGCGAAGGCGGTGAAGCCCCAGTCGCCGTTGTTCGCGGCGAGCAACTGGCCGCCCAGCCAGGGGCCGAAGACGGCGCCGAAGCGGCCCATGCCGGAGGTCCAGCCGACGGCGGTGGCACGGTTCTCGGGGCGGGAGCGGATCGAGACGGTCGCGTAGATCATGGTCTGCGCGCTGTTGAGGAACACGCCGGTCAGGAACACCACCGTGAAGGTGAGCGCCAGCGGCATGTGGACGCTGAGGAGGAAGACTCCGGCGGCGGTCAGCGCGAACCAGATCGCCGAGATACGGGGGGCGCCGAACCGGTCGGAGGCACGTCCGGCGACCAGCATGCCGACGATGCCGCCGAGGTTGAACAGCACCACGAACGTCAACGCCGAGCCGAGGTTGTAACCCTCGCCGCGCATCAGGGTGGGCAGCCAGGTGGCGACGCCGTAGACGAGGAGCAGGCCGCCGAAGGAGGCCAGCCAATAGAGGAGGGTCTGGGTCCACTCGCCGCCGCGGAAGAGGTTGGCGAGGGACGTCCAGCGGTCGCCTGCGGCCCGCTTGTCGGCCGGGGCGGCGGGCAGTTCGACCTCGTAGCGGCCGGCCAGTTCGTGCGCTTCCCGGCTGCGCCCCTTGGCGACCAGGAAGCTCAGCGACTCGGGCAGGAACTTGGCCAGCACCGGCACGAACAGCAGCGGAAGCACGCAGAACCAGAACGCGGCCCGCCAGCCGAGGGGTTCGACGACCCACAGGGCGACGTAGGCGGAGAGGATGCCGCCCGCGTGGTGGGCTGTCATCAGCATGCCGATGGTGAGGGCGGCGCGGCCGCGCGGGGCGTAGTCGGAGACCATGCTGATCGCGGTGGGCAGCAGACCGCCGAGACCGATTCCGGCGAGTGTGCGGCCGAGGCCGAAGACCGCGACGCCGTCCGCCAGCGCGCACAGCCCGGAGGCCAGCGAGAAGAGCGTGACGCAGCCGACCATCAGCTTCTTACGGCCCGTCCGGTCGGCCACCGTGCCCGCGGTCAGAGCGCCGACCAGCATCCCGAAGGTGGCGTAACTGCCCAGGTCACCGGCCTGGTCCGGGGTGAGCCCGAGGGCCTTCTCAGCGAGCATGTGGGGCAGTACCGAGCCGTAGATGAACATGTCCAGGCCGTCGAAGAGGACGGCCAGCCAGCACAGGCCGACGGCGAGCACTGCCAGTCTGCCGGCGCGAGCGGACAGGGAGGGGGACGGGGACGGGGACATCTTTGTTTTCCTCTCGTGCGTTTGTGCGCCAGACGCTAAGGAGCCACTCCAATCTCGTCAACAGTTTTGTCAACAATCTCAGCGACAAGACAGGGAGGCTCGGTTGCGTCCGCAAGGTGAGGGTGGGCCGCCTCAGGCGACCGGCGGTGTCCCGTGGGTGTGGAAGGACTCGATCGTCTTCAGCCCCCATGCCTGTCCCTTGGCCCGCTCGGCCTCGGTCCAGGTGATCAGCGGCCAGTCCGGCGCCAGCACGAGGCGGGTGAGCGGGTTGCACAGCTCGATGCGGTTGCCGCCCGGCTCGTAGACGTACAGGAAGAACGTCTGCTGGATGGCGTGCTTGTGCGGGCCCGTCTCGATGAACACGCCGGAGTCGATGGCGAGATCGGCGGCGCGCAGGATGTCCTCGCGGGTGTCGGTGGCGAAGGCGATGTGGTGCAGTCGGCCGGTGGAACCGGTCCAGTCCGAGGTGTAGACGACGTCGTACGACTTGTTGGTGTACGTCAGCCAACGGGCCGCGATCCGGCCGGAGTCGAGCTGGATCTGCTCGGTCGGCCGGGCGCCCAGCACCCGTTCCTGGAACTGGGCGTTGGCGAGCACGTCGGCGGCGAGGAAGTTGACGTGGTCCAGGCGCCGCACGCCGACGCCTCGGTTGGGCTTGGCCTGCGGCTGGTTCTTCAGCGCGGGCCGCAGTTCCTCGGGGGCTTCGTAGTGCCGGCTCTCCCAGTACAGGGCGTGTTCGTGTCCGTCCGGGTCGGTGGTGACGTAGAGCCTGCCGATGCCGGGCTCGTCCTCGACCCACCGGCCGGCGCCGCCCGCCGCCTCGATCGCCTTGATACGGCGCTCCAGTGCCTCCTGGCTGGAGGTACGCAGGGCGAGCCTGCCGAGGCCGGGCTGCTCGCGGGCGGTGAGGACGAGGCTGTGGTGCTCGTAGTCGTCGTAGGTCCGCAAGTAGACCGTGTCTCCGGTCTGTTGATTGACCGTCATGCCGAGGTAGTCGGTGAAGAAGGCGACGCTGGCGTCCAGGTCGGGGGTGAACAGCTGGGCGTGGCCGATGTGGGCGATGTCGCCGAGCGGTGGGGTCATCGGTGGCCTCCTCGGGGTCGTGCGGCGGCCCTGGGGAAGACCCTGCCGTCGAAGATCTTGCGGGCGGTGCGGACCACGGCGGTCCGGCGGGGGAACGGGAGCCCTGCGGCGTCGGTGCCGAGAGCGGCCTCGATGTCGAGGAACCCCGTGGGGTGTTCGATGCGGACGCGGTCGTCCCCGGCGTCGAGTCGGGCCAGGTCCGCGCCCACGCCGCCGTCGATGCGCAGGCCTGCCGCGACGCTCGCCGCGCCCAGCACGCCGATCGAGGTGTGGCAGCGCACGGGGATGAAGGTGCGGGTGGTGACGGCGCCGTCGCCTCGGGGCGGGGCGAGGAGGGTGAGCTTGGGGACGGTCGTGTCCGACACGTCGCCGAGGCCCATCAGGCGCCCGGCCGACAGCCGTATCCCGGCCAGCCGGTCGGCGAGTTCGGGATCCGCCTCCAGCTCCCCGGGGGTCTCATGGCCGGTGACCTTCAGTGCGGTCGCGGCGATCAGCACGGTCGGCATGCCGTTGTCCACACAGGTCACGGGGATGCCGTCGATCTCGTCGCGGGGCTTTCCGGTGGGCAGCAGCTTGCCGGTGCCGGGCGGGAACTCGATCAGCACGGGGGCGGCGGTGCCCGGTACGCCCGAGATCTCGGCGTCGCCGGTGTAGTCGACCCGTCCGCCCGGGGTGGGGAACGTCGCGGTGGCGTAGTCACCGGAGTTGACCATGCGGATGCGGACGGAGGTGTGCTCCTGCCCCGCCGGGACGAGTCCACGCTCGACGGCGAACGGGCCAATGCCCGCGAGGATGTTCCCGCAGTTCTGACGGTCACTCACCTCGGCTTGGTCCACGGCGACTTGGAGGAACAGATAGTCGACGTCGGCGCGCGGGTCGGCGGAGGGCGACACCACTGCCACTTTGCTGGTGAGCGGGTGGGCGCCGCCGAGACCGTCGATCTGCCGCTCGTCGGGGCTGCCCATCACGCGGAGCAGCAGGTCGTCGCGCGGGGCCGGTTCGGCGGGGAGGTCGGCGGCCAGGAAGTAGGCACCCTTGGAGGTGCCGCCGCGCATCAGCAGACAGCGCAGTCCGTCGGGCTCGGGCACTCCGTCGGTCACGGCCGCTCTCCCCCGTGCCCCGCGTGCCCCTCACACTCCGCGTACTCCTCGTACGTCCGGTACTCGACGCCCAGCGCCGTGAGCCTCTCGCGCAACCCGTAGCGGTCCAGGCCGAGTTGGCCTTCGAGGAAGGCGGCGCGGGTGGCGGCCTCCTTGGCCTCGCGGGCCTCCGCCTTCGCCACCGTCGCCCGGGCGTGCTCGCGGGGTACGACGACCACGCCGTCGTCGTCGGCGAGGATCACGTCGCCCGGGCGGACGACCTGGCCGTCGATGGCGACCGGCACGTTCACCGAGCCGCCGGTGGCCTTGACGGTGCCCTGTGCGGAGACGGCCCGGGACCAGGCGGCGAAGCCCATCTCGCGCAGCTCCTGGGTGTCGCGGATGCCGGCGTTGATGACGAGGCCGCGCACCCCGCGCCGGTGCAGCGCGGTCGCGAACAGTTCGCCGAACAGGCCGTCGGTGGAAGGGGAGGTCGTGGTGACGACCAGGAGGTCGCCCTCGCCGCACTGCTCCACGGCGGCGTGGATCATGAGGTTGTCGCCGGGCCAGCCGAGGACGGTCACGGCCGTGCCCGCGACCCGTACGCCCTGCTGATTGGGGCGGATCCCGGGCCCCAGCAGGCCCGTCCGGCCCATGGCCTCGCTGACGGTCGCCACGCCGAAACGGGCCAGCGCGTCGACGTCCTTCAGCTCCGCCTTCGGCGGGTCGGTGACGATCACGCCGCTCATGCCAGCTCCTTCGCGATCTGCGGGAACGGGCGCATGTACGCCTCGGCCATGGTCTGGTGGGCCAGGCCCAGGTTGGGTCCGGCGTTGCGCCTGAGCTGGACGCCGCGCCGGACGGCGAGGTCGGTGTAGTAGTCCCACAGGTGCTGCTGGGCGCCGAGGCACTCCATGGCCCCCCGCTTGGTGTCCCACACCTCGGTGATGTCGAGCAGGACCTCGGGCCTGAAGCCGCTCATCTCAGGCTGGTGGGGCTCGAAGTAGAAGACGGGCGGGGCGCCGATGATGTCGCCGGCGCC
The DNA here is from genome assembly GCF_042740355.1 of Streptomyces sp. NPDC059010. Taxonomy (NCBI): domain Bacteria; kingdom Bacillati; phylum Actinomycetota; class Actinomycetes; order Kitasatosporales; family Streptomycetaceae; genus Streptomyces; species Streptomyces sp. NPDC059010. Next base: position 161,830 of record NZ_JBHYJA010000014.1, read on the forward strand.
CGGGTAGCCGATGGCCTGGGCGAGGATCCGGGCCTCAAGGGCCATGCGGTTGGCGGCCGGGTGGTCGCCGTTGTACGGGTCCTCGGCCGGGTGGGTGAGGACGATGTCGGGCTGGGTCTCGCGGTGGACGGCGACCAGTTGGTCGGTCAGCTCGGCGGTGGCGACCAGCGGATAGTCGCCGGCGTCGAAGAAGCGGACCTCGGCGCCGAGGGTGGCGGCGGCGCGCTCGGCCTCGTCACGGCGTATGACCTTGATCTCCTCCAGTTTCCTCCCCTCGCGCCAGGCCTTGGCGGACTCGCCGCGCTCGCCGAAGGTCAGGCAGGCGATGGTGACCTTCTCGCCCCGGGCGGCGGCCAGGGCGATGGCGCCGCCCGCCCGCCAGACGAAGTCCCCGGCGTGCGCGGTGATGACGAGGGTCGAGCGGGGCGGGCGGGGCCGCGACGGGGGTTCCCCTTGCTCGACCGGAGTCGAGAGCTCGGGGGCGGGCGCGTCGGCATGCGTCATGGCTGGTTCTCCTTGAGTGACAGGTGTGCGCCCGCCCCCAGCGACTCAGCCGCGCGACGACTCGTACCGCTCAGCCGCGCAGCCCTCGCACGGCTCAGCCGCGCGGCGCCTCGTACGGCTCAGTCGCGCAGCGCCTCGATCACGCTGGTGAGGTGGGCGCGGACGGCCGCCTCGGCCGCCTGCGGGTCCCTGGACCTGATCGCCTCGATCATCGCCAGATGCTCGCTCAGGGAGTGCTGTGGACGTCCCGGCCTCAGCGCCAACTGGAAGCGGTGGCGCACCAGTTGTGCGTTGAGCCGCTCCAGCAGTTCCACGGCCGTGCGCTGGCCGGAGAACTCCTGGATCCTGGCGTGCAGTTCCTGGTTGAGTTCGGAGTACGTCATCGGCTCGCCGTCGGCGACGGCCTTGGTCATCGCCGCGCCGAGGTCGGCGAGTCGGGTCAGCTGCTCGTCACTGGCCGTGACGGCGGCCTTGGCCGCGCAGAGTCCCTCCAGGACCATGCGGCACTCGGTGATGGCGACCGCTTCCTCCACGCTCACCACCCGAACCCGCGAGCCCCGGTTACGGATCCGCTCGACCAGGCCCTGGGCCTCCAGGTCGATGAGTGCCGCGCGGATGCTGGCCCGTGTCACACCGAACTGCTCGGCGAGTTCGTTCTCCACCAGCCGCTGTGCCGGTGCCATCTCGCCGTGCAGGATCGCCTGCCGCAGCTGCGCGAGCGCGTGCTGCTTGGCCTGCTCCCCGGTGCTCGGACCGGCTTCGTTCGGCATGTGCCCTCCCTGAGTGAGTGCCTGTCGAACGTAAATCTAGCCAAACAGAATTGTCAACAATTTTGTCTGCCAGATTGAGTGCATGACGGAGTGTCTGCCTGCCCCCGCCGGCACCCCACACTCTGTCCAGGCCGCTCCCTGGTCCGGCCCGGCTAGGGTCGCCGCATGACGCACAGCTTCGTACTCCACATCCCCGACGCCGAGCTCGAACCCGAGCCCCTCGACCCGGCGCAGATCGTCTCGGGGAAGCCCGAGGTCACCGGGAAGGTGGTCTGGGAGTCGGCGGACGGGCGTCAGGTGCGCGGGGTCTGGCAGATCACGCCGGGGGTCGTCACCGACACCGAGGCGGACGAGCTGTTCGTCGTGATCAGCGGGTCGGCGACCATCGAGGTCGAGGACGGGCCGACGCTGACGGTCGGGCCCGGCGACATGGCGGTGCTGCGCGAGGGCGACCGTACGACGTGGACGGTGCACGAGACGCTGCGGAAGGCGTACGCGATCAATCTGTGAGCGGGGGCGCCGTCGAACCGCGGATCTCCAACGTCGGTGCCGCGAGATGGACTTCGCCCGCTCCCCCGCTGCCCTCGAACCGGTCGAGCAGACAGCGGGCCGCGCGGCGGCCCACCTCGTGGCTGGCGTTGTCGACGGTGGTGAGCCAGACATGGCGCAGGCGGGCGATGCTCGTGTTGTCGTAGCCGACGACGGAGAGGTCACGCGGCACGCGTAGCCCCGATTCCTCGGCCGCCGACAGCGCGCCGATCGCGGCGATGTCGTTCACCGCGAAGACCGCCGTCGGCCGGTCCGCGCGGCTCAGCAGCCGGACCGTCGTGCGGTAGCCGCCCTCCTCGGTCATGTCGCTCGGCTCGACGACCGCCTCGTCCGCGAGGCCGTGCGCCCGCATCGCCGCCTCGAAGCCGCGCCGACGCAGCTCGCCGACGGCCCCGTAACCGGCGATGTGCGCGATGCGCCGGTGGCCGAGCCCGATGAGGTGCTCGGCGACCAGGCGGGCGCCCCGCTCGTCGTCGTTGGCGACGAGCTGCACGCCGGGCAGCGCCGGCTCGCGCGCGCCCGCGACCACCACCGGGAGCCGTTCGGCCACCGCCCCGAGCCCGGCCGGGTCGGGCAGCGTGCCGACCACGACCAGACCGTCGACGCGAAGGTCCAGGAAGGGACCCGCCAGGTCCTGGCCAGTACGCCGGTTGAGCCGGGCGTCGGCCAGCAGCATGTGCAGGCCGTTGGCGTGGAGCAGGGAGTTGAGGCCGTCCAGCATGTCCACGAACCACGGGTTGCGCAGGTCGTTCAGGAGGACGCCGACGGTGCGGGTGCGCTGCTCGCTGAGGCTGCGGGCGGCGGCGTTCGGGCGGTAGCCGAGTTCGCGTACGGCCCGCAGGACGGCCTCCCGCTTCTCCGGGCGCACCTGCTCGGAGCCGCGCAGCACCAGCGACACCAGCGACTTGGAGACGCCGGCCCGGTCGGCCACGTCGCGGATCGTCGGCGGTCTCATGAGATGGACCGTTCCATGCGCGGCCTTGTCCTGTCAAAGGGGCGGGAAGGGGTTGACACCCCGGGAGAACGGCCCCCAAGGTGGGCGGGAAAGAAGTTGGACCGGTCCAAAGAGGGGCTGTCAGTCATGGTCGACACGCTTGGCGTCGCCGTTGTCGGATTCGGCTGGATGGGCCGGGTGCACACCCAGGCGTACGCCCGCGTCCCGCATCACTACCCGCGGCTGGCGGTGCGCCCGGAGCTGGTGGTCGTCGCCGAGGACGTGCCGGGGCGGGCCGAGGAGGCCGCCGCGCAGTTCGGGTTCGCCGCCGCGACCCGCGACTGGCGCGAGGTGGCCGCCGACCCGCGGGTGAAGGCCGTCAGCATCACCGCCCCGAACTTCCTGCACCGCGAGATCGGCGTCGCGATGGCCGAGGCCGGCAAGCACATCTGGATCGAGAAGCCGGTGGGCCTGTCGGTGGCCGACGCCCAGGCGGTCGCGGACGCCGTCGCCAAGGCCGGCGTCCAGAGCGCGGTCGGCTTCAACTACCGCAACGCACCCGCCGTCGAGGCCGCCCGCGAGCTCATCGCCTCCGGCGAGATCGGCACCGTCACACACGTCCGCGTCCGTCTCTTCAGCGACTACGCCGCCCACCCCGACGGCGCCCTGACCTGGCGGTACGAGAAGGAACGGGGCGGCAGCGGAGTCCTCGGCGACCTGGCCTCGCACGGCGCCGACCTCGCCCGCCATCTGCTCGGCGACATCGCCTCCCTCACCGCCGACACCGCCGTCTTCATCCCCGAACGCGCCCGCCCCACCGGCGCCACCGCCGGCCACACCCTGGCCACCGGCGGCGAACTCGGCCCGGTCGAGAACGAGGACTACGTGAACTGCCTGCTGCGCTTCGCCTCCGGCGCCCGCGGCGTCCTGGAGGCCTGCCGGGTCTCGGTCGGCGAGCAGAACAACTACGGCTTCGAGGTGCACGGCACCAAGGGCGCCGTCTTCTGGGACTTCCGCCGCATGAACGAACTCGGCGTCAGCCGCGGCACCACCTACCAGGACCAGCCCGTCAGCACGGTCCACGTCGGCCCCGGCGCCGGAGAGTTCGGCGCCTTCCAGCCGGGCGCGGCGAACGCCATGGGCTACGACGACCTCAAGGTCATCGAGGCCTACCGCTTCCTGCGCTCCATCGCCGAGGCCACCCCGCACGGCGCCACCGTCCAGGACGCCGTGCACAGCGCCGCCGTACTGGAGGCGATGGTGCGCTCGGCGGAGGGCGGGGCGTGGGTGTCCGTGGACACTGGAGCGTGACGGACGCTGTCAGCGGGAGCGGGCGGCGCGGCGGCCGAGGGTGACCTTGATGGGGGCCAGGACCAGCCAGAACCACATGGCGGTGGAGCCGATGGCCAGGGCGAGCGGGACGCTGAGGGCGAAGACCAGCACCGTCATCGCTAGGTCGAGCGCGAAGAGCCGGAAGCCCTCCGGCGGCTCCGCGCCGTAACGCAGCCAGGGGCGCCGGGCCAGGACGAGGATCAGTGCGAGGTGGGCGGCGCCGAGCGCGGCGACCGCCCCCGCGTAGGAGGCGACCGACTCGGCCTCCCTGCCGTACTCGGCGATGAGCTTGGTGGGGAAGGGCAGCAGGGCCGCGACGCCGAGCCCCATGATGGACAGGGTGATCACCTGTCCGTCGATCTGCCGGACCAGCCGGAAGATGCGGCGGTGCTCACGCCAGAAGGCGCCGAGCACCAGCACGGTGAGCGCGTACGCGCCGAGGTTCGGGATCAGTTCGTGCAGGGCGTCGTGGTAGTGCGCGTCGTCCAGCCCCCGCGGCACGTAGAAGTCCAGGACGAGCAGGGTGATCGCGATGGCGAACACACCGTCGGCGAGCGCCGTCAGTCGCTCGGGCCCACCGTCCGGGTTCGATTTCCACATGCGCACGACGGTAGGGAGCCGTGGCCCGTCCGGCCGGTGTACACGCCAGGCGCGCCGCCCCGATCGTCACCCGATGGGCGTGGGCATGTTGTACGGCGTCACCACCTGGATCGCCGACGGCAGGGTGGGACCGGCGGGCGGCAGCGCGCCGTGCGCCCGCATGACGATGTGGCAGGCCTCGCGCATGTCCTGGCGAAGGTCGTGATGGAGTACGGCGGACAGGCGGTGCTCGCGCAGCAGGCGGGTGTTGTCGTGGTCCAGGTCGTGCGCGACGAACACCGCGCAGGCACGGCCCGCGTCCTCGAAGGCCCGCAGCGTCGCGATGTTGCCGCCGCCGATCGAGTAGACCGCGCGGATCTCCGGGTCGCGCTCCAGGGCGGCGCGGACGAGGTCGTACTGGGTCGCGTCCAGGCCCTGTCCCCCGGCCAGTTCGACCAGCGCGCGCTCGGGGTGCCGGGCCCGCATGGCGCTGCGGAAGCCCATCTCGCGCTCCTCCTCGTTGCGGAAGAAGCCGCTGCTGAGGCTGGTGAGGACATGTCCCGGGCGCTCGCCCAGCCACTGGCCCATGAGGTACGCGGCCGTCGCCCCGGCGGCCCGGTTGTCGATGCCGACGTACGCGAGGCGCGGCGTGGACGGCAGGTCGGTCACCAGGGTCACCACCGGTATGCCGGCCTCCGTGAGCCGTGCGACGGCGGCGGTCACCTCGGGGACGTCCGGGGCCTTGAGGATGACGCCCTGCGAACCGCGCCGGGCGATCCGGTCCAGCGTCCGGGTCAGCTCGGCCACCGGGCCGGTCTCGCGGAAGTGGAACCGCGAGCGCACGACGGCCGGGTGCAGGCCGGGCAGCTCGGCCTCCAGGGCGGCCCGTACGGCGGTGGAGAACCGCTCCGGCGACTGCATCACGATGTCGATCATGAAGGTGCGGCCCACCAGCCGGACCTGGGTGCGCTGCCGGTCCAGGTCGGCGATGGCCTGGCGGACCTCGCGCGCGGTGCTCTCGCGCACCCCTCCCCTGCCGTTCAGGACCCGGTCCACGGTGGCCTCGCTGAGGCCGGCCTGACGTGCGATCTCCCGGATCGGGAAGGGGTGTCCCATACGGATGCTCCCGGAGCTTGTCTGAAGGGGGTGCCTGGAGGCTGCCCGGCAGGTTGCCTTGAGGGGTTTTTGATGGCCGCCTGCTGGTTGTTCGACGGGTTTGTACTGACAAGAATGACAGCACCGAGTCGCCCGTGTCACCGAGAGGACGCCGATGTCCTACACCTCAGTCCAGCGCCGTGCGTGGCTGTCCGAGCAGGACTGCGACCTCGCCGCGTTCCGTGCGCTTGTCGAGCGGGCCACCGACCTCGCCGACTATCCGTACGCCTCCGCCGTGCAGCGGGGCGTCCTGGTCTACGACAGCGACCGCCTGCGCAAGTCCGAGGACCCGCGTGCGGTGCGGGCCGAACTGGTCCGCGCCCTCACCGACGGTCCGGGCATCGTGGTCTTCCGGCGGGCCTTTCCCGACCCGGGGGTCATCGACCGGCTCAGCGCCGTGTTCGACGCCCTGATCGCCGAGCAGCGCGCCTCGGGCGCGCACGCCGGTGACCACTTCGCCAAGCCGGGCGCCAACGACCGGGTGTGGAACGCGCTGGAGAAGGCGGCGCTGTACGACCCCGAGGCGTTCGCCGACTACTACGCCAACGACATCCTGGCGCTCGTCTCGGCCGCCTGGCTCGGCCCCGGCTACCAGGTGACCTCGCAGGTGAACGTGGTCAACCCCGGCGGAGCGGCGCAGACCGTGCACCGCGACTACCACCTGGGCTTCCTCTCCAACGAGGTCGCGGCCGCCTACCCGGCCCATGTGCACCTCCTCTCCCCCGTGCTCACCCTCCAGGGCGCGGTCGCGCACTGCGACATGCCGGTGGAGTCCGGGCCGACGATGTATCTGCCGTACTCGCAGACGTACGAGCCGGGCTACCTGGCCTGGCGGCTGCCGGAGTTCCAGGCCTACTTCGAGGACCACCACATCCAGCTCCCCCTTTCCAAGGGCGACGCGGCCTTCTTCAACCCGGCGCTGTTCCACGCGGCCGGCACCAATCGGTCGGCGGACATCCGGCGCATGGCGAACCTGCTCCAGGTGTCCTCGGCGTTCGGCCGGGCCATGGAGACGGTGGACCGCGAGGCGGTGGCCAACGCCGTGTTCCCGGTGCTGCTCAAGCGGCGCGGCGAGGGCGCGGACGAGGCATGGCTGGAGCGGGTGATCGCCGCGAGCGCGGAGGGGTACCCCTTCCCCACGAACCTCGACAGCGATCCGCCGGTGGCCGGGCTGGCCCCGCCCGCGCAGGCGGACGTCGTACGGCGTGCGCTGCGCGAGGCATGGACTCCCGAGGCTCTGCGCGAAGAGCTGCGGGCCGGCGCCGAGCGGCGCCAGAGCTGATCAGAGCTGAAAGGACCCGGAACCAGATGGGACTTCTCGACGACAAGGTCGTCCTCGTCAACGGCGGCAGCCAGGGGGTGGGCGCCGCCATCGCGCGGGCCGCCGTCCGCGAGGGTGCGGTCGTTGCCGTCACCGGGCGGCGCACGCAGCCCGGTGAGGCGCTGGTGGCCGAGCTGGCCGCCGACGGGGGCAAGGCCCTGTTCGTACGGGCCGACCTCGCGGACGCCGACCAGGCGAAGGCGTCCGTCGCCGAGGTCGTCGACGCGTACGGGCGGATCGACTGCCTGGTCAACTCGGCGGGGCTGACGTCCCGGGGCACGCTCCTGGACACCACGCCCGAGCTGTTCGACCAGCACATCGCGATCAACCTCAAGGCGCCGTTCTTCGCCATGCAGGCCGCCGTGCAGGACATGGTCGCGCGCGAGGCGCCCGGCACCATCGTCAACATCATCACGTCCTCGGCGCACGGCGGGCAGCCGTTCCTCGCGCCGTACGTCGCCGCCAAGGCCGGCCTCATCGGGCTGACCCGCAACGCCGCGCACGCGCACCGCTTCGACCGGGTCCGGATCAACGGCCTGAACATCGGCTGGACGGCGACGGAGGGCGAGGACGCGACGCAGAAGGCGTTCCACGGCGCCGCGGACGACTGGCGTGAGCAGGCCGCCGCCAAGCTGCCGATGGGCAAGCTGGGCCAGCCCGACGAGATCGCCGACTTCGTGGTGTTCCTGCTGTCGGACCGGTCCGGGGTGGTCACCGGCTCGGTCATCGACTGGGACCAGAACGTCCTCGGCGGACTCGACTGACCTTCCCCATCTCCCCGTACCGCCACTGCAAGGAGCACCAACCCCATGCGTATCGGAATCCTCGGCCTCGGCCGCATCGGCGCCTTCCACGCCGAGACCCTCTCCGGACTCGACGCGGTCGACTCCCTCGTCGTCACCGACCCGTTCGCGGACGCCGCCAAGGCCGCCGCGGAGCGGTTCGGGGCCGAGGTCGTGGACTCGCCGGAGGCCCTGCTGTCGGCCGGCGTGGACGGCATCGTCGTCGCCGCCGCGACCGACGCCCACCCGGCGCTGATCCTGGCCGGTGTCGAGGCCGGCATCCCCGTCTTCTGCGAGAAGCCCGTCGCGAAGACGATGAGCGAGGGCGTCGAGGTACTGAAGGCCGTACAGGGCAGGGACGTGCCGATCCAGATCGGCTACAACCGGCGCTTCGACACCGGGTTCGTCAACGCCCGGGCCGCCGTGCAGGCCGGTGAACTGGGCAAGCTGCACACCGTGCGGTCGACCACGCTGGACCCGGCGCCGCCGCCCGCCGCGTACATCGCCGCCTCCGGAGGCATCTTCCGGGACTGCTCGGTGCACGACTTCGACATCATCCGCTGGGTGACCGGCCGCGAGGTGACCGAGGTGTACGCCGTCGGCGGCAACAAGGGCGCCGACTACATCAAGGAGGCGGGCGACGCCGACACCACCGGCGCGATCCTCACCCTGGACGACGGCACGATCGCGGTGGTGTCCAACTCCCGCCACAACGCCCGGGGTTACGACGTCCGTATGGAGATCCACGGCTTCACGGACTCCATCGCGGTCGGCCTGGAGGACAAGCTGCCGCTGCGCTCGGTCGAGCCCGGCGTGACCTTCCCGGCGGGCACCCCGCACGACTTCTTCATGGACCGCTTCACCGCGGCCTACCGCGCCGAACTCACCGCGTTCACCGAGGTCGTGGCCGGTACCCGGCCGTCCCCGTGCACGATCGAGGACGCCCTGGAGGCCGGCTGGATCGCCGATGCGTGCACACTGTCGCTGCAGGAGCACCGTCCGGTGACGATCGAGGAGGTACGGCAGGCATGAAGGAACCAGGCCGGGAGCCGCTGCGCATCGGAGTACTGGGCGCGGCGAACATCACCGGGCTCTCGCTCGTCGGTCCGGCCCGCACGACCGGCCATCGCCTGGTGGCGGTGGCGGCGCGCGACCGGGCCCGGGCGGAGGCGTTCGCGGAGGAGCACGACGTGGAGCGGGTGGCGGACTCCTACGCCGACGTGCTCGCCGACCCCGAGGTCGAGGTCGTCTACAACCCGCTCGCCAACGGGCTGCACGGGCCGTGGAACCTCGCCGCGCTCGCGGCCGGCAAGCACGTCCTGACGGAGAAGCCGTCGGCGAGCAACGCCGAGGAGGCCGCCGAGGTGCGGGAGACGGTCGCGAAGGCCGGCACGGTCTTCATGGAGGCCTTCCACTACCTCTTCCACCCGGTCACCCGGCGCCTGCACGAGATCCTCGAAAGCGGCGAACTGGGCGAGCTGCAACGGGTGGAGACGACGGTGGCCATCCCCGCGCCGGGGGCCGCCGACCCGCGCTGGTCGCTGCCGCTCGCGGGCGGCGCCGTGATGGACCTCGGCTGCTACAGCCTGCACGCGGTGCGGATGCTCGCGCCCTGGGCGGGCGGTGCGCCGCGCCTGGTCTCCGCACGCGGCGGGGAGCGGGCCGGGGCGCCCGGCGTCGACGAGTGGCTGGACGCCGAGCTGGAGTTCCCCGGTGGGGCGACCGCCTCCGCGCGCTGCCACATGGCGTACGGCGAGCTGGAGATGAGCTGCCGGATCGTCGGCTCGCGGGGCGAGGCACTGGCGCCGAACTTCGTGCTGCCCCACCTGGACGACCGGCTCGTGGTGCGCACACCGGACGGTGAGCGCACGGAGCGGCTCGGCACCCGCTCGTCGTACACCTACCAACTGGAGGCGCTCGCCGCGCACATACGCCGGGACGCGCCGCTGCCGCTGGACGCGGACGACGCGCTCGCGACGATGACGCTGATCGACGAGTCCTACCGGGCGGCGGGCTTCGAGCCGCGCCCGCGCACGACGCTCGCGAGCTGAGGGACCGTAACTAGGTAAACGGCTGAGGGCCGGGGAACGCCATCCCCGGCCCTCAGCCGTATCGCACCGTCAGCTCTCGGTCAGGTCGGGCCGACGGGCCGTCATGCCGCGTACAGCGCGGGCCGGTCGACCAGTTCCACCGGAAATCTGCCGCCCTCCGCCAGTGCCCGTACGCCCGCCTCGCAGACGGCGGCCACGGCGTAGCCGTCCCAGGCGCTCGGGCCGGTGACCTCACCGCGCCGGGTGGCGTCCACCCAGGCCTGGACCTCACGGTCGTAGGCGTCGGCGAACCGCTCGATGTAGTCCTGCGCGATGATGCCGCCCCAGCGGCCGGCGGCGTTGGTGACCATGGCGTGGCCGTCGCCGACCCGGGCGGTGCCGCGTTCGCAGACGACCTCGGCCTGGACCTGGTAGCCGAAGCCGCAGTTGACGAAGATCTCGACGTCGACGACGGCGCCGCCGTCGGTCTCGAAGAGCACGAGCTGCGGGTCGCGGATGCCGTCCGGCGCGTTGCCGGAGGGCGTCGGTGTCAGTACGGTGACGGCCGTGATCTCGTGGCCGAGCAGCCAGCGGGTCACGTCCATCTCGTGCGTCACCGAGTCGTTGATCAGCATCTCGGACGTCCAGCCGGGCGGGCTGGCGGCGTTGCGGTGCCGGTTGTGCAGCATCAGGGGACGGCCCAGCTGGCCCGACTCCAGCAGCGCCTTGAGCTTCATGTACTCGGCGTCGTAGCGCCGCATGAAGCCGACCTGGACCCGGCGGTGGCCCAGCTTCCGCTCGGCCTCCATGACGCGCAGCGCGGACGCGGCGTCGGGGGTGAGGGGTTTCTCGCACAGCACCGGCAGATCGTGCTCGAAGGCGGTGAGCAGCGCCGCCTCGTGGGCGGGGCCGGGGGACGCGACGATCACCGCGTCGACGTCGGCCGACGCCATCGCGGCGGCCGGGTCGGTGAAGGCGACGCAGCCGTCGACACGGGACGCGACCGTTTTGGCGCGCTCCGCGTCGACGTCCACGACTGCCGACACCCGTACCCCGCTGGTGACCTCCTGGATACGGCGCACATGATCCGCACCCATCTTTCCGGTACCGATGACTGCGACTCCGAGCGTGTGCGGACGCTGGGTCATGGTGATCGGCCGTCCTTTCGGGTCGTCAGGCGCCGCAGGACCTCAGGAACTGGCGGGTACGCACCGCGATGGGCAGCGGCTTGTCCGGCTCGCAGGGGTACATGTCCTGCTCGACGATCGCGAACAGGTCCACGTTCAGCTTCTGCGCGGCCTCCAGGACCGGGCCCAGCTCCGGTACGCCGGACGGGGGTTCGCACATCACGCCGCGCTGCACGGCGGGTCCGAACGGGACCTCGTTCTTGACGACGTCCGCGAGGATCTCCGGGTCCACCTGCTTGAGGTGCAGATAGCCGATGCGCTCGCCGTAGGTCTCGATCAGCTTGACGCTGTCGCCGCCGCAGTAGGCGTAGTGACCGGTGTCGAGGCAGAGGTTGACCAGGTCGGAGTCGGTCGAGTCGAGGAAGCGCTCGACGTGGGCCTCGGTGTCGATGTGGGTGTCGGCGTGCGGGTGCACGACGATGTCGAGGCCGTACGTCTCCTTCACCTCGTGCCCGAGCCGCTCCATGCCCTTGGTCAGGTGGGCCCACTGCTCACCGGTGAGCTCCGGCGGCTCCAGGATCTCGGCGGTCTTGTCGTCCCGCCAGAAGGACGGGATGACGACCAGGTGCTTGGCACCCATGGCCTGGGTGAGCGCGGCGACCTCGCTGACGTGCTGCCAGGTCGACTCCCAGACGGCGGGGCCGCGGTGCAGACCGGTGAAGATCGTGCCCGCCGAGACCTTGAGGCCGCGCCTGGTGATCTCGTCGGTCAGGCGCGCAGGGTCGGTCGGCAGATAGCCGTAGGGGCCCAGCTCGATCCAGGAGTAGCCGGCCTCGGCGACCTCGTCGAGGAAGCGTTCCCAGGGCACCTGTACGGGGTCGTCGGGGAACCAGACGCCCCAGGAGTCCGGGGCGGAGCCGACCCGGATGCGGTCCAGCACAGGGGGCATGTCAGGACTTCCCTTCGCCGGTGGTGGCCACGGGTGCGGTGAGGTCTCCCTCTTCGGGGAGCTCCTCGACGTCGACCCCGCGTACCTGGCTCAACTCGTGCTTGAGCGCGGCCAGTTCGGTGCCGCCGGCCATGTGGTTGGTGAGCTCTTCGAGGCTGACGTCGTCGCGGGAGGCGTTCAGCTCCATGGTGCCGAGGCGCAGGACGCTGAAGTGGTCGCCGACCATGTAGGCGTGGTGGGGGTTGTGGGTGATGAAGATGACGCCGAGGCCCTTCTCGCGGGCGGCGGCGATGTACTTCAGCACCACGCCGGACTGCTTGACGCCGAGGGCGGCGGTCGGCTCGTCCAGGATCAGGACGCGGGCGCCGAAGTAGACGGCGCGGGCGATCGCGACGCACTGGCGCTGGCCGCCGGACAGGGTGCCGATGGGCTGTTCCATGTCATCGAGGACGATGCCCATGTTGCGCAGCTCTTGGTCGGCGGTCTTCTTCATCGCCTCGATGTCGAGACGGCGGATGGGCCAGGGGCCCTTGGTCATCTCGGAGCCGAGGAAGAAGTTCCGCCACACCGGCATCAGCGGGACCACCGCGAGGTCCTGGTACACCGTGGCGATACCGGCGTCGAGCGCCTCGCGCGGGGTGGAGAAGCGCACCGGCCGGCCGTCGACGAGGAACTCGCCCTCGGTGTGCTGGTGCAGACCCGAGATGATCTTGATGAGGGTGGACTTGCCGGCCCCGTTGTCGCCGAGCACGCAGGTCACCTGACTGGGGAACACCTTCAGGTCGACGCCGTGCAGGGCGCGGATGTTGCCGTAGGACTTGCCCGCGCTGCGGAGTTCGACGACGGGGCCGTCCTTCTCGGGGGCCTTGTCGGCGATGACGGCGCCGTGGGTGCCGGTTCCGTTGGTGGATGTCATGTCGGTCACCTCCGGGTCGCCGTGCGCTGCACGTACAGATTGATCAGGACGGCGCCGAGGAGCATCACGCCGAGGAACGTCTTGAACCAGTCGGGGTTCCAGCCGGCGTAGACGATGCCCTGCTGGACCATGCCGAACATGAAGGCACCGAAGACCGGGCCGATCGCCGAACCGGCACCACCGGTCAGCAGACAGCCGCCGATGACCGCCGCGGCGATGTAGATCAGCTCCTGGCCGACGCCCTCACCGGACTGGACCGTGTTGAACGAGAACAGCTGGTGCATGCCGACGAACCAGGCGCCGAAGCCGACCAGCATGAAGAGGGAGATCTTGGTGAAGGTCACCGGGACACCGACCGCGCGGGCGGACTGCTGGTTGCCGCCGACGGCGAAGATCCAGTTGCCGTACTTGGTGCGCAGCAGGACCCAGGTCGCGAGGGCCGCGAAGACCAGCCACCACACGATGGTGATCTTCACGTTGACGCCGCCGATTTCGAAGGACGAGGCGAAGACCGCCTTGGCCTGGTCGAAGCCGTCCATGTCGCTGATGTCGTCGGTGGCGACGTTGTCGGTGATCAGCTTGGTCACCGCGAGGTTCACGCCCTGGAGGATCAGGAAGGTGCCCAGCGTGACCAGGAAGCTCGGCAGACCGGTCTTCACCAGCATCCAGCCGTTGAACAGACCGATCGCCAGCGACACCACGAGGGCGACGATCACGCCGACCCACACGTTCATGCTCAGCTGGTACGCGGTCATGCTGGCCGTCAGCGCGGAGGTGATCACCGCGACACCGGCCGACAGGTCGAACTCGCCGCCGATCATCAGCAGCGCGACCGGGAGCGCCATGATCCCGATGGTCGACGACTGGTAGAGGATATTGGCCATCGAGCTGCCGTCGCGCACCGGCGGCGCCGTGATCAGGAAGAAGATCAGCACCGCGACGGCGCCGAGGAAGACACCGACGTCGGGCCGGGCCAACAGCCGCAGCGCCAGGGGGCGTTCGGCCGTCCTCCCGTCCTTCTCCTTGCCCGGGCCGGAGGCCGGCGGTGTGTTCACCGCCGGCTCAGCCTGTTGGGTCATGCTCATCACCGAGTGCCCTTCGCGGCGTACTTGTTGACCGTCTCGACGTTCGTCTTGTCGACGAAGGCCGGACCGGTCAGCACCGGCTGCTCGCCGCCGCCCATGTAGTTGCCGTTGTTCTTGTAGAGCCACAGGGAGTCGATCGCCAGGTAGCCCTGGAGGTAGGGCTGCTGGTCGACGGCGAACTCGATGTCGCCCTTGCTGATCGCGCCGGTCAGCTCCTTGTTGAGGTCGAAGGTGGCGACCTTCGCCTTGGCGCCGGCGTCACCGATCGACTGCACCGCGGTCAGCGCGTACGGGGCGCCGAGGGTGACGATGTAGTCGAGGTCGCTGTCCTGCTTGAGCTTCGCGGTGATCGTCGACTTCACGGACGGCATGTCGGTGCCGTTGACGTTCAGGTTCTCGACGTCACCCTCGAAGGTCTTCTTCACACCCGCGCAGCGCTGCTCCAGGCCGATGTTGCCCTGCTCCTGGACGACACAGACGGCCTTCTTGGCGCCGGACTCGTTCAGCCGCTTGCCGAGCGCCTCGCCCGCGACGGTCTCGTCCTGCCCGAAGAACTCCATCAGGCCGAGCTTCTGCCACTCGCTCACACCGGAGTTGAGACCGACCACCGGTATGCCGGCCTTCTTCGCCTTGCCGACGACCTCCTTCATGGCGTCGGGCTTGGCGAGGGTGATCGCGATGCCGTCGACCTTCTGGTCGATCGCGTTCTGGACCAGGTTGGCCTGGTTGCCGGCGTTCGGGTCGTTGGAGTAGATCAGCTTGACGTTGTCCTTGGCGGCGGCGGCCTCGGCACCCTTGCGGACGATGTCCCAGAAGGTGTCACCGGCTGCCTGGTGCGTGACCAGGGCGACCGTCATACGCGGCGTGTTCGCCTTGCCTGCGGAGGCGCCCTCCGCACTCTCCTCGGCCTTCTTGCCGCCGGAGCTGCTGGAGCATCCTGCGAGCGTCAGAGCTGCCGCTGCGGCGACGGCCACTACAGGGGCCAGCCTGCGGGAGCGGGAGTAAGAGCGGTCCATCTTTCCAGCACCTCACTGTACGACGGGGTGTTGCGACGGGGGAAAGGGGCTGATCACTGGTGATCAGCGGCCCGGACCGGTGGGAGAAGTCCGGGTCGTGTGCCGTGCGACACGGCGGTCTCGCTGGGTTGGGATCCAAGTCCCTGGATGCGCCCGCTGTCAATACTTTGTTAAGACATCATTTCACACTCAGGTCCGAATGTAAGTACAAAGTATTGACAGCGTCGGCCTCCACGCCCTACACCTGGGAGGCGGCAGGCCCCCTGGGGGCCCCACCCCCAGTCCAGCTCTAGGAGCGTCGCGCATGGCCGAGTCAGCCAAGCCCTTCGACTTGATCACAATGGGAAGAATAGGAGTCGATCTCTACCCTCTGCAGTCTGGCCTACCTCTGACGCAGGTGGAGACGTTCGGAAAATTCCTCGGAGGCTCGGCCGCCAACGTCGCCGTCGCCGCCGCCCGGCTGGGCCGGAGCACCGCGGTGATCACCCGCACCGGCGACGATCCCTTCGGCGCCTACCTGCACGAAGCCCTCAAGGACTTCGGCGTCGACGACCGCTGGGTGACGCCCGTCGCCGCGTACCCGACGCCGGTGACGTTCTGCGAGATCTTCCCGCCGGACGACTTCCCGCTGTACTTCTACCGGCAGCCTAAGGCCCCTGACCTGGAGATACACTCCGACGAGCTGGACTACTGGGCCATCCGCTCGGCCCGGGTCTTCTGGATCACCGGCACCGGTCTGAGCGAGGAACCGAGCCGCTCCGCCACCCTCGCCGCCCTCAAGGCGCGCGACAAGGCGGGCACCACGGTCTTCGACCTCGACTGGCGCCCGATGTTCTGGAAGGACCCGGCAGAGGCCCGCCCGTACTACGCGGAAGCCCTGCGGCACGCCACGGTCGCGGTCGGCAACCTCGACGAGTGCGAGGTCGCCACCGGGGTCCGCGAGCCGCGTGCCTGCGCCGAGGCGCTGCTGGCGGCCGGGGTGGAGCTGGCGGTCGTCAAACAGGGCCCCAAGGGCGTGCTGGCGGTGCACCGCGACGGCACGGAGGCCGAGGTGCCGCCGGTACCGGTCGAGGTCGCGAACGGCCTCGGCGCGGGCGACGCCTTCGGCGGCTCGCTGGTCCACGGACTGCTGGCCGGCCGGGATCTGGCCGAAACCATGCGGTACGCCAACGCCGCCGGCGCCCTCGTCGCCTCCCGTCTCGCCTGCTCCTCCGCGATGCCCACCGAGTCCGAGGTCGAGAGCCTCCTCGCGCGGGCGTCGTGACGGCAGGCCGAGCCACCCCTGAACGGAGCCTTTCCTTGAGTATCAGCATCACTGACCTCGCCGCGATCAGAGCCCGGCACCCCGAGGCGATCGCCGAGGCCGCGGCCCGCCGGGTACGCCGACCGCTGATCGGCGACAGCGGCCGCCTGATGATCGTGGCCGCCGACCATCCGGCCCGCGGCGCCCTGGGCGTCGGCGACAGACGGCTGGCCATGGCCGACCGGGCCGATCTGCTGGAACGTCTTTGCACGGCCCTGTCGCGGCCCGGCGTCGACGGAGTGCTGGCCACCGCCGACATCCTGGAGGACCTGCTGCTCCTCGGCGTCCTCGACGACAAGGTTGTCATGGGGTCCATGAACCGCGGGGGCCTGGCCGGCGCGTCCTTCGAGATGGACGACCGCTTCACCGGCCACCGCGCCGAGGACATCGCCCGGCTGCGCTTCGACGCGGCCAAGCTGCTGCTCCGTGTCGACTACGACGACCCGGGCTCGCTGACCACCCTGGAGTCCACGGCCCGGGCGATCGACGCCATGGCCGCGCTCCGACTGCCCCTGTTCGTCGAGCCGTTCCTCTCCCGGCGGATCGACGGCCGGGTGCGCAACGACCTGTCCGCCGAGGCCGTCACCAAGTCGATCGCGATCGCCTCCGGTCTCGGCGGCACCTCGGCCTACACCTGGCTGAAACTGCCCGTCACCGACGACCCCGACGACATGGCCGAGGTCCTGGAGACGTCCACCCTGCCCGTCGTGCTGCTCGGCGGCGAGGTCGGAGACGACCAGGAGGGCGCGTACGAGCGCTGGCGCAAGGCACTCGCGCTCCCCACCGTCCAGGGCATGGTCGTCGGCCGCTCGCTGCTCTACCCGGCCGAGGGCAGTGTGGAGACGGCGGTGGACACGGCCGTCGGCCTGTTGTGACCCGGACTGTGACACGGAGGAACGACTGTGACGCTTGAGGACGCGATGACGTATCACCTTCCCGCGGGAAAGGCGCTCGGCGGCCCGTACGTCGTGGACGTCACGCCCGAGAAGGCCGGCTGGGGCTACTCCGGCCTGAAGGTCCTGGAGCTGCCGCCCGGCGGCTCGCACACCTTCGAGACCGGTGACAGCGAGTGGATCGTGCTGCCGCTCAGCGGCGGCTGCACGGTCGAGGCGACCGACGACTTCGGCCATGACACGTTCCAGCTCACCGGCCGCGACGGCGTGTTCAGTGGAGTCACCGACTTCGCCTACGTACCGCGCGACGCCCGTACGACCGTCTCGTCCACCGGCGGCGGACGGTTCGCGCTGACCGGTGCGCGCTGCACCCGGCGGCTGCCCGCCCGGTACGGCCCCGCGTCGTCGGTGCCGGTGGAGCTGCGCGGCACCGGAAACTCCTCCCGCCAGGTGAACAACTTCGGCGCGGCCGGGGTCTTCGAGTGCGACAAGCTCATCGCGGTCGAGGTCATCACACCGGGCGGCAACTGGTCCTCCTTCCCGCCGCACAAGCACGACGAGCACCGGCCCGGCGAGGAGTCGGTGCTGGAGGAGATCTACTACTTCGAGTTCGCTGACCACGAGGGCACCCCCGGCCTCGGCTACCAGCGCGTCTCCCCGTCCGGTCACGGCAGGAACACCGATGTCCTGGCCGAGGTGCGCGGCGGTGACGTCGTGCTGATCCCCGACGGCTGGCACGGGCCCTCCATGGCCGTGCCCGGCCATCACATGTACTACCTCAACGTCATGGCGGGTCCCGAGGCCGAGCGCGCCTGGCTGATCTGCGACCACCCCGATCACGCCTGGATCCGCGGCACCTGGCCGGACCAGAGCGTCGACCCCCGTCTGCCCCTCTACACCGCTC
This sequence comes from Streptomyces sp. NPDC059010, assembly GCF_042740355.1. Classification (NCBI taxonomy): domain Bacteria; kingdom Bacillati; phylum Actinomycetota; class Actinomycetes; order Kitasatosporales; family Streptomycetaceae; genus Streptomyces; species Streptomyces sp. NPDC059010. The sequence goes on from NZ_JBHYJA010000014.1 coordinate 179,979, forward strand.
CATCCCAGTGAGGTCCCCGATGAGCCAATCCACCGTCCGCCTGACCGTCGCCCAGGCGCTGGTGCGGTTCCTGTCCGCCCAGTACACCGAGCGCGACGGCGTACGGCACCGGCTGATCGCCGGGACCTGGGGCATCTTCGGCCACGGCAATGTGGCCGGCCTCGGCCAGGCCCTGCTCCAGGCGGGCGAGGACGTCATGCCGTACCACCAGGGCCGCAACGAGCAGTCCATGGTGCACGCGGCCGTCGGCTACGCCCGTCAGCTCAACCGTCTCTCCGCACAGGCCGTGACGACGTCGATCGGTCCGGGCGCCACCAACCTGGTGACGGGCGCGGCCCTGGCGACCATCAACCGCCTCCCGGTCCTGCTGCTCCCCGGCGACTACTTCGCCTCGCACGCCCCGGACCCGCTGCTCCAGCAGCTGGAGCACCCGACCGAGGCGGACGTGTCGGTCAACGACACCCTGCGGCCGGTGTCGAGGTACTTCGACCGGATCACCCGCCCCGAGGCCCTGATCCCGTCCGCGCTGAACGCCATGCGCGTGCTCGCCGACCCGGCCGAGACCGGCGCGGTGACGCTGGCCCTCCCCCAGGACGTGCAGGCGGAGGCGTACGACTGGCCGGAGGAGTTCTTCGCCGACCGCGTCTGGTACGTACGGCGCCCCGCGCCCGACCCGGTCGAGCTGGCGGCGGCCGTCGAGGCGATCCGCTCCGCCGAGCGCCCGCTGATCGTCGCGGGCGGCGGGGTCCATCACAGCGAGGCCGAGGACGCGCTGAAGGCCTTCGTGGAGGCCACCGGCATCCCGGTCGCCTCCACCCAGGCGGGCAAGGGCTCCCTGCGCCACGACCACCCCTGCGACCTCGGCGGCATCGGCCACACCGGCACCTCGGTCAGTGACGACATCGCGCGTGCGGCCGACCTGGTGATCGGGGTGGGCACGCGGTACACCGACTTCACCACCGCCTCGGGCACGCTCTTCCAGAACCCGGACGTGCGCTTCCTGAACCTCAACATCACCGGGTTCGACGCACACAAGCTCGCCGCGCGCACGCTGGTGTGCGACGCGCGCAGCGGGCTCACGGCCCTGGCCGAGGCGCTGTCCGGCCATCGCGTGCACCCCTCCTACGAGGCCGAGTACCTCTTGGGCCAGGAGCAGTGGGACGCGGTCGTGGAGGCCGCCTACCGCGCCGACGACGAGAGCGCCGTACCGACACAGACACAGGTGCTGGGTGCGCTGGACGCGGTGGTCGGTGACGACGACGTGGTGATCAACGCGGCCGGTTCGCTCCCGGGCGACCTGCACAAGCTGTGGCGGTCGCGCTCCCCGCGCCAGTACCACCTGGAGTACGGCTACTCCTGCATGGGCTACGAGATCCCGGCCGGGATCGGCATCCAGCAGGCCGCCCCGGACGTCGCCGTGTGGTCGCTGGTCGGCGACGGCACCTATCTGATGATGCCGACCGAGATCGTGACCGCGGTCCAGGAGGGGCTGCCGGTCAACATCGTCCTGATCCAGAACCACGGCTACGCCTCCATCGGCGGGCTGTCGAGCGAGGTCGGCGGCGAGCGCTTCGGCACCGACTACCGCTACCGGGCCGCCGACGGCACCTTCAGCGGCGCCCCGCTCCCCGTCGACCTCGCCGCCAACGCGGCCAGCCTCGGCATGGACGTGCTGCGCGCCAAGACGGTGGGCGAGCTGCGGGAGGCGCTGGCCGCCGCGCGTGCCTCCGACCGGCCGACCTGCGTGTACGTCGAGACGGACATGAAGAACCCGTCCTCGCCGGGCGCCGAGGCCTGGTGGGACGTCCCCGTGGCCGAGGTCGCCTCCCGCGAGGCGGCCGTCGAGGCCCGCGAGCGCTACGACCAGAACGTCGCCGGACGCCGTCACCACCTCTGAACTCCCCGCACACGACCCGTACTTGAAAGGCCCTTTCGCACCATGAAGACCATCACCCACTGGATCGACGGCAAGTCCGTCGAGGGCACGTCCGGCCGCTTCGGCGCCGTCTACAACCCGGCCACCGGCGCCGAGGAGAAGCAGGTCGCCTTCGCGACCGTCGACGAGGTGGACGCCGCCGTCGCCTCCGCCAAGACCGCGTTCGAGAGCTGGGGCCAGTCGTCCCTGGCCAAGCGCACCGCGATCCTGTTCAAGTACCGCGAGCTGCTGGACGCGCACCGCGACGAGATCGCCGAGCTGATCACCGCCGAGCACGGCAAGGTGCACTCCGACGCGCTCGGCGAGGTCGCGCGCGGTATGGAGATCGTGGAGCTGGCCTGCGGGATCTCCGTGCAGCTCAAGGGCGAGCTGTCGACGCAGGTGTCGACCCGGGTGGACGTGGCCTCGATCCGCCAGCCGCTGGGCGTGGTCGCCGGCATCACGCCGTTCAACTTCCCCGCCATGGTGCCGATGTGGATGTTCCCGCTGGCCATCGCGTGCGGCAACACCTTCGTGCTCAAGCCGTCCGAGAAGGACCCGTCGGCGTCGTACCGGCTCGCCGAGCTGGCCACCGAGGCGGGGCTGCCGGAGGGTGTGCTGAACATCGTGCAGGGCGACAAGGTGGCCGTGGACCGGCTCCTTGAGCACCCGGACATCGAGGCGGTCTCCTTCGTCGGCTCCACGCCGATCGCCAAGTACATCCAGCTCAAGGCAGTTGAGCACGGCAAGCGCGTGCAGGCGCTCGGCGGTGCCAAGAACCACATGCTGGTCCTGCCCGACGCCGATCTGGACTTCGCCGCCGACCAGGCGATCAACGCCGCGTACGGCTCGGCGGGCGAGCGCTGCATGGCCGTGTCGGTCGTGGTCGCGGTCGGTGACACCGGCGACGAGCTGGTCGGCAAGATCGCCGAGCGGGCGAAGAAGCTGCGCATCGGCCCCGGCGACGACCCGGCCTCCGAGATGGGCCCGCTGATCACGCGCGAGCACCGCGACAAGGTGGCCTCGTATGTGGCGAGCGCCGCCGAGCAGGGCGCCGAGGTCGTCGTGGACGGCACCGGCTACTCGGTCGAGGGCCACGAGGACGGCTTCTTCCTCGGGGTCTCGCTGCTTGACCGGGTGCCGCTGACGGCGGACGCGTACCGGGACGAGATCTTCGGCCCGGTCCTCGCGGTGGTGCGTGCGGAGACGTACGAGGAGGCCATCAAGCTGATCAACGACTCCCGCTGGGGCAACGGCACCGCGATCTTCACCCGGGACGGCGGCGCAGCCCGCCGCTTCCAGCTGGAGGTCAAGGCGGGCATGGTCGGCGTGAACGTGCCGATCCCGGTGCCGGTCGGCTACCACTCCTTCGGTGGCTGGAAGGACTCGCTCTTCGGCGATCTGCACATCTACGGCAACGACGGCATCGCCTTCTACACCCAGGGCAAGGTGATCACCACCCGCTGGCCGGACCCGTCCGACGGTGGCATCAACCTCGGTTTCCCCAGCAACTCCTGACGCCCTGAGAGGGAGGTCGTCCCATGGCGAAGACCCGTGGCTCGGCACGCACCGCGTCCGCCTCCGCGCTGGACGCGATGGACTTCGCCCTGGACCGGGGCAGTCCCGTGCCGCTGTACTACCAGCTCGCGCAGCAGCTGGAGTCGGCGATCGAGCACGGGGTCCTCGCCCCGGGCAACCTCCTGGGCAACGAGGTCGACCTGTCGGTGCGGCTGGGTCTGTCCCGGCCCACCGTCCGGCAGGCCATCCAGTCGCTCGTCGACAAGGGGCTGCTGGTCCGGCGGCGCGGGGTGGGCACCCAGGTGGTGCACAGCCAGGTGAAGCGCGGGCTGGAACTCAGCAGCCTCTACGACGACCTGGAGGCGGCCGGACAGGGCCCCACCACCGAGGTCGTCCGCAACGAGCACGTCCCGGCGACCGCCGATGTCGCCGCCGCGCTCGGCATCGCCGAGGGCGCGGAGGTCACCCTCCTGGAGCGGCTGCGCTGCACCCACGGCCAGCCCGTCGCCATCCTGTGCAACTACCTCCCCGCGAGCCTGCTCGACCTCGGCACCGCCCGCCTGGAGTCGACCGGCCTGTACCGCATGATGCGGGCCGCCGGCATCACCCTGCACAGCGCCCGCCAGACCATCGGCGCCCGCTGTGCCACCGCCGAGGAGGCCGAACGCCTCGACGAGAAGGCGGGCGCCGCGCTGCTGACCATGCAGCGCACTGCGTACGACGACACCGGGCGGCCGGTGGAGTACGGGACGCACATCTACCGGGCTTCGCGGTACGCGTTCGACTTCCAGCTGCTGGTCAGGCCCTGAGCGGCTGCCGGTCGACGGTCGGACCCCGACCGGTCAGACCTTGAGCGGTGCGTCCGTCGGCTGCCCGTATCGCGCGTACCAGTCGACGGTGTGCCGTACGCCGTCGTCCAGGGACACTGTCGGGACGTATCCCGTGAGGGAACGCAGGAGGGTGAGGTCGGGGCAGCGGCGGGCGACCGAGTTCGCGGGGGCGGGCCGGTACTCAAGTGCCGGGTCGTGGCCGGTGACCCGCAGGATGAGCTTGACCAGATCCGCGATGTTGGTCTCCTCCGTGTCGTTGCCGATGTGGACGATCCGGCCGTCACCGACCCCGTCGGCCATCAGCCGGTACACCGCCTCGACGGCGTCGTCGACATGGCAGAACGCCCGCGCCTGATCGGCGCCGAAGACCGTGAACGGGTCCTCGTGGCGCAGCGCCCGCAGGGCCACCTCCGGGATCACATGGGCCGCGCCCATCCGGGGGCCGTAGACATTGTGGAACCGTCCGATGACGTACGGGATGTCCTTCGCCCGGCCGGTGTGGATCACCGCGGCCTCACCGAGCAGCTTGCTGGTGCCGTAGGCGTAGCGGGGCGCGGTGATGTCGTCCACCGTCAGGGGCACGGTCTCCGGCGTGGGCACGGGGACGATGCCGGCGCTGACCCCGCCGGCGTACACCTCGCTGGTGGAGGCGAAGAAGAGGTGTTCTCCCGGCCGTATCCAGTCCAGGGTGTTGAGCAGCACCAGGGTGTTGATCCGGATGGCCCGGGCGGGGTCCTTGTCGACATTGCGGACCCCTACGACGGCGGCCAGCAGGTAGATCTGGTCCCACCCGTGCGGGATGTCCCGGAAGCAGGCGGGGTCGGTGAGGTCGGCGTGCAGCACGTCGGCGTCGACGGACGCCAGCGCGGGGTCGTTCCGGCCGCGCGAGAAGTCGTCCACGATCGTGACCGAGCATCCCTCGCCCAGCAGTCGCCTGGTCAGGTGGAGCCCGATGAAGCCCGCACCGCCGAGTATCAGCGCCTTCATGTCGTCACCGCCGGGACAGGAGGAGCGGTCGTCGCGGGCAGGTAGCCGAGGCCGGCGTAGCGCACGCCCCGTGCGGTGATCTCGGTGGCGTCGAGGATCCGCCAGGAGTCGAAGACCAGCCGCACGGAGGAGCCGTCGAGTTCGGGGCCCACGTCGAGGTCCCGGTACTCGGGGTGGTCGGTGATGACGAGGACCGCGTCGGCGTCGTGGAATCCGGTGTGGAGGTCGACGGGTTCCCCGCCGTATGCGCGGATCACGTCGGCGCCGACCAGGGGGTCATGGCCGAGGACGCGCAGTCCGGATGCCGCGAAGACCGGCATCATCGTCTCGATCGGTGTGCCCCGCATGTCGTCGGTCGGGGGCCAGCCCTTGTAGGCCCAGCCCAGCACGGTCAGGGTCGTGCCGCCCGTCTCCCGCATCATGTCGACGACCTTGGCCGCGACACGGGCCGGGAGGTCCTCGTTCAGCCGCCTGGCGGCACCGACCAACTGCGGTACGTATCCGACGCGTTCGGCTCCGGAGGTCATGAGGTAGGGATCCTTCGACAGACAGCCGCCGCCCACGTATCCGGGCTTGTGGATGTCCGGTCGCGGATAGTCCAGATTGGCGGCCCTGATCACTTCGAGCGGGTCGAGGCCGAAGCGTTCGGTGAGCTCGGCCACCTCGTTGCCGAACGCGAAGATCACGTCGGTGTGGCAGTTGTTGGTGAGCTTGACCAGCTCGGCGGCCTCCAGGCTGGACACGGGCACGACCTCCGTGGCGAGGCCGCCGAACAGGGCCAGGCCGAGGCGCAGACTCTCCTCGTCGAGCCCGCCCACGACTTGGGGCAGCTCCAGCAGCTCCCGCAGGGCCCGCCCCTGGACGGTCCGTTCCGGTGCCATCACCAGCCGGGCCCCGCCCCAGGCGTGCGTCAGCGGTGGGAGGACCACCGCGCGGCTGGTCCCGACCGGCACGGTGCTGCGTACCACCACGAGGGTGTCGGGTGTGCAGCGGTCGGCCACCTGCTCGGCGGCGGCGGCCAGGTTCTTCAGGAACGGCTCGCGGGTCGCCTCGTCGACGGGCGTGGACACGCAGATGATGGCCGCGTCGACGGGCTCGTCGGGCAGTTCGGAGGCGATGAAGATGTTCTTGCCGACGAGCCGGGCGAACGTGTCGTCGACGCCCGGTTCATAGACATGGGCCCGGCCCTGTCCCAGGGATTCCAGCACCGACGGCTGTACGTCGACTCCATGGACCTCGTAGCCTTTGCGGGCCATGGCCGCGGCCAGGGTCAGGCCGACATATCCCATGCCGATGATGCCGATCCGGTGAAATTCGCGTGATTCTGCTTCCCTCATGATCGGCTCTCCTGCCGGTTCGAGAAATGTCGAGAAATGCGGTTCAGGGGTTCTTCGGTCCGGGACAGGGCGGAAGGACCTGGTCCAGGTCACGCACCGTCACATAGCCGGCGAAGCGCTCTTTGCGGTAACTGCGGCACGCACTGGCGATGTTCTCGGGCCGGTTGGCGTAGTCGACCGCGAACACGATCTTTCCGGCCTTCCGCAGCGCGCGGGTCGCCGCCAGTTTCGGCGCGCAGAAGTCGTCGTTGCACGGGACGTCGGTGGCCTGGAAGAACAGTCCTTCCACACCGATCCCGTCGATGGCGTCGAGATATCCGGGATAGTGCTGCAACTCCGGGGCGTTCAGCGGGAAGACCCACAATTTGTTGTCGATGCCCTTGGCGTAGGAGCTGATCCGGCTGATCAGGGCGACCATTTTCGCCGCCAGATCGCGTCGGCTCTCGCCGGGCACCCAGGCGAGTTCGATCTCGTCGTAGGCCACCACGGTGTCGAGGAACACCCCGTCGAACCCGGCGGCGATCGCCCGGTCCACGCGCGGCTTGATGGCCTCCTCCCACCAGCGCTCGTCCCAGTACTTCACGAAGTACTCCCCCGGCCAGTCCGACCATTCACGGATGATGAGATCGGGGTTCCGCTTGCGGAAGCCGGGATAGTCCGGCCGGAACCATTCGAGCGACCCGATCTCGAAATAGGCGAGAACCTTCTTGCCGGACCGCTTCAGCCGGCTGATCTCCTCGGGCGTGAAGTACGACGCCGAGGCGTCTCTGGCCAGGTCGATGACGGCCAGTTGGTACGGCCCGCGGGTCAGCGCGTCGAGGGTCCCGTCCTCGTATCCCTGCAACTGCACCACCGCGCTGGTGATGTCGTCGGGACGGTCCGGAGCGGGAGGGGGTGTACTGGCGCGCGTCCGGTCCAGCTGCTTCATGCCCTCGGGGGTGAAACAGCCCGTGAACACGACGAGGCAGCACGCCAGGACGGCTGCTCTCAGGATCCGCTGCGGCATCACGGGACACTCAGCCTTCCCAGCTCGCCCGGATCGATACTTCGAGGTCACGGGTGGGTTGCCAGCCGAGTACGCCGCGGATCCTGTGCACGTCGGCGGCCATCCACCGCACCTGGCGGGACCGTGCCGGTGCCGCCGCGGACTCGTGCACCCGCCCGGTGAACCCGGCCGTCGCCGCGAGCAGGGCGACCGCCTCACGTGCCCGGACCGCGGTTCCGCTGCCGACGTTGAGCACGGGCTGCGGAACGTGTTCGGCCAGCGCCGCCTCGCCGATCGCCGCCGCGACGTCCCGTACGTCGACGAAGTCCCGGTAGGCGTCCAGGGGTCCGAGCGTGATGGCGTCGGCACCGTCTCTGAACGCCGTCCGGATGCCCTGCGCGGCCCGGCCGAGCAGGTTCTCGGGCGGCAGTCCGGGGCCGACCGGGTTGAACACCCGCAGCGCCACGGCGTCCAGGGACCCCTCGCTCGCGGCGAGTTCGATCAGCCGGGTGCTGGCCAGCCGGGTCACGCCGTACACGCTCACGGGGTTGCCCGGCGCGTCCTCGGCGACCGGCGTGCCCGGGGTGACGGCGCCGTACTCGGCCGCCGAACCCAGCACCACCAGCCGGGCGGCCGGGACCACCGTCTTCATCGCCTCCAGCAGACGGGCGGTGACCAGGGTGTTCGCCTCCACCAGCGCGACGGCGCCGCCGGACAGCCGGCCCGCACAGTTGATGACGACGTCGGGACCGGCCCGCTGCAGCAACGCGGCGAGCTCGTCGAGGGGTTGCACGACCAGGTCGTGCCGGACCCAGCCGGGGTCCTCCGGCCGCTGCCGGCGACTCGCCCTGAGGAGCGTGCCGACGCGCGGGTCACGGTCGAGGAATTCCGCGACCGAGCGGCCGAGGAAACCCGATGCGCCGAACAGCAGCACCGTGGCGGTCATGCGACCACTTCCTCGGCGGCCGAGAGGGTCGGCAACAGGGTGGAACGCATGTCCTGGAAGCAGCGGTTGGCCTCTTCGTAGTCGTCGGGGCTGCCGATGTCCATCCAGTAGCCGTCGAACTCGTACACCCTCGGCCGCTCGCCGCCGGCCAGCAGGTCGAGGACCAGTTCGTCGAAGCCGAGCGGCGTGTTCTTCGGGTACTGGGCGAGTGTCTTGCCGGAGATGGCGTACACGCCCATGCTCACTCCGTAGGACAGCGTCGGCTTCTCGCTGAACCTGACGAGGCGGTCGCCGATCGTCTCCAGCGTGCCGAAGTCGATCTTGACCTTGCGCTGGTAGCTGGCGATGGTCAGGGGCGCGCCCGATCCCTCGTGGTCCCGCAGGAACGCGGCGTAGTCGAGGTTGGTGAGCACGTCCCCGTTCATCACCAGAAAGTGCTCGGGCAGCCGGTCGAGGAAGTTGAACAGCGGTCCGATCGTGTCCAGCGGCTGGTCTTCCTCCGCGTAGTCGGCCCGGATCCCCCAGCGCGCTCCGTCGCCGACGAACGCGCGGATCAGCGCGCTGAGATGGCCCACCGCGAGTGTCACACGCCGAAAGCCCTGGGCCCTGAGCTGTTGAAGGATGATGTCGATGATGGCGTACTCACCGCCGATCGGCATCAGCGGCTTGGGGAGTGCCGTGGTGTAGGGCCTCAGGCGGACCCCGCGGCCTCCCGCCAGGATCGCTACATGCATGACATGACCTCCTTGGGAACTGAGCCCGATTCGGATCACCTGTAGTGATGGACATCCCCGAGATTCAGTCGCAGGGCCAGCAGCAGAAATGCGAGCAGAGCGACACAACTGGCCAGGAAGATCGGCACCTCCCCGTAGGGCTCGAAGAACTGTGAGAGCGACATGGTCGCGGCGACGTTCAGCACGAGAACCAGGGCCGTGATCGCCAGAATCTCGCGGAAGTGACCGTGGTTGACCGTGATGAACCCGAGGAAGTAGGCACCGCCGAGCACCAGGTACGCGCCGACGAGCAGCACCCCGCGCGGGGTGAGGAGTCCGGCGACGGAGAGGACGGTGAGCAAAAGGGCGCCGAGTACGGCCAGGACCGTGACGCACAGCGCGAGTTCGCGCAGCAGCAGATGCCACACCCGCCGATGGAATTCAGCGGTGCCGCGTACGCGATGCACTATTTCGACGGACTGGATGTTGAACCGGTGCGTGCGCCACTCCACGGTTCCCATGCCCAGCACCAGCGGTGCCATGGCAAGGGCGAGGTCCAGGGGCGCCGTCACGAAGGGCACGGTGTTGTACAGCAGGAACAGCGCGGACAGCACCGCGTAGGCGATGCAGGGCACGACCGAGAACAGCGCGGACTGGACGGGGGCCTGCTGGGCGCGGTCACGCGGTTGCCTCGTGGGGACGGTGGCCCACCATGCCATTCCCATCGCCAGCGCGCAGCAGCCGACGGCGGTGATCAGCACGGGTGTCGCATGGGCGGTGTCGTAGCCGTGGGCGAGGTGGGCGGCGCCCGCGGTGAAGGCGGGCAGCGCGATCACCGCGAGCCGCCACTCCATGTGGTAGAAGACCAAGATGCCCGAGGTGAGCTGGAAGCTCATCTGGAGCACGACGAACACGACCAGCCCCGCTCCGCCCTCGCCGGTGGCGGCGAGCAGTGTGGCGTCGGCCATCGCCATGACCAGTCCGAGCGCGCTGAGCCGGCGCCAGGTCCGTGCGGCCGTCTGCGGGAACCCCTGTCCGAGGAGCCGGTAGGCGGCGACGCTGGTGCCCATGCCCCAGATCCAGCCCAGTGTGGTGGCGAGCAGCATCCCGCGTACGAGCGCGGGCCCGCCGATGGCGACGAGCACCGCCGGATACGCCGCGCCGGGAACCGAGTAGAGCAGGCCGTGGGTCAGCAGCACGAGCCGGCGCGGTGGGTGCTCGGTAGTTTCGTCCGCGGGCAGGGCCGAGCGGTCGGGCAGGCGGCGGAACAGCTCCCCGGCCAGCGCGAAGACGTCCTCGCAGCCGTACTTGTCGCGGGCCTCCTGGTCGGTGACGCCCTGGCGTTCGAGCAGGGTGGCCGTGTGCAGTTCGTCGACGACGACCGGAGGGTCCGCTTCCAGTGTCGCCACGAGCTGCCCGACCGGGCCGGTGTCCCGCGGCGGGCCGGAGTTCGGGTGGTTGTCGGCCTGGCTCATGGGATCGCCGCCCTCTCCCGGTCCGCGATGCGGCGGGTGTCCGAACGCGGGTCGGGCACCAGGTCGTCGTACATCCTGCGGTAGCCGTCGTTCCACTGGGACAGCGTGAACTTCTCCAGCACCCGTGTCCGCGCGGCGGCCCCCAGCCGTTGCCGCAGCGCGCTGTCGCGGAGCAGCCGCACGCATGCCTCCGCGACCGCCGAGTGATCACCCGGGGGTACGAGGATTCCCCCTTCGCCGACGGCCTCCGAGACACCGCCGACGTTCGTGCAGACCTGCGGTCGCCCCGTGGACATCGACTCCACGACGGTGTACGGGAATCCCTCCGACACGCTGGTCAGCGCCGTCAGATGGCCGGCCTGGTAGGCGTCCACCTGGCGGGGCACCCTGCCCTCGAACACCGCGGCGCCGGTCAGCCCCAGTTCCTCGACCAGCGCCACACAGCTCGCGTGGTAGTTCTTGTTCTCCCTGGGGATCGGACCGAACATCCGCAGTCTGGCGTCCGGGACTTCGCGCCGTACCAGGGCGAACGCCCTGATCAGGGTGTGCAGATCCTTCAGGGGGTCGATCCGGCCGATGAACACGATCGTCGGGACGTCCGGCTCCCCTTGGGCGAGCGGGTAGTCGGCCGGGTTGATGCCGTTGTACATGGTCCGGATCCGCGCCGGGTCGGCTCCGCCGTACAGCTGCCAGCGCCGGTTGTACTGGGAGTGCGGTGCCAGCACGTCGACGGCGTGGTAGGCCGCCACCGTCAGCGCCCGGCAGAAGCGCAGCATGAGCAACTGGCCGGCGGTCGGGTGGGGTTCGCGGAGCATCTCCATGTACCGCTCGCGCAGGTAGACGCCGTGCTCGGACATCACCAGCGGTGTGCCGTACGCCCATTTGCTGGTCAGCCCGACCAGGACGCAGGGCCCGCACATGGCGAGGTGGCACACGTCGGCGTCGATCGGGGGGCGGGACAGCGGACGCAGTGCGTGTTCCATCAGGTCGGCCGCGGTGAACGCGTCGTAGAGGGTGAGCGTGCCGCCCTGGCCGGCCGCGTCGGCCTGGTCGTCGCCATTGGCCTCCTGCCACGCCCGCATCATCCGGTCCAGCGCCTGGTTGGAGATGAACGCCGCCCGGACGTCGTCGATCCCGGCGTGGTCGAAGATGGTCCGCGCCATGATCAGGAAGGTTTCCGCCAGCTGCCGGTCCTGGTCCGGGTCCTGCTGGGGCGGACGCATCAGCGCCCGCAGGAAGTTCTCGTGCGCCTCGACGAGCGACCGCGGCGGTCCCGGGCGACGCGCGGGCCACGGCAGTACGGCCCACATCGGCAGGTTGACGACCCTAGTGAGGTTGTCGGGGGCGGGCCACGCCGGGGGCTCGGTGCCGTCGACGGTGAGCGCCACGACGGTGAAGGAGTTCTGCGGCATGCCCCGGATGATCTGGTCGCACCACAGGCTGACCCCGCCGGTGTGGTAGGGGTACGTGCCCTCGGCGACCAGCAGCACCCGCAGCGACCTGTCGACCTCGGCGGGGTCCAGGTCGGCATAGTGCGGATCGATGCCCTGATCGCCGCGATCCTGGCCTCGGTTCACCCGTACCGGACTGGTCATCGCGGCCTCGCGGTGAGCGTGACGGTGTCGCCCTCGGTCAGACCGAGCCGGGAGACCTGGTCGGAGCCGTACTTCTCCGCCTCGTCCGGGCCGTCCTGGTCGTCATCGGTGGCGGGCCTGGTCCTGACGCCGGTGATGAACAGGGAGCCGTCCTCGGCCGGGGTGTAGGTGATGGCGTCGGTGACCCGGTTCCACACGGCGTCCTTACGGCTGTGGAGCTCGGCGAAATGGCTGGTGCGGGCCTCGACGTACTGCGCGAGGCTGAGCCAGTCGGGGTTCTTCAGCGGCACCTGGAAGTACGCGGTGTACTTGGCGAGCAGCGCCTGCAGCCAGTCGAAGGTGAGGCTCCTGCCGGGCGCGTACTGATGCGCGTTGCCCTGATGCAGCGTGTGCGCGTAGACCGAGCCGTTCATCAGGTGCACCAGCGCCAGATCGGCCTGCTCGTCGATGGACTTCCGGTACTTGGCGGCCGTGCTCGTCTTCGCGTCCGAGGCGGCGTAGTAGTGCGCCACCTGCTCCGCCGGGTCGATCGCCTGGAAGGCGATGGCGACCGGCCAGTCCGGCACCACCATGAGGTCCGGCTCCAGCGGGTGGCGGACACCGCAGTTGAAGCAGTCGGGCCGGTGGCTGGGGAAGGACATGTTGCCGTGCAGGTATTTGACGCCGACGTCCTTGGCCGCCCGCAGCAGCGCCTTGTTGGAGGCCTTGAGCCCGTGGTCGACCGGATCGGCCAGGGTGTGCGCCTGCGGGGCGTAGGCGCCGAGCCCCGAGTACTCCGGGGTCTTGAGCACCTCGACGGGGACCGGGAGCCCGATCGACGCCGCCCCTGCGAGGTTCTGCCTGATCTCGTCGTGATTGCGGTCGTACGGAGTCGTGTTCATCTGGGGGTGGGTCGCCGTGTGGTTGATCCAGCGGAACTGGTCCATGAGACAGCGGGTGTAACTCGTCAGATCGTCCGGTGTGTTCCCGGGACGGCACTGCGCCGGGGCCTCGGCGTGCAGCAGGCTGGCGTTGAAGGCCAGGTTGAGCTTGAAGCCGTCGGCGAGTGGATACCGGCGCCGGAACGCGGCCTGCTGCCGGCTGAGCCCCAGTGCCTCGGGTCCCGTGATCCGGAACGCCTGTACGTCGGGTGCCGTGGGCCCACCGTGCTGCGTGGGGAGGAACCAGTCGTCGATGTCGACGTTCAGCCAGTGCCGCTGCTCACCGAGGAAGACGCCTCTGGTGGCCCACCGCAGCAGCCCGAAGCCGAGCAGTTCACCCGGCACGTCACCGGCTCCGATGGAGAATCCCACGCCGAGTTCCTCCCGGCCGTCGGTGCCCGCGAGCGTGCCGACGACCGAGGAGCCGACGGTCAGGACCGGTTGCGCTCCGCAGCCCGCCTTGAGCGTCGAGCGGTACACGTAGGCTTCGCCGAGCGGGATGTGTATGTCGGGGGCGAGGTAGTCGAAGATCTCCCGGCCGCGGCCGGTCAGCGTGACGTCGTCCGACCCGGGGCGCGCCGGCCCCTCGGATCCGGGGTTCAGACAGGGGAAGCCGACTCCGGCGGTGTTCAGCGAGACCTGCCGCACCTTGTAGGTGCGTTCGTACTCCCACAGGGCGTCCCACTCCTGCTGACCTACGGTGTTCGAGCCGGTGGCGTCGCTCAGCGTGTTGTTGGTGAGCAGGACGGCGTTGTATCTGCCGGTGCCGTCCGGGCGCACCAGCCGGTCCGGGTCGAGTCGGTCGGTCTTGGTGAGCAGGACGTCGTAGGGCGTGCCGATCTGGTCCAGGATCCTCCGCCAGGCCGGCAGCCCGAAGTCCTGGGCGTCGGCCGCGATGACCAGTTGTCGCAGGGCGACCTTGCCGCCCCGGGCCACCGGGGTCTCGTCGGTCTTGTCGTCGCGCACCGGCACGAGCTGCTTGCCCGGGACGGCGGGCGCGGGCGGAGTCGCCCTCGTCTCCGGGGCGTCCGGCACGTTCGGGGCGTCCGGGAGCGCCTGCCAACCGGATCCCTGGGGCGCCACCGCCAGCGTGATGATCAAGGGGATGACACCGACGGTGAAGGCCAGGAGGATCAGCGGGCCGCGAGGCTTCCTGATAAAGGCGCTCAACTTCATCGAACATCCTGAGACGTCTTGTCAGCGGGTCCCGGTGGGAACTCATCCCCTAACCAGTAAACTTACGTCGTATACGTCCACTTTGCACCCATGCATCCGAATGGTCAAGTGGCAGCGATCGACCCCGGTCCACCAGCGCCGTCAGGCGGGGCGGGTCGGGGCCGATCAGAGGATTCAAGACAGCCGTCTGCTATATTTACGATGTAAACGTACAATCTAAACGGCAAGGTGCAGACCGTCAAGGCGAAGACGGAGGCACGGAATGGCGAATGGCTCAGAGGCCGACCCGGCGCATCGCGCCGTCGACAGCGCGCGTCTCGGCGGGCTCAACCGGGAACGCGTCCGGGCCGCCGCGCTGGACCTGGTGGACCGCGAGGGCCTCCCGGCACTGAGCATGCGCCGCCTCGGCACCGAACTGGGCGTGGAGGCGATGGCGCTCTACCGGTATGCCGTGAGCAAGGAAGCCCTCCTGGACGGCGTCGTCGAGTCCCTCTACCGCGAACTCGAAGAACGCCTGCTCACCGCGCCCGGCCCCGCCACGACACCCGGCATGCCCGTCTGGCGCGCCGAACTCCACCGGATCGCCCGCGCGACGTACGACACCTGCCACGCCCACCCCCACGCCGTCCCCCTGCTCGCCACCCGCGTACCGGCGATCCCGCCGGCCTGGCCGCCGGCCGCCGTCCTGCGGGACCACGAGCGGGTCCTCCGGCTGCTGCGCGAGGCCGGGCTCGACGACGTCCGCAGCGCCGCCGCCTTCCAGGCGTTCACCGCCTGGATCCTCGGCTATGTGTCCGTGCAGCTGCGCCCCACGGTGGACGACCCCGACGAGCCGGACCCGGCGTTGCGCCTGGGCCTGCACCGTCTGTCGGCCCAGGAGATGCCGACGCTGCGGGAGACCGCCACCGCGCTCGCCAAACGGGGCGGACCGGACGGACTGGCGGTCGGACTGGACGCCCTGCTCGACCGGTTCACCCGGGGGTAAGCCACAGGCTCTGGGCACGGGGACGAACGGTCAGGCCTGCGTGCGCAGCATCGCGCTGAACGGCGTGACCGGGCGTTCCAGGCGTTCGCCGTCCACCACGATGTCGACGGCCTCGTTGTAGAAGGCGAGCAGCCCCTTGACGGTGCCGACCGCGGCCAGCGGCTCCGCATAGCTCCAGACGATGTTGCGCGGGACGTCACCCCCGGCGCGCCAGGTCCAGTAATGGGCCCGGCCCTTGTACGGGCAGCCGGTGCTGTGGTCGGTGGCGTCGAACAGGTCGAGGCGGACGTCCTCGCGCGGGATGTAGTACCGCGTGGGCAGGCCGGTCTCGAACAGCAGCACCGGGTGGTGGGTGTCCGCCACGACCGTGCCCGCGATCTCGACCTGTACATGGCGGCTGCTCGGCAGGGCGTCCACCCGTTTGTGCGGGTCGCGCGGGTGGATGAAGATCTCTTCCTCCTCCTCGTACCAGTGGTCCAGGCCCCTGTCCCAGCGCCCGAACCACTCGAAGGCGATGTGCCCGGCGAGGTCGTCCGAGGGGAAGGTCCACGCGGCGTTCGGCACCTGTTCGCCGGCGACTTCGAGGTCGTAGAAGATCTGTGATCCGGTGTGCCTGCCCGTCCGTGGCCGCTTCGCCGGGCGCAGGAGGTCGGTGCGGACCTCCTCGCGCGGGAAGGCGTACTGCGGGACGGGCAGGCTCGGCTCCCAGACGAGGACGGGATGGCGGCTGTCCACGACGGCGACCTCGCCCTTGTACCCGCGCACCCAGCGTTCGCTGGGCTCCCACCGGAGGCCTTCGGGGGTGGTCCGGACGGATCGCTCGGTGGGCAAAGTGGTCATGATCCACTCTCCTTCGGCTCCGTCTGGAGCGTACTGCGGCGCTCCGTGCGCTGCGCGGTCAGTGGGCCCCGTCGAGCCGGGCCCGCTGCTGCGGGGTCAGCTCCAGGTCGACGGCGGCCAGGTTCTCCTCCAGCTGGGCCACCGACGACATGCCGACGAGCGGGACGACCGGCAGCTCGCCGCCGATCTGCCAGGCCAGCACGACCTGGTTGACGGTCGCGCCGGTCTCCCGGGCCACCTCGCGCAGGGCCGTCAGACGGGCCGGGGTGCCCGGGTGGTCGTAGTCCGAAGGCAGCCGGTCCGGGTGGACGTAGGCGCCCTTCAGCAGCGGCGAGTAGGCGACCAGGGTCAGGCCCGGCTCGGCGCGCAGATAGCCGAGCAGATCGGGGCCCGCGTGGCCGAGGCTGCCGTCGGGGAAGAGATCGCCGGGTACGTCGGTGCGCGGCCTGAGATGGCTGTGGGCGTACTGGAGGACCTCGTAGCCGGGCAGTCCGGCCGCCGCGGCGATCGCGCGGGCCCGCTCCACCCGCCAGACGGCGTGGTTGCTGACGCCGAGCAGGCCGACGGTGCCCTCGGCGACCAGTTCGGCGAATCCCTCGACGGTCTCCCTGAGGGGGACCCGGTGGTCCTCGATGTGGGCGTAGAGCAGGTCGAGCTTCGCCACGCCGAGCCGTTCCCGGCTGCGCTCGGCGGACTCGCGGATCACCTTCGCGGACAGCCCCTCCGGGTTGTCGACGTAGCCGGTGCCGGGGGTCAGGGGGCGGGCGCCGAGTTTGGTCGCGATGACGATCTCGTCGCCGATGCCGCGGCTGCGCCGCCAGCGGCCGAGCAGATGCTCGCTCTGGCCGCCCTGGCCGCCGTCCTCCCAGAAGGCGTAGTTGTCGGACGTGTCGATGAAGTTCCCGCCGGCCTCGACATAGCGGTCGAGTACGGCGAACGACGTCTCCTCGTCGGTCCGCGAGCCGAACAGCATCGCGCCGAGCGCGAGCACGCTCACCTCACGGCGGTTGTCCGGGCCGGTGCCGATGGTGCGGTACTTCATGGTGAACCCCTCCCGTACGTGCCCTCCTGCGGGGCACGCACGGGAGTCTTCATCTTGAAGAGCACTTCAAGTCAAGGGAGTTCGCGGCATCCGGGCACGGTCACTTCGCGAACGGCCCGTCCAGTGCCGCCCACTGCAGCAGCATGATGGTCTTCGCGTCGGCGATCTCACCGGTGCGGATCATCTCCAGGGCCCCGCGGAAGGGCAGTTCGACGATCTCGATGTCCTCGCCCTCCTCGTCCAGGCCGCCGCCCTCGTGCGTGCGGGTGGAGGGGCCGTAGGCGGCGGCGTAGAAGCTGACGCGTTCGGTCACCGAGCCCGGGCTCATATAGACGTCGAAGACGTGCCGGACCTCGCCGATGGTGTGCCCGGTCTCCTCCACGACCTCGCGCCGCACGGCGATCTCCGGATGCTCGTCATCGTCGTCGAGCAGACCGCCCGGTGTCTCGACGAGCATGCCGTCGGGATGTCCGTTGACGTAGACGGGGAAGCGGAACTGGCGGGTGAGCAGCACCGTTTCGCGTTCGGCGTCGTACAGCAGCATGGTCGCCCCGTTGCCGCGGTCGTGCGTCTCGCGCTCCTGGGTGCTCCAACTGCCGTCGGCGTGCCGGAAGTCGAAGGTGGTCGTGCGCTCGACGTACCAGTGGCTGGACAGCAGCCGCACGTCCCGCACCTTCACCCGGGGGTTGCCGGTCAGGTCCCGGCCGGTCCGGTCGAGTCCGGTACGGCCGCGGCGGTCGGGGGTGTCGATACCGGCGGTCATCGGGAGACCGCCGTACGGAAGGGCGTGTGCGGGGCCCCGCGGAAGAACGGGGTCCTGCGGAAGAGCAAGTTGGTCATGCCCGCTTCTACCATCCCGGCACCGGCGGCGGCACGACGGCGCCCTATTCTGCGCCCGTGGCCGAGACCGACCTGATGCGACTGCCCGACATGCCGCTGCACGATCCCTTCGTCGTCGCCGACGAGAGGACGCGCACCTACCACCTCTACACCTCCAACGACCCGTCCGTGTCGGGCGTGGAGGGCACCGGCACGATGGTCTACCGGAGCCAGGACCTGCGGGACTGGACGCCCCCGGTCGTCGTGTTCCGGACCGGCGGGCAGGAGGGGCTCTGGGCGACCGACGGCGGCTGGGCGCCGGAGGTGCACGTCTGGGGCGGCAAGTACTTCCTGTTCACCACGCTGCACGACCAGGACAAGCCGCTCCCGGTCCCGCCGCCCGGCCCCTGGGGCACGCCGTTCCAGCTCCCCCAGCACATGCGCGGCACGATCATCGCCGTGTCCGACTCGCTGCTGGGTCCCTTCAGGGTCCTCGCCCCCGCACGCCCCACCCCGCCCGAGAACCTCATGACCCTCGACGGCACCCTCTACGTCGCCCCGTCCGGGCAGCCCTGGATGGTGTACGCGCACGAGTGGCTGCAGACCGTCGACGGCACGATGGAGGCGATCCGGCTGGCCCCCGACCTGTCCCGGGCCGTCGGAGACCCGGTCTTCCTGTTCAAGGCCTCGGACGCGCCCTGGCTCGGCGAGCAGATCCCCGCCGGTGCACCGCATCAGCTCCCGCCCTATGTCACCGACGGCCCGCAGCTCCACCGCTCTCCCGACGGGGCACTGCTCATGCTCTGGTCGACGTACGAGAAGCACACGGCCGGCCCGGACGGCACCGTCGGCGGCGGCTATGTGCAGACCTACGCCGTCTCCAGGTCCGGTGACCTCGAAGGGCCGTGGGAGCAGCGGCGACCGCTGGTCCGCGACGACAGCGGTCACGGCATGCTGTTCCACGCCTTCGACGGCAGGCTGATGATGATCCTCCATCGCCCCTTCGAGAACGCACGGGGGAAGCTGTACGAGATGCGGCTCGACGGCGACGCGTTGCGGGTGCTGTGTCAGCGCACCGACCTCGACGGAGGTGGCTGACGGCTCAGCCGCCCGATGATGAGCCGTTCGCCGCCAGTGCGGTGCTGATGCGCCGGGCGGCGAATCCCGTGCCGCACACGAAGCGCAGCAGCGGGCCGAAGGTGGGAGCGGCGGCGAGACCCGCGAAGTACAGGCCCGGCACGGACGACTGGAAGTCGGCGGACAGCTGGGGCGCACCCGCCAGCTGAGGCGGCTCCGGGGCGGACTTGCGCACCGCCCGGCGCACCTCTGCGCTCAGCAGTTCCACCCGGTCGACGTCGACCAGGTATCCGGTCCCCGCGATGACGTGGTCGGCGTACAGGGTCTCCACGTCGCCGCCGGGGTTGCGCACGCTCAGCCGCACCCCGCCGTTCTCGCGCGCCGCCGAGTGGAGGCTGCGGCCGGACAGCACCGGGACCCGGCCCTGCACCCGCTCCCGCAGCCACCAGGCGCCGGACGGTCCGAGGACCGTGCGCAGCAGGTGGGCTCGGATCCGGGCCGGCAGGTGCCGGATGGCGGAAGGCCCGCGGCTGCAGACCACCAGCGGCCATCCGGTGCCCATCGCGGCCTCCGGCCACAGCAGTCGGGCATGCAGCGGACGGTCCTGTGCCCGGTCGGCCTCGGGGGGCGGGCCGAAGGACGGACTGGTGCGGGCGACCACCGCGGGCCGGGCTCCGGCCTCGTTCAGCAGGGCGGAGGTCTCCAGGGCCGACTGCCCGCCGCCGACGACGATGACGTGCCGGCCCTCGAACACGGACAGGTCCGTGTGGTCCGCCGTGTGCGAGACGAGGCCGTCATCCCGTAGTTCGGTCAGCTCGCGCGGGATGTACGCGAAGGGGTTGACTCCTGTGGCGACGACGACGGAGCGCGCGGTGAACTCGTCCCCGGAGTCCAGCGTGACCCGGTACCGGCCGGCACGGGAGCGGTCGACATGGCGTACCGCGGTCCGTTCCAGGTCGGGGACGCAGTTCCGCTGGAACCAGAGTCCGTAGCGCACGAACTCGGACAGCGGCACGGGTTCCCGCTCGCGGCCTTGGGGACGGCCTTCCTCGGCCCGGAAGTCCCCGAGCCCGTGCCCTGAGGCGGGGGCGGAGATCGACGAGGCGAAGGGGGACGACTTGAGGTACATCTCGCGCGGCATGTGCGAGCACCAGCCCTCCATCGGCTCACCGAAGATCCGGTACGGCACTTGGCGGGCCCGGAGGTGGGCGGCGACGGAGAGCCCGTAAGGGCCTGCGCCTATCACGGCGACTTTGGTGTCTCCTGGTGGCTTCATGGCGCTGGCCGACCTTCCCATCTGCGACTTCTTGACTACTGCCCCATTTCCGACGTATGTATATATACATCGTAAACGTACACATCAGGGCAATCAAGACCGGCCAAGAGGTGAGGTAGCGAGCCGTGGCCGTCGCAGAGGACGTCGCAGAGGAATCGACCCGCGCCGGACCGGCGGGGACCGCGGAAGGGACGCGCAGGCGTCCGGGCCGCAGTTCTGCGCTGCCGGTCCTGCTCGCCATCGACGCGCTCGCCGCGGCCCTCGCCGCGGGCGGGGTGCTGCTGCTCTCCCATCGCTGGTTCGTCCCGGCCGTGTTCGTCCCGCTGTGGCTGCTCTTCCTGACGTCACAACGGATGTACGGGCCCGATGCCCACGCGGACCGCCTGCGCCCGGTGCTCCGGGCGACCTGCGTGGCCGCCGCCGCGGCCGGCACCGCCTGGCTGTTCGCACCCCGCGACGACCTGCTGCACGACGCCCTGATCGCACTGCTCCTCGCCGCCGCGCTCACCCTCGGGCTGCGCCGGTGCCGGCGGGCGAGGACATGCTCCGGCTCGGGCCGGATCGGGAACGCCGAACGGGTGCTCGTGCTCGGCCCCGCCGAGTCCGCCGCCGAGTTGCTCGCCGCGCTGAGGAGGGGACGCTCCCCCGGCCCGCAGGTCGTCGCCGTCTGTCTCACCGGCCCGGCGGCTCCGGGGAGCGATGCCGACGTGCCCGGAGAAGCCGTGGATCTACTCAAGACCGTACGGCGGACCCGCTGCGACGCGGTCATCGCGCTGCCCGGCCCCGAGCTGGGCGCCGAAAGGCTGCGGCGCTTGTCCTGGGAGCTGCGGGCGGCGGGCGTCGACCTGCTGCTCGCGCCGGTCCTCGCCGACGTCACGCCCGGGAGGCTGGCCGTGCGTCCGGTCGCCGGGGTGCCCCTGCTGCAGCTGCGCGCGCCCAGGCTCTCCACGCGGTCCCGTGTCCCCAAGGAGCTGACCGACCGTCTGCTGGCCCTGCTGGGCATCCTGCTGCTTGCGCCGCTGATGGCGGCCATCGCCGTATGGGTACGGCTCGACAGCCCGGGCCCCTCGTTCTACCGGGAGCGCCGCATCGGGCGCGACGGCCGGGAGTTCACCCTTCTCAAGTTCCGGTCGATGCACCGTGGCGCGGAGCTGCTCAAGCCCGGGCTCGCCCACCTCAACCGCTACGGCTGCGACCGGTTCTTCAAGATCGCCGACGACCCGCGCGTCACCAGGGCGGGGTCCTTCCTGCGCTCGTCCTCACTGGACGAACTGCCGCAGCTGTTCAACGTGGTCGCGGGCCATATGTCCCTCGTCGGCCCGAGACCCCTGGTGAAGGACGAGGTCGCCCGTCTGAGCGAGGACGGCGGTCACCGGCTGCTGGTGAAGCCGGGGATGAGCGGATTGTGGCAGGTCAGCGGTCGTTCCTGCCTGCCCACCGACGAGCGGGACCGGCTCGATGTGAGCTATGTCGAGAACTGGTCGCCCGCCCTGGACCTGTCCATCCTGCTGCGGACGCCGTCCGCGGTCGTGCGCCGGACCGGCGCCTGCTGACCGGGAGCCCCTCATGAGCGACTCCGTACCGGCACTGCTCGTCAAGGTGGGGCGCTTCCCCCAACTCCACGGCGGACTCGGCGTGGTGCGCACGCTGGGCCGCATGGGCGTTCCGGCGTACGCCATGGTCGAGGACCGGTTCACCCCGGTCGCCCTCTCGCGCCACCTCGCCGGCCGCTTCGTCCACCCGACGACCGGCGCCGAGGACACGTCCGAACTCGTCTCGCTCCTCCTGCGGATGGGCCGGGAGATCGGGCGCCCCACCGTGGCCGTGGCGGAGGGCGACGAGGCCGCCGTGCTGCTGGCGGAGAACGCCGACCGGCTGGCCGAGTGGTTCGTGCTGCCTCCCGTGCCGCCGGCGCTGCCCCGGAGGGTGGCCAGCAAGGAGGGGCTGCACCGGATCTGCGAGGAGCACGGGGTGCCCACTCCGCGGACCCGATCGCCGGTCGACCGGGCCGAGTTGGTCGAGGTGAGCCGTGAGTGGGGCTACCCGGTGGTCCTCAAGGACAAGGAGCCGTTCACCAAGCTGAACGACTCCGCGATGGGGCACACCACGGTGGTGCACGACGAGGCGGAGCTGCTCGCCCGGTGCGGGGCGGCCGAGTCCCCCTCCGTCATCGTGCAGGAGCACATCGCGCTCGACATCGCCGAGGAGTGGTTCACCCACCTCTACTGCGGCGCGGGAGGCACACCCCGGTTCGTCTTCACCGGGCACAAGTTCCGCTCCTGGCCGCCCAAGTCGGGCCTCACCACGCGGGCGTGGGCGCGGCGCAACACCGTCCTCGCGACACTGGCCGCCGAGTTGTGCCGGGCGATCGGCTACTGCGGGATCGCGGACCTCGACTGGCGGTTCGACCGGCGCGACGGCCGCTACAAGCTGATCGACTTCAATCCCCGGTTCGGACAGCAGTTCCGCCTCTTCAACACGGCGCAGGGGCTGGACGTGGTCCGCGCGATGTACCTGGACCTGACGGGGCGGCACATTTCGGATGGGTCGCAGATCCACGGCCGCGGCTTCATCGTCGGCAACCTGGACGCCGTGTCGGCCACGGTGACCGCCTGGCGCGACCGCCGACTCCCGGCGCCACTGCCCCGGCGGAACCTCGAACGCGCCTGGGTGAGCCGGGACGATCCGGTGCCGGCCGTCGCCGAGGCGGTGCGGTTCAGCGGAACGGTGGCCCGACGGCTGACGAAGCCGTTGCGGGTGCGGATGGCCGGGGGCAAGAGCGGTCCGGACGAAGGGGGAGTGGACGGGGGCGCGCCGGGGGAGGTGGCGCGGGGTGAGGTGGCGCTGAAGGGTGCGGCGCCGTGAGGCGGACCATCCTGCATATCGCGCAGTCGAGCGAGGCGGGCGTCGCCCGGGTGGTCACGGATCTGGCCGCCGGGCAGTGCGCCAGAGGCGACCAGGTGATCGTGGCCTGTCCGATGACCGGCACGCTGTGGTGGACGGCCGCGCGGCGCGGGGCCCGAGTGGTGCGGTGGGACGCCGTGCGCTCCCCCGGTCCGGCGTTGCCCCGCGAGGTCGCCGGAGTGCGGCACATCGTGGACCTGGTGCGTCCGGACGTGGTGCACCTGCACAGCGCGAAGGCAGGACTCGCGGGCCGCCTGGCGATCCGCGGGCGGGTGCCGACCGTCTATCAGCCGCATGCCTGGTCGTTCGACGCCGTGTCCGCCGCCGCCCTGCGCAGGGCCACGGTGCGGTGGGAGAGGACGGGAGCGCGCTGGGCGCATCAGGTGGTGTGCGTGAGCGAGGGCGAGCGTGCCCACGGGACGGCCGTCGGCATCCGGTCCCGTTGCACCGTCGTACGCAACGGGGTGGACCTCGACTGGCTGACCCCGCCGGAGGCGTCTTCGCGTGACGCCGCTCGGCAGCGGCTCGGCGTGTGCGGCACCGGTCCGCTGGCCGTGTGCGTGGCACGCCTGTGCCGTCAGAAGGGGCAGGACGTGCTGCTCGACGCCTGGACGGAGGTCGAGGGGCGGATTCCGGGGGCGGGGCTGGTCCTGGTCGGGGGCGGGCTGGACCGTTCGGTTCTGGCGGCACGGGCGTCGTCGTCCGTCGGCTTCGCCGGAGCCGTCGTGGACCCTCGTGACTGGTATCTCGCGGCCGATCTCGTGGTCCTGGCCTCCCGCTGGGAAGCCGGGATGGCGCTCGCCCCGCTGGAGGCCATGGCCTGCTCCCGCCCTGTCGTCGTCACCGATGTGCCGGGGGCCCGGGAGTTCCTCCCGCCCCACCATGTGCCCTTCGCCGTCGTCCCGTTGGAGGACCCGGGCGCGCTCGCGACCGCGATGGCCCGCCTGCTCGCCGATCCGGCGACCGGCCGGGCGCTCGGTGCGGAGGCGGGGATACACGTCCGCCGCCATCACGACGTACGGCAGGTCGTGGAGCGGATGTACACCGTGTACGACGACGCCCGCAGCGTCTGGGCGGCGAGCCCGCGCGGCAGTCAGGACCGGCGAGGCCGCCAGAGCCCTCAAGGCCGTCCTCTAGGCCGTCAGAACCGCCAAGGCCGTCAGGGCCGTTGGGCGAAGCCGATCAGGGAGTGCAGGGCGGGGCGCAGCAGTGGCACCGCGCCGGACACCCGGCGGACGGCGGGATAGCCGCGCCAGGTCTTCAGACGGAAGGTCGCGTCGATCTCGGTGGCGTTGATGTCGACGCGCGGGATGGCGTAGCGCCCGGCGCCGTCGTGCACGCTGAACGCGACCTCGAACCCGGCTTCGGCCGCTGCTCTGCGGGCGGCGGGGTCGTGCGTTCCGTAGGGGTAGGCGAACGCGCGGGCGCGCCTGCCGGTGATGTCGGCCAGGGCCGCCGCGGCATCCCTGAGATTGCGGACGAGGGTCCCGGGCCCGGCGTTGGCGAGGTCGCTGTGGTCCCATCCGTGGCATTCGACATCCAGTCCCGCGTCGGCCAGGGCGCGCACACCGTCGGCGTCCAGCAGCGGCTCGTCGGGCATCTCGGCCATCCATGCGGAGGTGCCGCCGAGTACGCCGCTGAGCACGAACGCGGTGGCGGGGAACCCCAGTTTTCCCAGGACCGGCACGCCCTCGTCCAGCAGGCCCCGGTAGCCGTCGTCGAAGGTCACCAGCACGCTGCGCCTGGGGAAGCCGCCGCGCAGGTAGCGGCGGAGCGTCAGGGGCGTCCAGCCCCGGTCGAGCAGCCCGCGCAGTTGCCGGTAGAGGGTGTCCGGCGGGACGAACAGGCAGAACGGGTCCTGGCTCGCGGAGCGCAGGCCGACACCGTGGTACATCAGCACCAGCGGTTGCCTGGAGGCGTGGGCGTGGTTCATGAGGCACCGTCCTTGTCCGAAGCGTCCGCGGTGGCCCGGCCCGACCTCAGCCGGCCGGCCAGTCCGCGCCCGGCCCCGGCCGCCTTGGCGAGGTCGCGGACCGCCGCGGCGAAGGGGACGAGCGGCACGGCCGTCCAGTGGTGTCGGCGCACGGCCCTGGTGAGCGGCAGTGACACATACGCCGTGAACGCGGTGGCCGCGGCGAAGCGGGCGCGTGGGCCCGTCACCAGCGCGGCGAGACCGAGGGCGTAGGCGCCCGCTCGGGCCATGTCCCGGCCCACCAGGCGCGGGTCGGCGGACCGTCCGCCGCCCTCGCCGTAGTGGAAGTACATCGCCGCCGTCCGGCGCAGCGTCGGCCGCTGTTCCCAGCCCACCTCGGCGGCGGAGGCCAGCACCGCCCGATGGCCGGCCCCGACGACGGCGCGGCCGAAGAGCACGTCCTCGGCGGTGTGCAGATGCTCGGGGAATCCCCCGGCGTCCTGCCAGGCGGAGCGGGAGAAGGCCATAGAACGCCCGGTGGGCATGGCCGCGTCCAGGCCACGGCCGAAGAGCCGGCAGTACACGCGGGTCCAGGGACCCGGATGACGGGCCTCCTCGGGCACCGGATACCCCACCGCCGACATGGCCCGGCTCAACGCCCCCTGCCCGTCCGCCCGGTAGACGCCGGTGATCAGGGCGGGCGGAACGGACTCGGCCGCCGCCGCACGCAGCCGGGCCAGCCAGTCCGGCTCGGGGTAGCAGCCGGCGTCGGTGCAGGCGATCAGCGCGTTGCCCGCCGCGCGCACACCGGCGTTGCGGCCGGCCGAGATGGTGGAGCCGGGGAGGCGGAGCAGCCGGATGCGGGCGTCCTTCGCGGCCCAGGCCTCGACCCGGTCGGCCGTGTCGTCGGTCGAGCCGCCGTCTACCACGACGATCTCGTCGCCGTCCTCGACCAGTTGGGGCGCCAGCAGGCCGAGCAGCCGGTCGATCACATCGGCCTCGTCGAGCACGGTCGTCACCACCGAGACCGGCGCGCTCCCGGTCAGTCCCGCGCCGGGCAGCCGAGCGGTCTCGGAGAGGATCTGCACCAGCCGTCCGGCGCAGTCGGCGGGGCCCGGATGGGACGCGGTCAGCCGGTGTCCCACGGTGCCCATGGCGGCGCGTGTGTCGTGGTCCGTCAAACGGCGCAGCGCTTGGCCGACCTCGGTGGAGTCACCGGGCGGCACGGCGATCCCGGCGTGCGCGGCGCCCGGTTCCGCCACCCGGTCGGCGACGGGGCCCGGCGTGGTGATCACGGGGACCGCGGAGCGCATCGCCTCCAGGGCGACCGCCCCGAACCCCTCCGGATGGGGCATGGCGGGGGTGGGTTTGGTCAGCACCGCGGCGGCGTCGGCTCCGGGGATGATCCGCCAGGCGTCTTTGATGAAGCCCGTGAAGTCGACGCGGTCGCCCACGCCGAGGTCGGTGGCCAGCTGCGAGAGCCGGTCCTGCTCCCCGGGTTCGGTCGGATCCTCGCCCCCGACGACGGCCAGCCGCCAGCGCTCGCCGCCGGGCTGCGCCAGTGCCTCGATCGCGTTGTCCACGCCTTTGTTGAAGACCAGCCGGCTGACGGTGAGCAGCAGCCGCTCGTCGTGGCCGTTGAGCCGCGCACCGTGTCGGACCAGCTCCTCCCGGGCGGCCTCACGGGGCAGTGCGGTGCCCTCCGGCGCGGGGAACGGTACGAGTACGGCACGGGGATGCCGCGAGGCGACGACCAGTCCGTCCGCCGTCCCCACGCAGTCGTCGATGAGCGCGGCCAGGAGCTTCATCAGGCGGGGGTGGGTGTAGTCGTGCTTGGCCCACACGCAGCGCACCCCGGTGCACCACGCGGCCAGGGCGCACACACACGCCGCCTTGATCCCGTTGGCGAGGACCACGTCCGGCCGGTCGGCCCGCAACCGGCGCGCGAGCGACAGCGCGGAGGCCACGATCGCCGCCCCGGTCCGCCCCGTCGGAAGCGTGACACAGGGCACTCCCCTGCGGCGGAACTCCTCACCCAGGGGCCCTTTGCCCAGCATCACCGCGTCCACGTCCAGCCGGTCGGTCGCGTCGAGCAACGCGAGCAGCCAGACTTCCGCACCGCCGAGGATCCCGGCGGTCGTGACCACCGTGACACGCAGTGGACGGTTCATGTGCCCTCCTCCTCGCGGGTCCTGGTCCGCCGACGACCCAAGACAGCGGACCAGGACCGATCAGAGGACTCACGACAGTCACCCAGAGATGTTTACGATGTATACGTACACACTACATCAAAACGGACATCGGTCAAGGTGAGGCTGCGACGGTGGCTACGCGGACCCGGCGGAGACACCGGCGGGCACAGAAAGGCGGGCATACAAAAAGGGCCCCCGCAGGCTCTCGCCCGCGAAGACCCTTCGCACCGTCGGGACGACAGGATTTGAACCTGCGACCCCTTGACCCCCAGTCAAGTGCGCTACCAAGCTGCGCCACGTCCCGATGCTGCCGACCCGCGGTGAACCGCGTGATCGCGCGAAGAGAACTTTACCTCACGGCGGGGGCCGCGCCGCAGCGGGCGCCGGCCGGGCGGAATCCGCCGGCCGGGCACAATCGGCGTATGGGTAACTCATCGTCCGAGCGACGGACAGGCGCACGGGACCGGGACAGCGAGGGGCGGGCACGCAACGCCCGGCCGCGGGACGGCCTCGGACGGCCGCTGCCCTACGGCGCGGAGGGCGTCGACCGCCAGCCCGAGGGTGTCGTCCGCACGCCGGAGCAGACCGTCGCGGAGGCGCAGGAACTGCTCGACGCGGGGAAGCCGTTCCATGCCCACGAGGTGTTCGAGGACGCCTGGAAGAGCGGCCCCGACGAGGAGCGGGCCCTGTGGCGGGGACTGGCCCAGCTCGCGGTGGGGCTGACGCACGCGGCCCGGGGGAACGTCACCGGCGGGGCGCGGCTGCTGCGGCGCGGGGCCGGGGCGGTCGAGGAGTGGGCGTCGGCGGAGCGGCGGGCGCGGCCGTACGGGATGGATCTCGCGGGCGTGGCCGGGTGGGCGCGGGAGCTGGCCGGGACCGTGGAGGAGGGCGGCGCGACCGTGGACGCGGGAGACCGGGCGCCCCGGTTGCGCGGGGCGTCGTAGCGAGGCGCTCGGTGTGAGGCGGGCGTGCTGACCTCGTCGGCCGACCTCGTCATAGGCGGGCGCGCTGTCCTCGCTGTCAGTGGCATGGGGCAGACTCGTGGCGTGCGAAAGATTCATGTCATCGGTATTGGGGCGGGCGATCCCGAGCAGCTGACGCTGCAGGCGGTCAGGGCGCTGCGGGACACGGACGTGTTCTTCATCCTCGACAAGGGCGAGGTGAAGTCGGACCTCACGCAGCTGCGCCGGGACATGCTGGACGCGCACATAACGGAGGGCACCTATCGGGTTGTGCAGGCTCGGGACCCGGAGCGGGACCGGGCCGCCGGGGGTGCCTCCTACTCCCCCGCCGTCGGGGACTGGCGCAGTGCCCGCGCCGGGATCTACGAGCGGCTGATCGCCGAGGAGCTGGGCGACGACGAGACCGGCGCGTTCCTGGTCTGGGGTGATCCCGCGCTGTACGACAGCACGCTCGGGATCCTTCAGGAGGTCCTCGACAAGGGCGAGGTCGACTTCGAGTACGACGTCGTGCCCGGCATCAGCAGTGTCTCCGCGCTCGTCGCCCGGCATCGGACGGGACTGAACCGAGTGGCCCGGCCCGTGCAGATCACCACCGGGCGGCGGCTGGCCGAGGGCTTCCCCGAGGGCGTGGACGACGTGGTCGTGATGCTCGACGCCCACCAGACCTTCCGGCGGTACACCGACCAGGACATCGACATCTACTGGGGCGCGTACATAGGCACCCCGGACGAGATCCTCGCCTCCGGCCCGATCGCCGAGGCCGCACCCCGTATCGAGCGGCTGCGCGCCGAGGCACGGGAGCGAAAGGGCTGGATCATGGACACGTATCTGCTGCGCCGGAAGCCGAACGAGCAGTGAGAGAGCAGTAGGCGAAGCAGGCGGGCAGCAGGCGCCTTCACAGGCTCCCAGAAGGCGGCCACCGCCTGCCGCCTCGCGGCACCCGAGCGGACCGTCTCCGCATGCGTCGCGGGTCCACCGCTGTGATCGTGGCCCCGTGAGCCTCGTCGAGGAAACCGCGCCGTCCGGCGCCTCCCAGCCGCCCGTGCTGGACGCGCGCCGGCGCAATGTCGTCTTCGTGACGATCATGCTGGGGATGCTGCTCGCGGCCCTCGACCAGACGATCGTGGGCACCGCGCTGCCGACGATCGTGTCGGACCTGGGCGGGGCCGAGCACATGTCCTGGGTGGTGACGTCGTACCTGCTCGCCGAGACCGTCTCGACGGCCCTGGTCGGCAAGTTCGGCGACCTCTTCGGCCGCAAGGTCGTCTTCCAGGTCTCCGCGATCGTGTTCATCACGGGCTCGTTCCTGTGCGGCCTGGCCTCCAACATGACGCTGCTGATCGTCTGGCGGGCGATGCAGGGCATCGGGGCCGGCGGTCTGATGGTGACGGCGATGGCGTTGATCGCGGACGTCATCCCGCTCCGGGAGCGCGGCAAGTACCAGGGCGCGATCGGCGCCGTGTTCGGGGTGGCGACGGTGATCGGGCCGCTGCTGGGCGGGCTGTTCACCGATCACCTCACCTGGCGCTGGGCGTTCTACGTCAACGTCCCGATCGCGATCGTCGTCGTCATCGCGGCGGCCCGGACCATCCCGGTCGTGAAGTCGGCGTCCCGGCCGATCATCGACTACCTGGGCATCGGGCTCGTCGCGGTCGGCGCCAGCGCGCTGATTCTGGCGACGAGTTGGGGCGGCAACGAGTATCCCTGGAACTCGGGCGTCATCATCGGTCTGTTCGTCGGCGGTGCCGTCGCCCTCGGGCTGTTCTGCTGGGCCGAGACACGAGCCGCCGAACCGATGCTGCCGATGCGGCTGTTCGCCAACCCGGTCTTCTCGGTGTGCTCCGTCCTCAGCTTCATCGTCGGCTTCGCCATGCTCGGCGCGATGACCTATCTGCCGACCTATCTGCAGTACGTCGACGGCGACTCGGCCACCATCTCCGGGGTGCGGACGCTGCCCATGGTGGCCGGACTGCTCGTCGCCTCCGTGTTCAGCGGCACCGTCGTCAGCAAGACCGGGAAGTACCGGATCTTCCCGATCGTCGGCTCCCTGGTGATGGCCGTCGGGCTGTTCCTGATGTCCCTGATGGGGCCGTCGACGAGTGCCTGGCTGGAGTCGCTGTACATGTGCGTGCTGGGCACCGGCATCGGCCTGTCCATGCAGGTCCTGACGATCGCCGTGCAGAACACGGTCGTCTACGCCGACCTCGGCACCGCCACGTCCGGCGTCACCTTCTTCCGTACGCTGGGCAGTTCGTTCGGCACGGCCGTCTTCGGCACCATCTACACCAACACGCTCACGCCCAACCTCACCGAGGCCGTCGAGGCCGCCGCGCAGACCGGCTCCGGCCTCGATCCGGCCGCCATCTCCCAGGCCGCGACCAGCCCCGAGGGCCTGCACGGGCTGCCGCCCGACACCGCCGCCCCCATCGTCGAGGCCTACGCCGACACACTCCAGACCGTCTTCCTGTGGACGGTGCCGGTCGCGGCGCTCGGCTTCTTCGTCGCCCTGTTCCTCAAGCAGGTGCCGTTGCGCGACAGTGCGCGGATGGGGTCCACCGACATGGGCGACGGGTTCGCGTCGCCGCACGACGCCAACGCACAGCGGCTTCTGGAGGCGTCCGTCGGGAAGATCATCGGCGGTCTGGGGCCCGACACCGCACGCCGGATCATCGCGGACTCCGACACCCGGCTCGATGTGGCCGGCGCCTGGGCGGTGATCCAGGTCGAGCTGCTGACCAACCTGGTCGGCCACGCCAGCCTCGGACTGATCGCGGCCCGTCGCCACATGCCCCCGGAAGTACTCCTGCCGGTCTTCGACCGGATGGTCCAGGAGGGCTATCTCACCCGCGACGACTCCCTCGTCTCCCACACCGCGGCGGGCGCCCGCGAGGCCCAGGTCATCGGCAAGGCGTGGGGCACCTGGCTCGAACAGCGGGTGCACGAGGACATCGGCCGTCCGCCGGGCACGGATCTGCGCGACGCGGTCCACACGATCGCCAAGCGTCTGCTGGTCGAGGACCTGAGCGCCGGGCTGCCCAGCCGCGCCAAGGAACTCGCGCCGAGCGAGTCACGATGACGGGCGAGTCACGATGACGGGCGGCCCGCCGCTCTTCGGCCGGGCGGCCGGGGCGGGTTCTCGGTACTCATCATGGGGTCGGTGGTGGCCGACACGGGCTTGGCGGCCGTCACGGACGGAGGCCGAGCAGCCCCAGCACCCCCGCCACGTCCGGCACCGCCTCCACGCCCGCCGGGAGCGGGGGACGTCGTACGACCACGACCGGGAGGGCGAGTCGGCGGGCGGCCGTCAGTTTGGCCGAGGTCGCCGTGCCGCCGCTGTCCTTGGTCACCAGGACGTCGATGCGGTGCTCGTACAGAAGTGCCGTCTCATCGGCCGGCGTGAACGGGCCGCGGGCCAGGAGCACTTCGGTGTGCGGGGGCATCGGTGGCTCGGGCGGGTCGACGGACCGTACGACGAAGTGCAGGTCCGTCAGGTGGGCGAAGGCCGCCAGGCCCAGGCGGCCGGTGGTCAGGAACACCCGGTGTCCGAGGCCGGGCAGCAGAGCCGCGGCCTCGTCCAGCGACGCGACCTCGTGCCAGCGGTCCCCGGGCCCGGGACGCCAGCCGGGGCGGCGCAGCACGACCGCCGGCACCCCGGTCGCCCGAGCGGCACGGGCCGCGTTCGCCGTGATCGACTCGGCGAAGGGGTGGGTGGCGTCGACCACGGTGTCGACGTGCTCGGCGCGCAACCAGTCGGCCAGCCCCTCCGCGCCACCGAACCCGCCGATGCGTACGTCCCCTTCGACCGCGCCCGGCCGTGTCACGCGCCCCGCGAGGGAGGTCGTGACGTGGACGCCGGGGTGCGCCGCGAGCGCGGCGGCGAGTTCTCGGGCCTCGGTGGTGCCGCCGAGGATCAGGATGTGGCGGGGGGACATGGGGCGAGCGTACGAGGTGGGTCGCAGGGAGCGGAGCGGTGGGGCCACAGGCCCCGCGCCGGTGCCCGGATCACGGCCGTCGGTGCCCGAAACGCGCAAGGCGATGCCCGGAACGCGCAGGGCAGCACGTCAAACGCGCGTCGTGCTGCCCGACCCGGGCGCTCCACCGCGAACACTATGAACACAACGGTCAGATCGTGGCTCCCCAACCCATCCATCCCTAGCATCGCGGCGCACGGCTCGACGGCGCGCCGACAAGGACGAGGAGCAGCGTCTTGGACTGGACGAGAACGCACGCACTGATCCGCCGGTCGGTCCCGCCCGCCCAGCAGCGGCGTACGGCGCTGGCCGCAGTGCTGGCCGGGGTCCTGACCGTCGGCATCCTCGTCGGCGCCTCGAACGCCCGGGGGGAGACGACGGGACCTGCGCGTGCCGACTGCCCCGCCGATCTGGCCGGCCGGGCCAGCTGCTACTCGGGCCGCGACGCGGACGGCGCCTTCTACACGATAGCCGTGCCCGACCACTGGAACGGCTCCCTCGTCGTGCACGCCCACGGCGGCCCCGACCTCGCGGCGGACTCGGACCCCGCCCGCAGCCTCGACGATCTGCGCCGCTGGTCGGTGATGGTGAAGGAGGGCTACGCCTGGGCGGGTTCGTCGTACCGACGGGGCGGCTACGGGACGCGGATGGCCGCCGCCGACACGGAAAGCGTGCGCCGGCTGTTCGTCGGGGAGTTCGGCAGGCCGCGGCGGACGTATGTGCACGGCCAGTCGTGGGGCGGGAACGTCGCCGCGAAGGTCGTGGAGACCTACGGCAGACGGCCGGGGGCGTACGACGGGGCGCTGCTCACCAACGGCGTCCTCGCCGGTGGCTCGCGCGGCTACGACTACCGGGTCGACCTGCGCGTCGTCTACCAGTACTACTGCGCCAACCATCCCCGCCCGACGGAGCAGCAGTACCCGCTGTGGCAGGGCCTGCGCGCCGATTCGACCCTGACGACCGCCGGACTGCGCGACCGCCTTCAGGAGTGCACCGGTTACGCGTCGGCGCCCGAGGAGCGGACCGCGCTGCAGCAGCGCCACCTCGACGACATCCTGGCGGTCACGGGCGTCCCGGAGCGCACGCTGGAGTCGCATCTGCGGTTCGCGACCTTCACGTTCCGGGACATCGTGCACAAGCGCCTCGGGGGCCGGAACCCCTTCGGCAACCAGGGCGTCCGTTACTCCGGGTCGCATGACGACGAGGCGCTCAACGCCGGTGTCGAGCGGTTCGCCCCCGACCCCACGGCCGTACGCGATCTCTCCTACGACAGCGATCTCACCGGCAAGGTCTCGATCCCGGTGCTGATCCTGCAGGCGATCGACGACCCCACGGTGTTCGTGGAGCACACGGCGGCCTACCGGGCCACGCTGGAGGGGGCCGGGCGGGACGGGCACCTGGTGCGGACGTTCACGCGGGAGCGCGAGCACAGTGAGCTGAGCGATGCCGAGTACGCGGCGTCGATCGCCGCGCTGGACGCCTGGGTGCGCAAGGGCAGCAAGCCCACGCCCCGGTCGGTCGCGGAGTCGTGCGGCGCGTTCGACGGGACGTACGGCACGGGCTGCTTCTTCGACCCCGGGTACCGTCCGGGACCGTACGACTCGCGCGTCAGGCCGCGGCCGGGCGGTCTTGAGTGGCCGGCCATGACGGCCGGTCAGGAGCGGGAGTGGAGCAGGATCGAGGGTGTCGGGATCGCTCCCTGAGCGGAGTCGGCGGGGGTGGTCGCTATCGTCCTGGTATGGGAGCCGTACGTGCCGTCCTGATCGACATCGACGGGGTCCTCACCGTCTCGTGGCAGCCGTTGCCGGGTGCGGTCGAGGCGTTGCGGGAGATCCGCGAGGCCGGGCTGAGGGTCGCGCTGGTCACGAACACGACCTCGCGGACGCGGGCGTCGATCGCCCGGGTGCTGGCGGAGGCGGGGTTCGCGGTGTCCGCCGAGGACATCCTGACCGCACCGGCCGTGACCGCCGCGTATCTCGCCGAGCACTGCCCGGGGGCCCGGTGTGTGCTGCTGAACAGCGGGGACATCGCGGAGGATCTGGGCGGGGTCACCGTCGTCGACGCGGACGAGGGTGACGGTGACGCCGACGACGACACCGCGCCGGATGTCGTGGTCGTCGGGGGTGCCGGACCGGAGTTCGGCTACGCGGCGCTCAACCGGGCCTTCGGGTATCTCCAGCGCGGGGCGCTGCTGGTGGCCATGCACCGGAATCTGTACTGGCGTACGGAGCAGGGGCTGCAGCTCGACACCGGGGCGTTTCTGGCCGGGCTGGAGAAGGCCGCGCGGGTCGAGGCGGAGATCACGGGGAAGCCGTCGACCGCGTTCTTCGAGGCGGCGCTGGCACATGTGGGGGCCGGTGCGGGCGATGCGGTGATGGTCGGGGACGACATCGAGTCCGATGTACTGGCGGCCCAGCGGGCGGGTGTCAGGGGCGTACTGGTGAAGACCGGGAAGTATCTGCCGGAGACCCATCGGGCGGCGAGCGGCACGCCCGACCATGTGATCGACTCGTTCGCCGATCTGCCCGCCCTGCTGGCGGAACTGCAGGGGTCAGTGCACCAGTAGCTGTACGCCGCCCACGACCGTCGCCGCGATCACGAGTTGCTCGAACAGCCGCTGGTTGATGCGGTCCACGGCCCATTTGCCGAGCAGCGCACCGGGCACGACGAACACCACGAGTGCCGCGTCGAGCAGCAGCGAGGGGCCGTCGATCAGGCCGAGCCCGGCGCTGAAGGGCACCTTGGAGACGTTGACGATCAGGAAGAAGAAGGCCGAGGTCCCCAAGAAGCCGAGCTTGCGGAAGCCGGCCGACAGCAGGTACATCGACATCACCGGGCCGCCCGCGTTGGCGACCATCGTGGTGAAGCCGCCGAGGACGCCGTACGAGCGGGCCTTGACCCGGCCGGCCCTGCTGGTGACCGAGTCCGGTTCGTCCCCCTTCTCGGCCGTACGGCGGCGCCACACCGTCACGCCCGCCATCATCAGCAGGATCGCGCCGATCGACGTACGGACGATCCCGTCGTCCGCCCACATCAGGAACAGCGTGCCGAAGACGACACCGGCGGCGACCGCGGGGAACAGCCGCCACAGCGTGGGCCAGTGGGCGTGCCGCCGGTAGGTGAGGACGGCGAGCACGTCGCCGGCGATCAGGATCGGCAGCAGGACGCCGGTGGAGGCGCGGGCGGGCAGTACGGCGGCGAAGATCGCCAGGCTGACCGTGTTGGCCCCGCTCACGGCGGTCTTCGAGAAGCCGACGAGCAGGGCCGCGAAGGCGAGCGCGGCGAACTCCCAGCCTGTGATGTGCCAAAGAGTCATCGTGTCCATGCGGAGACCGATGCTATGTGCAGACATCAGGTACCGGTAAGGACCGTCTCGCCAGTTGGGAGATTGCTAGTGCCGCTCCACCAGCACCGCGCTCCCCTGTCCGACGCCCACGCACATGGTGGCCAGCCCGCGCTCCGCCCCCGTCCGCCGCATCCGGTGCAGCAGCGTCGTGAGGATCCGTGCGCCGGAGCTGCCCAGGGGGTGCCCGAGCGCGATGGCACCGCCGCTCGGGTTGACCAGCTCGGGGTCGATGCCGAGTTCGTCCATGCACGCGAGCGCCTGGGCCGCGAACGCCTCGTTGAACTCGGCCTCCTGGATGTCGCCGATCGCCCAGTCGGCGCGGGCCAGCACCTTGCGCGTGGCCGGGACCGGGCCGAGGCCCATCACATCGGGGTGGACACCGGCCGAGGCGCCGGCGACATAGCGGCCGAGGGACTCCAGGCCGAGGTCGTTCAGTGCCTCCTCGCTGACCAGGAGCAGTCCGGCGGCGCCGTCGTTCATCGGCGAGGCGTTGCCCGCGGTGACCGTGCCGCCCTTGCGGAAGACCGGCTTCAGCCGGGAGAGCTTCTCGTACGACGTGTCCTCGCGGATGCATTCGTCGCCGTCGACCAGCACCCCGTCCGGGCGCTCGACCGGCAGGAGTTCGTCGTCGAAGTGGCCGTTCTTGCGGGCCTCGGCGGCCCGTTGGTGGCTGCGCAGCGCGAACTCGTCCTGCCGTTCACGCGGGATGCCGTGGCGCTCGGCGACCTCCTCGGCCGTCTCGCCCATGGCCAGCAGGCCGTGCAGTTCCTTCATCGCCGGGTTGACCAGGCGCCAGCCGAGCCGGGTGTCGAAGGTCTCCATGCGGTGCGGCAGGGCCTCGTCGGGGCGGGGCAGGACGAAGGGGGCGCGGCTCATGGACTCGGAGCCGCCGGCCAGCACGATGTCCGCCTCGCCCGCCGCGACGGTGCGGGCGGCTGTCGTCACCGCCTCCAGGCCGGACGCGCACAGGCGGTTGACCGTGGCGCCGGGGACCGACTCGGGCAGGCCCGCCAGCAGCGCCGCCATGCGGGCGACGTTGCGGTTGTCCTCGCCGGCCTGGTTGGCGGCGCCCCAGTAGACGTCGTCGATGCGCGCCGGGTCCAGCGCTGGGACGTCGGCGACGAGGCCCCGGATCACGGTGGCGGCGAGGTCGTCGGGCCGTACCGACGACAGCGCTCCGCGGAGTTTGCCGATGGGGGTGCGGCGGGCGGCCGCGAAGTGGACGGGACGCACGACAGGTCTCCTGACCGGGCAGTATGGATCGACATCCTATTAATTAGCACCGCTAGTTTTGGACTATAGACCGACCCGGCACGCCCTGGGAAGATCCCCGGGAGCCTTCATCGACCCGAGCCGATCACAGCCGATCACAAGCCGATCCCAGCCGGAGGAACCATGGCCGACGCCCGCGAGCACGTCCTCGACGGTAGCCGGGGACCGATCGTCGTACGCGAGTGGCCGAACCCCCGGCCGCGCTACGTCGCGCTCGTGGTCCACGGCTACGCCGAGCACGCCGGACGATACGCCGAGGTGGCGAATGTCCTGGTCGCGCATGGTGCGGCCGTGTTCGGGCCCGATCACATCGGGCACGGGAGGTCGGCGGGCGAGCGCGTGGTGATCGGGGACTTCGAGGACGTGGTCGCCGATCTGCGTGCCGTCGCCGGCCTGGCCCGCGCCGCCCACCCGGATGTGCCGCTGGTGCTCGTCGGACACTCCATGGGCGGCCTGACCGCGGCCCGCTACACACAGCTGTACGGCGCCGAGGTCGCCGCCCTGGTGCTGGCCGGGCCCGTGATCGGCGACTGGGAGCTGCCCCGGCGGCTGCTCGCCCTGGACGAGATCCCCGACAGGCCCATCAGCCCGGCCGCCCTCTCCCGGGACCCCGAGGTCGGCGCGGCGTACGCGGCGGATCCGCTGGTCTGGCACGGGCCGATGAAGCGGCCGACGGTGGAGGCGTTCGCCCGGATGCTGGACACCGTGTCCAAGGGCGGCGACATCGGGCGGGTTCCCTTGCTGTGGCTGCACGGGGACGACGACCGACTGGTCCCGCTCCCGGGCAGCCGTACCGGCATCGAGGGGCTGCGCGGGGACGAGGCGACCGAGCGGATCTACGCCGGTGCCCGGCACGATCTCTTCCACGAGACGAACCGGGCGGACGTCTTCGCGGACCTGATCCACTTCCTGGACGGCGTGCTCACTCACTGAGACACGCCCCGTTTGCTCCGGTTCGCCCTGGGCAACCGCGCCCGCAGGAGTGATTCCAGTAACTGGAGCCAGAAGGAGGAGCCAGGGATGACTGTGGTCAAGAGCACGCTCCCCGAACCGGCTCGCCGGGTCGCCGGGGACGCCCTGCAGAGCACGCTCGTCGATCTTCTCGGACTCTCGCTGATCGGGAAGCAGGCGCACTGGAACATCGTCGGCCCACGGTTCCGCTCGATCCATCTCCAGCTCGATGAGGTGGTGTCGACGGTCCGCTCGTACGCCGACACGGTCGCGGAGCGCTCCGCGGCGCTCGGCATGCCGCCCGACGGGCGGCCCGAGACCATCGCCGCCGCCTACACGCTGCCCGGCCCGAAGGAGGGGTGGGTGCGCGACACGGAGGTCGTCCAGATGGTCGTGGACGCCCTGGCGGCGGCCATAGAGCGGCTGCGGGAGCGTATCCAGGCGACCGCCGAGCCGGACCCGGTGACGCAGGACCTGCTGATCGGCATCACGAGCGAGCTGGAGAAGCAGCGCTGGATGTTCGACGCCGAGAACTGGCCGCGTGACGACTGAGCACAGGAGCACAGCAGCACACCACGACTGGGAACAGGGGCACACCGTGACCGACGCCCTCGAACTCGACGCGCTGTGGGAGGACTTCCACCGCGTGGTGAACATGACCTCGCAGGAGCTGGCCGCCTGGCTGCGGGTCAGCGACGCGGACGAGGAGACCGAGCCACTGCCGGACCAGGCGGGCCCGCCGCTGGGGCAGCATGTCCTCGCGATCCTCCAGAAGCGGCGCACCGACCTCACGAACGACGACCTCCAGGTGATGTACGACGTCGTGGACACCGTCACCGC
The DNA here is from genome assembly GCF_042740355.1 of Streptomyces sp. NPDC059010. Lineage (NCBI taxonomy): Bacteria > Bacillati > Actinomycetota > Actinomycetes > Kitasatosporales > Streptomycetaceae > Streptomyces > Streptomyces sp. NPDC059010. The sequence continues at coordinate 218,765 of NZ_JBHYJA010000014.1, forward strand.
CGAGGCGGACCTGGAGAACGAGCCCGAACCCGAACAGACCCGCCGCCGGCATCAGCTGATGACGATCGGCCACGACCCGTTGAAGCCATGAGCGACGACAGGCGAGTCGTACGAGAACTCGTGCGCGGCCACGGACGGACGTTCGCCGAGGAGGCCGGCATCCGGCTCAAGAACACCCCGCAGCCGCTCTACCGGCTGCTGGTCCTGGCGCTTTTGCTCAGCGCCAGGATCCGCGGCTCGATCGCCGTCGACACCGCCCGGGCCCTGTACGACGCGGGCCTGCGTGATCCGCGCCGGATGGCTGACGCCGACTGGCAGGAGCGGGTGGACGCCCTGGGGCGTGGCGGCTACCGGCGCTACGACGAGCGCACGGCGACCCAACTCGGGGACGGCGCCGAGCTGTTGACCGACCGATGGGGCGGCGATCTGCGGCGGCTGCGGAAGGAGGCGGACGGCGATGTCGCCGAACTGCGCCGTCTGCTGCGGGAGTTCCCGGGCATGGGCCCGGCCGGCGCCGACATCTTCCTGCGCGAGGCCCAGCGGGTCTGGCCGGAAGCGGCACCCTACCTGGACGGCAAGGCGCTCTCGGGCGCTCAGCGGCTCGGGCTCCCCAAGGAGCCGGACCGGCTCGTCGACCTGGCCGGTGACACCGAACCGGCCGTGCTCGCCGCCGCATTGGTACGGGCCTCGCTCGACGAGGAGGTGGCCGAAGACAGCCTCCGCCGGGCCGCGTGAGGGAGCGGCGGGCCACGCGAGCGCCGGACCCGAAGAGCCCGTATCCCTGTACGGCGCGGTCGGCCTCAAGCAGTGACGCGCCCCCCGTTCAGCCGAGCAACCACCCTCCGTCCACGGCGAGTTCGACGGCGTTGACCGACCGGTTGCGCAGCAGGAAGTCCACGGCGTCCACGACATCGGCCATCGTCGCGAGCCGTCCCGCAGGGGTCCTGGCGCGCAGCCCGGCCAGCACCTCCTCGGGCTTGCCCGCCCAGTGCGGGCTGTCGCCCACGACCCCGGGATGGACGGCGTTGACCCGCACGGGCGCCAGCTCGACGGCGAGGGTGTTCACCAGGCCGCCCACCCCCGCGTTGACGGTCGCCACCGTCGTCGCCCCCGGATACGGGCGTTCCTTGGCCTGACCGCCGAACAGCACGATCGCGCTGTCGTCGTGCAGCCGGGGCCGCAGGGTGTGCACGACCTCGGTGTAGCCGACGAGTTTGAGCGTGACGAGACGCACGGCGGCGTCGATGTCGTACTCGGTGACCCGGTTCTCGTCCCGGGAGATACCGGCGATCACCAGGTGGTCCACGCGCCCGATCCCGGCCAGCGCGGCGGCGATCCCACGCGGTTGTGAGAGGTCCAGGGCGAGGCCCTGACGGGCGCCGACCTCCTTCGCCACCAGGTCGGCACGATCCGCGTCCCGCCCGGTGAGGACCACCTCGTCCCCCCGCCCCGCACGCAAGCGGGCGAACTCGCGGCCGATCCCGGACGTCCCGCCGACGACGACCACACTGCTCATGACTCCAGCGCCTCCCTCAGATACTCCCAGTCCCGGGTGAACCGGTACGAGTGGCGCGGCGGCGGCTGCGGCGCCTGGGTCTCCAGCCAACGCAGCGGCCCGTCCCCCGCGTTGGCGAATCCGTGCACGCATCCCGCACCCGCCCAGGCGACGTCGCCCGGCCCCAGCCGGTACCGCTCGCCGTCGAAGGTCGCGTCCACGGCGCCTTCGAGGAACAGGTACGTCTCCTCGAAGGGGTGGTCGTGCGTGCCCGCGATGCCGTCGGGGGCGTACTGCACCATGAACATGGTCGAGGCGACCGCGCCGAGGTCGCTGTCGACCATCATCTTCACGGTGATCCCGCTGTACACGAGCAGCGCGGTCCGCATGCTCGCCGACACCGCGAGCAGGTCCTGGGACTGCTTCCCGGGATCCATCTGCGCGGGTTCGAAGTGGCCGAAGGACCGGATGCGCGGGTCGCGGACGTCGATGCGGACGGGGTCGCGCTCAGGCAGCGGGGGCACCGGCTGGGTGTCGTATCCGTAGCGGGCCCGCGGTACCGGGGCGAGCATGTCGGCCCAGCGCCCGCCGGTGTCCCCGGCGCCGCGCCAGGCGTGCGGGACACCGGTGGGGAGGAGGCCGTAGTCGCCCTCTTCGAGCAGGTACGACCCCTCGGGCACATCGAGGATCACGGCCCCGTAGAGCACATGGAAGCTCTCCTCGTAGGAGTGCACATGGGCGGCCACACGGCCGTCGGGCCGTATCGCGCACACACCGAAGCCGGTGTGCACACTGCCGTCGCCCTCACCGACCAACTCCCGCCGCCGGTACCCGAGTTCGTCGTACGGCGGCTCGGAGACGTCGGCGATCCGGCGCACCAGGTGTCGGGTCATGCGGCGCTCTTCGCCTCCTTCGCGGCCAGGAGCCGGTCGCGGGACTCCGAGACCAGTCGACGGGCGCGGTCGACGTCGGCGACCAGCTTGCCGTCGCGCTTGTGGATCACGCCGTCGACGATGACGGTGTCGACGTTGGAGACGTCGGCCGACAGCGTCACGGCGGCGGCCGCGTCATGCACCGGGGCGACGTTCAGCGCGGTGGCGTCGATCGCGACGACGTCGGCGCGCTTGCCGGGGGTCAGGGAGCCGGTGCGGCTCTCCAGGCCGGCGACGTGGGCGCCGTTGAGGGTCGCGATCTCCAGCATCCGACGTGCCGTCAGCATCGTGTCCGGGACGGGCAGATTGGCCTTCCAGCAGTCGGCGTTGACGCGGGCCCGCTCGGCGCCGAAGGCCGCGCGGATCTGGGTGAACATGTCGCCGGGCACGGTGGTGACGACGTCGATGCTGAGCGAGGGCCGCAGTCCGTACTCGATGGCCTTCATCACGGGCGGCCAGCCGTGCCCCATCTGCACCTCGACCTGCGGCGCGATCGACACGGTGCCGCCGCTGTCGGCGACCATCCGCCACTCGTCCTCGCTGAAGTAGCAGCAGTGGACGTAGGTGGTGTCGGGCCCGAGGAGCCCCAGGTCGTCGAGCTGCCTGACCATGCCGAAGCGGCCCGCCAGCCGGCCCATCGCCACATGCACGGTGATCGCGATGTTCAGCTCGCGGGCGAGCGCCCACTCGGCGGTGACGACGTCGTTGACGCAGAAGCCGGGGCCGCGGGTGGCGAGGGCCATGGTGAGCAGCCCGTCGTCGGAGGAGAAGTACTTCCCGCGGATCCGCCGTACGTCGTCGCCCGGCATCGCGATCTTGCTCTCGAACCAGTAGTCGGCGAGCGAGGTGTTGGCGCTGCCGTACGCGTACTGGGCGCGGATGCCGCTCTCCGCGAGGCCCTGGATCGCGGCGTCCGGATGCTCGGGTGTGTTGTTGATGTGCGACCAGTCGACCAGCGTGGTGATGCCGGCGTTCAGGCACTCAAGGGCGCCCGCGAGGTTGCCCGCGTACACGTCCTCGGGGGTGTACAGCGGGGCGAAAGTGTCGAGGATGTCGACGAAGTAGTCGTCCAGGGTGGCGTCCGGGGCGACGTTGCGGATGGGCGCCTCCCAGGTGTGGCGGTGGGTGTCCACGAAGCCGGGAATCACGATGCGGCCGCTCATGTCGAGCACTTCGGCGTCGGCGCTGATCTCCGGCTGCACGGCCGCGATCTTCCCGTCCTCGATGAGGACGTCTCCCTGGGGCAGGTCCCCGATGCCGGGGTCCATCGACAACACGTGGCCGCCGCGCAGGACTATCCGATTGGTCATCGCCGTTCCTCCCATGGGGTGTTCAGTAGGCGGCGAGTCCGCGTACGGTCGCCACGACCTTGTCGACGGTGGGGATCACCCGCTCCTCCAGCGCGTCGGCGAACGGCAGCGGGACGCACTCCCCCGCCACCCGCCTGACCGGCGCGTCCAGCAGGCCGAACCCCTCGTCGGCGACGACCGAGACGAGGGTCGCGCCCCAGCCGCCCTGGTACGGGTTCTCCTCGACGGTGACGAGCCGCGAGGTCCGCCCGAGCGAGGTGAGCACGGTGGTGACGTCCAGCGGCACCAGACAGCGCAGGTCCACGACCTCGGCCTCGATGCCCTCACCGGACAGCCGCTCGGCGGCCTTCAGCGCGACCGGCACCATCGAGGCGAGCGCGACCAGGGTGACGTCGGCGCCCGCACGGACGACGGCAGCACGGCCCAGCTCGACCACGTGCTCCGCAGGCGGAGGCGCGCCCTTGGCGGCGAGGAGCCCCTTGTGCTCGAAGAAGACGACGGGGTCGTCGCTGCGGATGGCCGCCGCCATCATGCCGATCACGTCGGCCGGGGTCGCCGGTGCCGCGATCTTCAGGCCGGGCACGGTCAGCGCCCAGTTCTCGGTGGCCTGGGAGTGCTGGGCGCCGAAGCCCAGCCCGCCGCCGTTGGCGGTGCGCACGACCAGCGGGACGGTGACCTGACCGCCCGTCATGTACCGGACCTTCGGGATCTCGTTGGCGAGGTAGTCCCAGCAGCAGGCCAGGAAGTCGGAGAACATGATCTCGACGACGGGCCGCATCCCCGTCATCGCGGCGCCCATGGCGGCCCCCACGATGGCCTGTTCGGAGATGGGCGTGTCCCACACCCGTTCGGGCCCGAACTCCTTGAACAGTCCGACGGTCGTCTTGAACACCCCGCCCGCCTCGCCGATGTCCTCGCCCAGACACACCACGGACGGATCGCGCCGCATCTCCCGCGCGATGCCCTCGGCGACCGCCTCCCGGTAACTGATCACGTCCGCCACGCCGCACCTCCGTCGGCCCATACGTCGGTCAGCGCCTGCTCCGGATCGGGCGGCGGGGCGGCCTTCGCGGCGTCGACGGCCTTCTGCACGACGCTCGTGGCGCGCTCGTCCGCCTCGCCGACGACGGCCTCGGGCACCCCCATCTCGACGAGCCGCCCGCGCGCCAGGTCCAACGGGTCGTGCTTCAGCCACCGTTCGACCTCCTCGGCCGGGCGGTAGGTCGCCGGGTCGGCGCGGCTGTGCCCGTAGTGCCGGTAGGTCTGTGCCTCCAGCAGTGCGGGCCCGTCTCCTGCCCGGGCCCGCGCCGCGAGCCGGGCCACCGTCTCCTGTACGGCGACCACGTCGTTGCCGTCCACCACCTCGCCGGGGATGCCGTAGGCGGGCGCCCGGTCGGCGGCGGGCCTGGCCACCGCGGTGACGTCGGCGATCGGCGTGTACTCCATGTACAGGTTGTTCTCACAGACGAACAGCACCGGCAGCTTCCATACGGCGGCCAGGTTCAGCGCCTCGTGGAAGGCGCCGATGTTGGTGGCGCCGTCACCGAAGAAGGCGAGGGCGATCTGGTCGGTGCCGCGCAGCCTGGCCGACCAGGCGGCGCCGGCCGCCATCGGGAGGTGGGCGCCGACGATGGCGTAGGAGCCGAGCATGCCGGTGGACGCCTTGGTCAGGTGCATGGAGCCGCCCTTGGCCCGGCACAGCCCCGTCGCGCGGCTCATGAGTTCGGCGAGGCACTCCTCCGGGGTGGCGCCCCGTGCCATCGCATGGTGATGTCCGCGGTAGGTGGCGAAGACGTAGTCGTCGGGGCGCAGGGCGGCGCTCGCGCCGACGGCGACGGCCTCGTGTCCGGCGGCCAGGTGGGTGGTGCCCTTGACCAGGCCCTGGAGGAACAGGTCGTGGGCGGCCTTCTCCGTCCGGCGGATGACGGCCATCTGCTCGTAGGCGGCGAGGAGTCCGGCCGGGTCCATCAGCGCGTCCCGTCGCCGTACGAGGTGTTGAGGTGGGACTGCGACTCGCGGCGGGTGTTGAGCTCGCCGCCGACCGTCCAGTACTTGCGGCCCGCGACCAGCAGTTCCTCCGCCGGGAACTTGGTGATGACCTCGCAGCCGTCGGCGGTGACGACCACTTCCTCCTCGATCCTGGCGGCGGACCAGCCGTCGGCGGCCGGCCAGTAGGTCTCCAGGGCGAACACCATGCCCTCTTCGAGGACCTCGGGATGGTCGAGGGAGACCAGCCGGCTGAAGATCGGCTTCTCCCAGATCGACAGGCCGACGCCATGGCCGTACTGCAACGCGAACGCGGCGGTCTCGTCGGCGAAGCCGAACTCCTCGGCGCGCGGCCAGACCTGGACGATGTCGGCGGTCGTCGCCCCGGGCCGGACGAGGGCGATGGCCCGGTCCATGTACTCGCGGCAGCGGACGTAGGCGTCGCGCTGGGCGCCGGAGGCGCTGCCGACCGCGAAGGTGCGGTAGTAGCAGGTGCGGTAGCCGAGGTGGCTGTGCAGGATGTCGAAGAAGGCGGGGTCGCCGGGCCGGATCAGGCGGTCGCTGTAGACGTGCGGGTGGGGTGAACAGCGCTCGCCGGAGATCGCGTTGACGCCTTCGACGTACTCGCTGCCGAGGTCGTACAGGACCTTGCTGACCACGCCGACGCACTCGTTCTCGCGCACGCCGGGGCGCAGATAGCCGTACAGCTCCTCGTACGCCGCGTCGACCATCGCGCAGGCCTGGGTGAGCAGGGAGATCTCGTCCGGGGTCTTGATGCGGCGGGCCTCCAGGAAGACCTGCTGGCCGTCGACCACATCGATGCCCGCGGCGCGCAGGGCGGTGAGGATCGGCATCTCGGCGACGTCGATGCCGAGCGGTTCGCCGGCCAGGCCGTGTTCGCGCAGCTCGGCGGCAATCTTCGCGGCGACGTCCTGGGCGATGCCCGCGTCCGGGTGGAAGGCGCCGCGGAGTGTGGAGATGCCGGCGCGGGCGCCGGTGGGCGGGCCTTCCTTGCCGTCGCTGTAGTCGAGCCACGGGTTGTACAGCTGGTGGTGGCGGGCCGCGGAGCCGAAGTCCCAGACGATCGGTTCGCCGCCGCGCACCAGCAGGGCGAAGCGGATCAGCTTGTCCATCGCCCAGGTGCCGATGTGCGTGGCGGTCATGTAGCGGATGTTGGCGAAGTCGAAGCTGAGCACCGCGCCCAGCTCGGAACGGTTCAGGGTCTCGTTGAGGCGGGCCAGCCGCTGTCTGCGCAGCCGGTCCAGGTCGACGCGCTCTTCCCAGTCGACGGCGTTGGGTCCGAACGTGCGGATCGCCATGGCGACCACCCCCACCTCGGAGTGAACGACCGCGCGCCGCGAGTGTCAAGTGTCACTGAACACGCACCAGACGCCCACGGCCGGTACAGCACCATCATTGCGGTAGCGGTGCGGGGTCGTCGACTCGAAGCAGACCGCGTCGCCGGGGCGCAGCGTGTACTCCTCGAAACCGAGGGTGAGGATCAGCTCGCCCGAGGTCAGATAGCCGTACTCGGTGCCGGTGTGCCGCATGAGGCCGCCCGAGCTGGAGGAGGCGCCGCCGGGCCGGTAGGTCACCAGCAGGAAGTCGACATCGGTGCCGGGAACATGGCCGAGACGCTCCCACACGACGCCCGAGTCCAGCTCCAGCACCTCGCGCTCGCCGGGCGTGACCAGCGGGCCTATGCGGCGTTGCGGGTCGGCGGCGAAGGCGGCCAGGGCGTACAGGACGGTGCCGGGGGCGGCCGCCACGGGGGGCGCTGCCAAGGGGGCCGCTGCCGCGGGGGCTGCTGCCGCGGGGGCTGCTGCCGCGGGGGGCGCGGCGCTCACCTCGCCCGAGTCGAAGAGCGACTCGATAGAGATGCCGAGGGCCGTCGTGATCGCGTAGAGAGTGCTGACCGAGGGCTGGCTCTTGCCGTTCTCGACCTGGGAGATGAGGCTCGCCGACACGCCGATCTCACGAGCGAGCGCCCGCAGGCTCGTCCCACGCCGGAGACGCGCCTGCCGGATGCGCTCACCGACGGGCGGAACGGTGGCGGCGGACATGGGCGGCTCCTCTCGGGGTTCCGGTGCGGCGAGAACGGACACCGTTCGCTCTTCGTATCGCTCTTCGTATCGCTCTTCGTATCGCTCTTCGTATCGCTCTTCGTTCGCTCTCAATGGACATCGTCCGCTTTCATTGAACAGCGAGGGACGCTCGAACGGGATCGATACCGCGAATCCCCGGCGTCAGCCCTTCCCCGCCGGGAACTCCGCCCGCACCTCCCAGCCCACCCCGCCCCGGGGCCCGGCGTGCAGTTCGCCGCCCAGTGCGGTGACCCGTTCCTTCAGGCCGACGAGGCCGAAGCCGCCGCCGTGGGCGGCCGCCGGGAGCTGGGTGCCGCCTTGGCCGTCGTCCGCCACCGACACCTGGAGGCGACCGTCGTCGTCCCGCAGGCTGACCTCCACGTGGGTGGCGTCGGCCGCGTGGCGGCGGATGTTGGTCAGCGCCTCCTGGACGACTCGGAACGCCGCGGCCTGGACCTCGTGGGGCAGGTCGTCGGAGACGGCGGGCTCACGGCGCAGGGTGACCTGCTGTATCGGGGTCGCGAACCGGTCCACGAGATCGGCGATGCCCGCGAGGTCGCCCACCGGGCGGCGGTCGGCCTCGTCCCCGGTGTCGCGCAGCACGCCGACCGTACGGCGCATCGAGGCCAGGGCCTCGGTGGCGGCGCCCTCGATGCCGGCCAGGACCGGGTCGAGTTCCTGCGGCTGGGTCTGCGCCATCATGCGGGCCATCTGTGTCTGCACCAGGATCCCGGTGACATGGTGGGCGACGAAGTCGTGCAGGTCGGCGGCGATGGCGACGCGTTCGGCGCGCCGGGTCTCGCTGACGGCGAGCGTCCGCCGGTAGTCCATGGTGCGCAGATAGACGGCCAGCCCGGCGAAGAGGCCGATCAGCACCAGACCGGCCGCGACGAAGCCCAGCACGCCGGAGTCCAGCGGCCCGAGGAACCGGACCGGCAGCAGCAACAGCGCGACCACGTCGAGGGCGCCGCACACCCAGGCCCAGCGCGGCGTGCAGTGCCGTACCGCGATGAACAGCAGGCACAGCAGGATCACGACCTCGCCGGGCCCGAACATGTTCGCGCTGAAGGTCACCAGCGAGCCCACCGAATAGAGGGCCGAGACGAGGGCGGGCACGGCCGTGCGCACCGGCGGCGTGAGCCACTCGGGCCGCCGCTCCTGCGGCCACAGCACCGCGGCCAGGCCCACCAGCAGGACGGCCAGGGTCGGCCACACGGGGCTCGCCGTCGGCAGGATGCTCGTCCCGTCGGAGCCCGCGTAGAGGACGTCCACCACACAGGCGGCGAGCAGGAGGCCGACGGCGAAGCCCCGGGCACAGCCGCGGGGTGAAACGGACTTCATGCCGATCACGGTAGGCGAGGCCGCGTGCCGCGGGATCGGCCGATCGGCCGAGGCGTCCGTCGCAGACGCCGACCTTTTGGCCGAGGCGGGCGCCCGGGCGGGCGGGCGAGGGTGGTGGCGCATCCTCACCACGGACATCAGGAGCAAGCGATGCTGCGCAGCAAGTTCGCCATCGGCCTCATCGGCGGTCTGACCGCGGTGGTCGCGGTGGCCGGCCTCGGCACGTACCTGTTCGCCGGCACGGAGTCGACCAGCGGCCTGGACCGGCAGAGCACGGTGTCGGTGGGCGGCCACAAGGCGCTCGCCGCGTACGTCGTCGCGGGCCGCACGGCGAGCAAGTTCCACCCGCTGCCCTGGGTCGGGGACAAGCTGACCGGCGTCACCTGCCCCACCGGCCTCAAGGCCGTGGCCGGCGCGAGCATCACCTGCACCGGCAAGAAGAGCGACGGCGACGTCGTCGACATACCCGTCCGTGTGATCAAGGCCGACGCCAAGAGCGTCACCTGGAAGTTCGAACGCTGAGAAGGGGCGACGACACACCATGAGCACCGTCCTGGCCGGACACGGCCTCGTCAAGAAGTACGGCTCCACCACCGCCCTGGCCGGCGTCGACGTGGAGGTCCGCGAACGCGACTCGCTGGCGATCATGGGCCCGTCCGGGTCCGGTAAATCGACGCTCCTGCACACCCTGGCCGGGATCATCCGCCCGGACGGCGGGCAGGTGCTGCTGCGCGGCGAGCGCATCGACAAGCTCGGTGAGAACCGGCTGAGCGAGCTGCGCCGCAAACGCTTCGGGTTCGTCTTCCAGTTCGGCCAGCTGCTGCCCGAGCTGCCCGCCGAGGAGAACGTCGCGCTGCCGCTGATGCTGGAGGGCATACCGCGCGCACAGGCCGTCGACCGCGCCCGCCGCTGGTTCACGCCGCTCGGCCTGGAGGGCCTGGAGGGCCGCCGCCCCGGCCAGCTCTCCGGGGGCCAGGCGCAGCGCGTCGCCATCGCCCGCGCGCTGGCCGTCGAGCCGGACGTGGTCTTCGCCGACGAGCCCACCGGCGCCTTGGACCAGCGCACCAGCACGGAGGTGGTCCAGCTGCTGACGTTCGCCACCCGGAACACGGGCGCCGCGCTCGTGATGGTCACCCACGATGCCGATGTCGCCGCCCACTGCGACCGGATCCTGCAGGTCCGCGACGGCCGGATCAGCAACTACAGCCAGTTCACGGTCGCCTGACCCCGCCTTCCCCGGAGCCCGCCATGCGTTCCCCCGTCCTTCCCCTGACCTGGCACCTGGCCAGGTCCGCCGGCCGCCGCGGTCTGCAGAGCCACCTGCTCGCGGCCGGTGCCGCGGCCGTCGGCGCGTTCGTGATGCTGGTGATCATCGCCGCCACCCTGGGCGCCGGCACCCGTGCCGACCACACCAAGTGGCGTACACCCGACGCCGTGTCGGCGAAGCAGGCCACCGCCGTCCAGGCACTCGCCACGACCTACGTCCGCCATGAGCCGATCACGGTCGTCTCGCTGGCGCAGCTGCCCGACCGCAGGGCCACCCCGGCGCCGCCCGGCCTGAGCGCCTTCCCGAAGCCGGGCCAGGTGTACGTCTCCCCCGCACTGGCCGAGCTGCTGCACAAGCTGCCCGCGGGCCAACTCGCCGACCGCTTCCCGAAGGTGACGTCGTACGGCACGATCGGCACCGCCGGTCTGGCCTCCCCGGACGAGTTGGTCGCCGTCGTGGGCCGGACACCGGCCGACCCGGCCGTGTCGAAGACGGCCGGGGACACCGCCTCCTGGTTCGACATCGAGCAGATGGCGCGCGCGGAGATCTCCGGGTTCGACAGCGACACGGCCAGCATGTTCACCGCCGGCGACCAGGGAGTCGCCCTCATGGGCGTGATCCTGCTCGCGATGCCCGTGGTCGTGCTGTCGGCGGCCGCCGGGCGGCTCGGCGCGGCCCGGCGTGAACAGCGGCTCGCCGCGCTGCGGCTGGCCGGGGCGACCCCGCGTCAGATCATCGCCATGACCGCCATGGAGGCGACGGCACTCGGCGCGGCCGGGGCCATGACGGGTGCGATCGCCTATGTGGCGCTGCTGCCCGCGCTCGCCCAGGTGCCGTTCGGCGTGGGCACCTGGTACGTGGAGACGCTGTGGGTCGGACTGTCGTGGCTGGCGGCGGTCGTGGCCGCGGTCACCGCGCTCATCACCGTCAGCGCGGTCTCGATGCTGCGCCAGGTCGCGAACTCGCCGCTCGGCGTCGCCCAGCAGTCCGACCCCCGGCGCACCCGCATGATCCGGCTCGCCTTCTTCGTGCTGGCGATGGGCGTCGTCTTCTGTTTCAGCGGCGGCGGTGTGAGCGCGAAGCAGGGGGTCGCCCTGCTGCTGCTCTTCTACGCCGCGTTCTGGCTGTTCGGGCCGTGGGTGGTGGACCGGCTCGGCCGTCTGGTGAGCCGCTTCGCCCGGCGCCCGGCGACCATGCTGGCCGGCCGACGGCTCAGCGACGACCCGCGCGGCGCCTGGCGCACCGTCAGCGGGCTGGTGCTGGCCGGGTTCGCGGCCGGGTTCTTCTCCGTCAGCATGCTCGGCACCGACACCACCCAGTACCAGGGCCAGGTCGCCCTGGGCACGGCCCACGCCGCCGACGCCCGGCCCGTCGCCGCCGAGGCGCGCACCCTGCTGGACCGGGCGGGCGTGACCGCGACGGTCACCACCGGCAGCGGCGACGACGTCGACAACCTCCTCAGCGGCAACCCCGGGATCATCGCCCAGGTCAAGGGCGGCCAGGCACAGCTCGACGCCGCCGCCACCGCCCTCGGTCCGCTCGGCGAGGGCAGGCTGCCCTACGGCCAGGACTACGCCGGCGGGATGGACAAGGCCACCCTCGACCGCATGTCCGCCGTCACCACCGGCACTCTGGCGCTGGGCTTCCTGGTAGCCGCCGCCTCGGCCGGTCTGACCGCCGCCGCGAACGTGCTGGACCGGCGCCGCGTCTACGGCCTGCTGCGACTGGCGGGAACGCCGCTCAAGGTGCTGGACCGAGCGCGGGTGCGGGAAACCGTGATCCCGCTGGTCGTCCTGGCCGGGGGCACCACCGCCATGGGGGCCTATGGCTCCTACCAGCTCAACAAGATGGCCGGTGCCACGATCAACACCTCCGGGGTGATCGAACTCGTCGCCTGTCTCGTCGTCGGCGCCCTGGCCATGTTCGCCGCGATATCCGGCAGCCGGCCGCTGCTGCGCAAGGTGACGGCCGACCCCGCCCAGACGGCGGACTGACCGCGGACCGACTGATGCGGGGGCGGCCCATGATGAGGGCCGCCCCCTCAGTGAACCCTGTAAGGCATGATCGAGCCATGACCACCCCGCCTCCGTCGACGGCCTCGTCACCGTCCGGGTCACCGATCCGCGTGCTCATCGCCGACGACCAGGAGATGGTCCGCACCGGCTTCCGTTTCTTCCTCAACGCCCAGCCCGACATCACCGTGGTCGCCGAGGCCGCCGACGGTGAGGAGGCGGTGGCGTTGGCGCGGCGGGAGCGGCCGGACGTGTGTCTGCTGGACATCCGGATGCCGAAGCTGGACGGGCTGGAGGCGACCCGGCTGCTGGCGGGGCCCGGGGTGGCGGACCCGATGCGGGTGGTCGTGGTGACCACGTTCGACCTCGACGAATACGTGTACGGGGCGCTGCGCGGCGGCGCCTGCGGATTCCTGCTGAAGGACTCGGGGCCCGCCCTCCTCGCGGAGGCGGTCCGCGCCGCCGCGGCCGGTGACTCGCTGGTGTCGCCGTCGATCACGGTCCGGCTGCTCAAGCACGTCACCGCCCCGCAGGCCGAGCCCGCCGCCATCGCCCCGGCACGGTCCGCCCCGCTCCCGGAACCGCTCACCGACCGCGAACTCGACGTCGTCCGGCTGGTCGCCCTCGGCCGGACGAACGCCGAGATCGCCGCCGAGTTGTACGTCTCGCTGTCCACGGTCAAGACGCATCTGTCCAGCGTCCAGCTCAAGCTGGCGGCCCGGAACCGGGTCGAGATCGCGGCCTGGGCCTGGCAGAACGGGCATGCGCAGCCCGGCGGGTGACGCACCGGCACCTTCGGCGGATCGGCGTCGGCCCTGTCGGCGGTGGGGCTGCGGCACTCCCGACGGGTGGGCGCCGGCACTCCCGTCCGTGGGCTGCGGCACCGTCGGCGGTGTCGATCACTCGAACGGTCCGGCGCCGCTGGTGGGCCGTCACTTCCGGTGGTGCGCTGGGAAGACGCGTCACGTTCCCAGGAGGCACTCCCGATGACCCGTCGTCCGACCCGGCTCACCCGCGTTCTCTCCTCGGCCCTGGCCGCAGCCGCCCTGCTGACCACCGCCGCCTGCTCGGACGACAGTGACCAGGACGGCGCGCACGCCTCGGGCGTCACGGCCTCACCGGCCGCCCGGAAACAGCCGGCCAGTTCCCCCAGCCCCACGCTCTCCGAGTCCGGGGCGCGGGCCGCGCTGATCACCGAGGCGGACATCGAGGACGACTGGACCCAGGTGAAGGACTCCGAGGCCGCCGACTGGCACGAGAGCCTCCTCATCGGCGACGTCGACGTCGCCGACTTCCTCACCGCGAAGTCGGACGCCTCCGACTGCCAGAAACTGCTCGACAACCTCTACGACAACGACCTGCTGGGCAAGCCGTCCGGGGCGTCCGCGCTGCGCGGCTTCGAGGAGGGCAACTCCCGGCTGCTGTACCAGGTCGCCGCCTACGACCGGTCGGACCTGGACTCCGCGCTGGCCTGGCTGAAGACCCTGCCGGACGAGTGCGACCAGTTCACCGCCACCGAGGACGGCCAGAAGCGCACGGTCCAGGTGATCGAGACCGATCTGCCCGACGTGGGCGACGACCGCCAGGGCCTGCGGGTGACCGTGCAGGGCAAGGTGGACGGCGACCAGACCACGCTCACCGAGGACGTCGGTGTCGTCCGCGTCGGCAGCGACGCGATCACCGTCACGGCGGGCGGCCTCGACGGCGGCCAGCAGGATTCCGTCGACCAGGCGGTGAAGCTCGGCACCCAGCGCCTGAAGGACGTCCTCGCCGGGAAGACGCCCGCCGCGAGCCCCAGCGAGATCGAGTAGCCCGCCCCACGGCACTCACCCGCACGCCAACCGCCCTACCGGCTCTGCCGATTCCCGGGACAACGTGATCAACGGAACGGCACAATGGCGGCGATGGCCGGTTTCGGTCGTGCGTGCGAGGAGAGGACGAGACGTGAGTGATGGCCACACCCCGTCGGGCGGGTCGGCGAAGCTGAACACCGGTGTGGCGCACAACGCGCGTGTGTGGAACTACTGGATCGGCGGCAAGGACAACTACGAGGTCGACCAGCAGGTCGGCGAGCATGTCGCCGGGATGTTCCCGATCATCCGGGACATCGCCCGCGCGGACCGCGCGTTCCTCGGCCGGGCCGTGCGCTTCGTGGCAGAGGAGCGCGGCATACGGCAGTTCCTGGACATCGGCACCGGGCTGCCGACGGCGGAGAACACCCATGAGATCGCCCAGCGCGTCGCACCCGACTCACGGATCGTGTACGTCGACAACGACCCGATCGTCCTCGTGCACGCCCGCACGCTGCTGACCGGCACCCACGAGGGCGTCACCGCCTACATCGACGCCGATGTGCACGACCCCGACGCCATCGTCGAACGCGCGGCGCAGACCCTGGACTTCGGCAAGCCGGTCGCGGTGATGATGCTGGGCATCCTCAACTTCGTCCTGGACTACGACAAGGCCCGCACGATCGTGGACCGCGTCCTGGCGGCCGTCCCCTCCGGCAGCCTCCTGGTGCTGACGCATCCGACGTTCGACTCCGAGCTCGGCGGCGAGGGCCAGATCCCGGCGATGGAGTTCTGGAACGAGAACGCCACGCCGCCGATCACCGCCCGCAGCGGCACGGACATCGCCGCCTTCTTCGACGGCCTTGAGCTGCTGGAGCCGGGCATGGTGTCCTGCTCCCAGTGGCACGCCTCCGACTCTCCCGCCCCGGTGCCGCAGTACGGCGCGGTGGCCGTGAAACCCTGACGCCAGCAGGGCACACACGAACCGGAACGAACCGGCACCGACCGGCCGAGCTCGTCGAGGAGACCGGGAGACCGTATGACCACCCTTGCCGACCCCGTCCCGGGAGGGCGTCCCGGTGACATCGAGCGGGCCACCGCACTGAGCGGGGAACTGTCCGGGCGGGGCGTGCACGGGATCGTGCTGGCCTACGTCGACACGGCCGGCATCGGCCGGGTGAAGACGATCCCGACGGCGAAGCTGGCCTCGGCGGCGGCCTGGGGCGTCGGGATGTCGCCGGTGTTCGACACGTTCCTCGCGAACGACTCCATCGTCACCACCGACGTCCTCGGCTCCCCGGACGGCGATCTGCGCCTCTACCCCGATCTCGACCAACTGGTGGAGCTGGCGGGGCAGCCCGGCTGGGCGTGGGCGCCGGTCGACCGGATCACCCAGGAGGGCGAGCGGCATCCCGGGTGCAGCCGCACCTTCCTGCGGCGTGTGCTCCAGGAGGCCGGCGAGCGGCACGGGATCACCTTCCGGGCGAGTATCGAGATCGAGTGGGCTGTCGCCCAACCGCCCGGCGCGGACGGCGAGTTCGTGCCCGCTGTCACCGGTCCGGCGTACGGCGCCACCCGCCAGGTCGAGTTGAGCGACTGCACGGCCGAGCTGCTGGCGGCGCTCGCGCGGCAGGGCGTCGAGGTCGACCAGCTGCATCCCGAGTACGCGGCCGGGCAGTTCGAGCTGTCGGTGGCGGCGCTGGACCCGGTGGCGGCGGCCGACCGCAGTGTGCTGGTCCGGCAGACGATCCGGGCGGTGGCGCGGCGCCACGGCCTCGCGGTGTCGTTCGCCCCGGCGGTCTTCGGGCAGGGCGTCGGCAACGGCGGCCATGTCCATCTCTCCGCCTGGCGCGACGGGGCCAATCTGCACGCGGGCGGTGAGCGCCGCCACGGTATGCGGCCCGACGCCGAGTCCTTCGCGGCCGGTGTGCTCACCCGCCTGCGCGCCCTCACGGCGGTGACCGCGCCGAGCCCGGCCAGCTATCTGCGGCTCAAGCCCTCGCAGTGGGCCGGGGTGTTCACCGCCTGGGGCCGCGAGACGCGGGAGGCGGGGCTGCGTGTCGTCACCGGCACCGCGGGCCACCGCGACCAGGCGGCCAACCTGGAGATCAAGCCGGTGGACCTGGCCGCCAACCCGTATCTCGCCCTGGGCTGTCTGATCGCGGCGGGGCTGGACGGTGTGGCGTCGCAGGCCCGGCTCCCGGAGGAGATCACCGGCGATCCGGCGCGTATGGGTGCGCAGGAGGCCGCCGCACGGGGTGTCCGCAGGCTGCCGGCCTCACTGGGCGAGGCCGTCGAGGAGTTCCGTACGGACGAGGTGCTGCGGGCCGCGCTGGGCCCGGTGCTCGCCGATGCCGTGATCGCCGTACGCGAAGGCGAACTCGATGCCGTCGCCGGGCTGGACGACGACCAGGTGGCGGCGGCGTACCGGTGGAAGTACTGACATGGGCGCGATCGGGCCGGTCCACGAGGCGCTGGCGGCGCTGCCGCTGGTGGACCATCACTGCCACGGGGTCGTCACCGGCGACCTGGACCGGGACGGCTTCGAGTCCCTGCTCACCGAGGGCGAACCCTGGCCCGGCATCTCCCCCTTCGACACCCCGGCGGGCGTGGCCGTGCGCCGCCACTGCGCACCCCTGCTGAACCTGCCGCGCCACGCCCCCGCCGACACGTATCTGACCCGGCGTGCGGAGCTGGGCGGACACGAGGTGAACCGCCGGTTCCTGGCCGCCGCCGGAACCGAGGCGTACTGCGTCGACAACGGGTACACCCCGCACCGCATCACCACCCCGGATGAACTGGCCGAGAGCGCCGACGCGACCGCGTACGAGGTCGTACGCCTGGAGTCGGTCGCCGAGGCGGTGGCGGCGTCCGGGGTCGAACCGGACGCGTACCCGACCGCCTTCCGGACAGCTGCCGAGGAGGCCGTACGGCGTCCGGGCGTGGTGGCCGTGAAGTCGGTGGCCGCCTACCGCACCGGCTTCGACCTGGACCCGGCGCGCCCCTCCGACGCCCTGGTCACCGCGGCGGCCCGGCAGTGGCTGGCGCGCGGCGGCCGGCTGGCCGACCCGGTCCTGGTACGCCATCTGCTGTGGACGGCGGTGGACCTGGGGCTCCCTCTCCAGCTGCACACGGGGTTCGGCGACGACGACATCCGTCTGCACCGGGTGGACCCCGCCCTCCTCACCGACTGGCTGCACCTCACCAAGGGCACGATCCCCGTACTGCTTCTGCACTGCTGGCCGTACCAGCGCCAGGCCGCCTATCTGGCGGCGGTGTTCGAGCAGGTGTATCTCGATGTGGGCCTCACCCTGCACCACGTCGGCCCTGCCCGCTCCCGCGCGATCCTGGCGGAGGCGCTGGAGATCACCCCTCTCCGCAAGCTGCTGTACAGCTCCGACGCGTATGGTCTGGCCGAGTTCTACCGGCTCGGCGCCCTGGCGTTCCGCCGGGGCCTGGGCGATCTGCTCCAGGACCGGGTGGACGCCGACGAACTGAGCCTGCCGGACGCGCTGCGGATCGCGGCGTGGGCGGGCCGCGCCACAGCCCCCCCCCCGCAAGGGAGTGACGGCGACCACCCACCCCCCCACCCCCCCCCCCGAGGGGGGGCCCAGACCCCGACATAAGTAGA
>NZ_JBHYJA010000015.1:0-62318 GCF_042740355.1 Streptomyces sp. NPDC059010
GGGGGGGGGTGGGGGGGGGGGGGGGGGGGGCGGCCCCGTGGGGGCGGGTAAAATTCCACCCCCAGCCCCGCCACCGCCCCCGGCGGGTCGGGTGCCCCCCCCCCCCCCGGCGCGGCCCCGACCCACCCCCCAAACCGCAGGCGCTACGCGAGCCCCCACCGAACAGCAACAGGCCGCCGCAGGCATCCGCACCCGCCTACTTCTGCAGCACCGACAGATCCTCGTCGGCCTCAGGCACAGCCACCATCCCCCGATCGTCCGGCAGCGCCTGCACCGTAAAGCCGGGCACGCCATCCGAAGTCACCGCCAGCATCCGGGCCGCGTACGCCGGCCCGCCCGACACCGACTCGACGGTCAGCGCGTACGTGCCCTTCACCCCACCCGGCACCGGCACCTCGACGTCCTGCGTCGTCCCGGACTTGATCGTGTACGTCTTCGACGCCGCCGTACCACCCTCGCTCCCGGCCGACGCCGTGACCTTGACCTTCGCAGAGCCGAACGGCGCCGTCACGGACAGCGTCGTGCCCTTCGCCCGGTTGTCCACCACCGACGCCCGCGCACCGACGGGCCGGCTGGCGGGGATGAACGCCGTCTCCTGCTTGGCACCCTTCCCGCGCACCACCCGGACCGCGGCGACCACCGGCGCGGCGGACCCGTCCGTGGGCGTCAGCACCAACGACCCCGCTTCGCCCCGCATCACGTCACCAAGATCCACCGCACTCGTCATACCGGCCTTGACGTGCAGCGTCTCGTTCCCGGCCGGTGTGATCTCCCCGGACGGCGACGCGAGTCGCACCTTCAGATCCGCATCCGCGTCCCCCGGCGTGAACGCGACCAGTCGCACAGCGGTGGCGTCCTTCGGGATGCCGGGCAGCACGAGGCTCTCCGCAGGATCGGCGGACGCGGCCAGCCAGTCCCCGCCGAGTTTGTCGTCCAGCGCCTGCACCGAGGCTCCCACCCGGCCACCACGCACGTTCACATGCACGGTCATGTTGTCCTGCTTCTCACCGGTGAGCGTGGACAGCAGAATCGGCTCGTCGGAATGCGGCTGAACCTTGATCCCCTCCCCCACCGTGGTCTCCAGCGCCCCGTCCTTGCCGTACAGCTCGATGTCGACGACGGCGACGGAGTCGTCGGGGTTGGTCAGATGCACGTAGTCCGTGCGGTCGGCAGCCGTACTGGCACCCGGGAACCAGAAATCGGTGTCCGGTGCGGTGCAGTTGACGCCCTGCACTCCACGCCCCGTACCCGCCGCGACCTCCGTGGTCTCCTGCACGGTCCAGCCGGGCGCGAACTTCCCGTCGGCGGTCCCGATGAGCGGCGGGGAGTCGCCCCCGGACGCGTCCTCGCTGACCGGCTTGCCCGGCTCCTTCGCGGTCAGGACGGACTTGCCGACTGCCTTGCTCGCGTCACCGGCCTTCTTGCCCTTCGCGTCAGCCGCGGCGCCCGATTCCCCCACCCCGGACCGCAGTTCCGCCTTCCCGTCGTTCCCCGTCCCCTTGGTGACGGGCGTGAACGACGTGTAGGTCGTCTCGGCGAGGTCCGAGGTGCTGGGCGCCGGACACACCAGGCTCGTACGCTCCACGGGCAGCTCGGCGGCCGCCTTGGCGGGGTTCGTCCCGGTCGTGCCCGGCATGGTGAGCGCCGCGACCCCGGTTATGGCTGCGAGGGCCGAGGCACCGGCGATCAGAGACAGGGTCGTGCGGTTCACTGCTGGCTCCCGTCGGAACGCTCACTGCCGTGCGGAGGCGGCTGCGCCGGGTCGTACGTGGCGTCGTAGCCCTGCTGGTACGTCTGCGTCTGGTCGTACGAGGCGTCGTACGTCTGGTCGTACGCCCCCGCCTGGGACTGTCCGCCGTACGCGTACGGGTCGTACTGGCCGCCCTGGTAGGGATCCGCCTGATACGTCTGGTCGTAGGCGCCGCCCGCCGGGTACTGCTGGCCGCCCTGGTACTGATCGCCGCCGTAGCCGCCGTACTCGGCGCCGGCGTAACTGGGCGTGTCCCACTCGCCGTAGGACGACTGCTGCGGAATGGCGGCACCGGGCGCCTCCTCCGGAGGAGGAGGCGGGAACTCCCCGCCCTGGCCCGCCTCTTCGGCCTCGGCCTCGGCCTGGGCGCGCAGCCGGCGGGCCCGCCGGCCCTCGCCCGCCATGGCCTCGGCGGGGACGGGTGCCTCCTCGGGCAGGTCGTCGTCGATGTCGCGGCGACGTCCCGGGAGGGCCATCACGACGAGGACGAGGGCGAGGAAGCCCTGGGTCCACAGCCAGGCGGTGTGGCCGACCGGGTCGTCGTAGGTGACGTCCAGCCTGCCGCCGACGGCGGGGAGTTCGAAGCCCTGGGCCCAGCCGTCGACCGTGGTGGCGGTGAGCGGCTTGCCGTCCAGGGTGGCCGTCCAGCCGTCGTTGGCGCTGTCGGCGAGGCGCAGGACGCGGCCGTCGGCTCCACCGGGAATGGTCGTGTGGATGTCGACGGGTCCGGCGGCGACGGGCCGCGGCGCACCGGCCCCCGCCTCCGCCCCGGAGCCGGACGCGGCCCCGGCGACGATGACCGCCCGCGACACCTGCCGGTCGACCCGCCACAGCGCACTGCCGTTCTGCTCGCTCAGCCGCATCAGTCCGGGCGTGGCGTCCAGCACGCGCGTGACCTCGCGGGGCGCGCCCTTGTGGACGAGGACGTAACGCACCGCGAAGGCGCCCAGCTGGTCGACCTGGTCGGCGCCGGAGCCGGCGACGAGGTTGGCGACGATCTTGTCGAGCTTGGGGTTCTCCCCGTCGGCGGTGGCGAGTTCGGCGTCGCCGAGGCGGGCGCCGGAGCCGCGGACCAGCATGTAGCCGACCTGGGCCGTGGACTCGCTGTCCAGGACGAGGGTGCGGGCCTGGTCGCGGGTGTTGCTGTCCTCGGCGACGAACGCGGGCACCTGCACGGGGTCGCGCCGCTCCAGCGGTCCGTCGGCGCCGCGGATCATCCAGCCGGCGGCGACGAGCAGCGGGCCCGCGGCCGCGGCGAAGGCGATCAGCGCGGCGACCGGCTGGCGCCAGCCGAAGCTCTGCTCGGCCACGCGCGAGCGTGCCCCGTCGGCGCCGAGCACCGCGGCGGCGAGGAGGGCGATGCCGTAGACGAGGGTCGCGGGGCCGGCCCAGGTGGAGCTGTTGGAGAGGGCCGCGAAGACGAGGCCGACCAGGGCGACCGCCCAGGCGGTCCAGATGCCGAAGTGGCGCTCGGAGCGCAGCAGGGCGGCCAGCGCGGCCAGCACGACGCCGACGAGCATC
This sequence comes from Streptomyces sp. NPDC059010, assembly GCF_042740355.1. Taxonomy (NCBI): domain Bacteria; kingdom Bacillati; phylum Actinomycetota; class Actinomycetes; order Kitasatosporales; family Streptomycetaceae; genus Streptomyces; species Streptomyces sp. NPDC059010. Next base: position 3,272 of record NZ_JBHYJA010000015.1, read on the forward strand.
AGCCCGCTGACGGTGCCCGGCCCGCCGGGTCCGGCGCCGAGCAGGTCCAGGGCGGACGCGGCCGAGGCGCCGTACTCCAGACCGGCCTCCTGGAAGAAGCCGAACGGGAACAGCGACAGCGACCAGGGCGCGAGAACCAGCAGGGGCACGCCGAACTGGGCCAGGAAGCGCAGGCCGTACGCGGTGATGTCGGTGCGCCGCACCGCCAGCAGTGCGAGTCCGAGGACCAGCGCGATCGGCCACACGATCGGCGTGAAGGCCGTGGTGATGGTCAGCAGCAGCGCATACGCCCAGGTGGCGCGCCAACTGCCGCGTGCGCCGGAACTGTTCGTCAGGCCGCTCGCCGCGACGCCCGCGCGGGCGATGAGCGGCAGCAGGACGGCGAGGACGGCGGTGCCGATGCGGCCGCCGGCGAGGGCGCCGGTGGCGGCGGGCAGGAAGGCGTAGGCGACGGCCGCCCACGCGCGCAGGAGGCGGGACTCGACGAGCGGTCGGGACGCGAAGTAGGCGGTGAACCCGGCCAGCGGCACCGAGCCGACCAGCAGGATCGTCACGGCCAGCCCCGTCGAGCCCAGCAGCAGCGAGGCGAGCATCGCCACGATCGCGAGATACGGCGGGGCGGACGGTGTGCCACCGGCACCGACCGGGTGCCAGGCGTCCAGGTAACGGGACCACAGCTCACCGGAGTCGGCCGGGGCGGGCAGCAACGCGCCGCCCGCGAGGGCGCCGCTGCCGAGGAGTTCACGGCAGGCGATCAGCGAGACGAAGAGCAGCGCCAGGAAGAGCACGGGGCCGGGCTTGCGGGCGATGCGCTTGATGCGGGCGAACTGCTCGATCTCCAGGAAGTCCGCGTCGTCTCCGCCGGGCCCGGACTCGATCGCGCTGCCGTGCCGTCCCGCTCCGGCGGCCACCTCGGGGTCGGAGCGGCCGACGACACTGCTCGCGACCTGTTCGACGGTGGCCCGCACGGTAGCGCCGGGCGGCGGGAACAGCGCCCGCAGCTCGCCCTTGTCGATCACGGGGTTCCCGCGCCTGCGCCGCCCGGCGATGATCCGCTCGGGGCGCAGCAGGGTGCCCACGAAGCCGCGGATCTCGTCGAGGGCCTGCCCGGGGACCTTGCCCACGAGGTAGGCCAGGGTCCGCAGGACCGTGCCGAGCACAATGCGCAGCAGGACCCAGGGCAGCACGGCCGTACGCGTGTTGACCAGCAGGGTGTAGACGGCACCGGCCTTGTCGACCTTGTGCGGGGACGCGGCGGTGCGGCCGACGCAGTCGACGGTGCGGCGCTCGCGGGAGGCGGCCTCGGCGTGTCGTACGACCGCCTCGGGGGCGACGAGGACGCGGTGGCCGGCGGCGGTGGCGCGCCAGCACAGGTCGACGTCGTCGCGCATCAGGGGCAGTCGCCGGTCGAAGCCGCCGAGTTGTTCGAAGACGTCGCGTCGGATCAGCATGCCGGCGGTGGACACGGACAGCACGGACCGGACGTGGTCGTGCTGGCCCTGGTCCTGTTCGCGGCGGTCCAGGCCGGTCCAGCGGCGGCCGGAGTTGGCGATGGTGACGCCGACCTCCAGGAGCTGCCGGCGGTCGTACCAGCCGCGCAGCTTGGGGCCGACGACCGCGACGTCGTCGCGGCCCAGCTCGCGTTCGTGCTCCACGACGCGCAGCAGTTGGGCCAGGGCGTCGGGCTCGGGGGCGCAGTCGTCGTGCAGGAGCCACAGCCACTGCACCGGCTCCCCGTGCGGGAGTTCGGGCATGTCGTAGGCGTCGTCGCGCCACGTGCGCGTGACGGGGTCCCAGCCGCTCGGCCGCTTCAGATAGGTCAGCTCGTCCGGGGTGAGGACGGGCGCGGTGCGGTTGGCCTCCTCGACGGCCTGGCCGAATCCGGTGCGCCGGGCGAGGTGCAGTACGCGGTCGGCGCCGAGGGCGTCGGTGACCAGCTGTGCGGAGAGGTCCGCGCTGCCGGTGTCGGCGCCCACGGCGAACTGGACGGGGCGCTCCTGGCCGAGCAGCCCGGCGAGCGCGTCGGGCAGCCAGCGGGCGCCGTCATGGGAGACGAGCACCGCGGTCACCACATGACGCGGAAACTCAGGTGCGGCAGCGGGGTCGTGGTGGGCTGCCGGTTGGCTGTGCACGGACATCGAGGTACGGGCCCCGGTTCGATGGACTGCGGTGGACGCCTGTGCCCCAAGGGGGCAGCGGTGCCTCTCGGACGAGCGACCACACTATCGGCTGGGCATGACGGCGGCCCGCCGCCTGTGGATAACCCACCTGCGACGGGCCGTACGTAGCGTATGTGCGTGCGGTTGTGAGCCGTTTCCCCAGCCGGCCGCCCTCTTCGGACAGCCGCCCCGGTCTTCAGACAGCGGCCTTCTTCAGCCTGCGGCGTTCGCGCTCGGACAGGCCGCCCCAGATTCCGAAGCGCTCGTCGTTGGCGAGGGCGTATTCGAGGCACTCGGAGCGGACCTCACAGGCGAGGCAGACCTTCTTGGCCTCGCGGGTGGAGCCGCCCTTCTCGGGGAAGAAGGACTCGGGGTCGGTCTGGGCGCACAGCGCGCGCTCCTGCCAGCCGAGTTCCTCGTCCGCGTCGTCGACCAGCAGTTGCTGCACCAGCTCGGTCATGTGCGCCCCTCGTCTGTCTTTCGCGTCCCCGTGATGTTGCCGTTACCGATTCCGGCTGAACGACACGAGTGAAATTACAAGTGTGCTGCTCCGGGCGAGTCAAGCCGAGATCTGCTATTGAGCCCCTTATTCACTCTGCGGAACCAAGGCCTAGCGGAAAGTGTTCAAATCGGCATAAACCTTGACAAGCAGACGGGACCCAGGAGGACCTCCAGCCCTCCGCAGAGCCTGTACGGAAAAGGACGCCCAGAAGTTCGATCTCGTTGCACACACGCGCGGAAGCGAACCGGATCACAGTCGGATCACAGGATCACAACGACGCCGTGCGCCCGGTTGTGCGCCATGTGTCCCGGCTGCCCCAAGAACAAACCTTTCGCCACCAAGATGAACCGGATGAGGTGAAACCTGTGCCACATCACCGGGCGCCGAGTTGACAGTGAAGGCATGAACCGATGTCCTTATGGGCATGCTCGCGAACTTGGCACTCACCTCGACCCGCACCGCCGGGTCCCACGGTGCTGCCCGCGCTCGCTGTAGCTGTTGCTGTCCCAGCTGTTGAGCCACACCCGCTCCAGCTGTAGGCCGAGTCATCCACCTCTCGGCTCCTGTTCCCTCTGACCTTCTTTCACTGAGGAACCACCGCACCCCATGAACAGCGACAGCGACCTCCAGATCGCCGGCGACATCCTCGAAGTCCCGCACCTCCTCCAGACACCGCGCGAGCACCCGGCCACCGTCGCCGACTTCGTCGGCCTGGCCCGCTCCATCGCGGCCGACCGCTCCCAGTGGGAGCACCTCGTCCGGTACGACGCCACCACGCGCTGGTACCACCGGCTGCGCACCGGCCCCGGCTACGAGGTCTGGCTGCTGTCCTGGGTCCCGGGACAGGGCAGCGGACTGCACGACCACGGCCGCTCCTCCGGTGTGCTGACCGTCCTGGACGGCACGCTGACCGAGCACACGGAACGCGGCACGCGCGCGTTGGCGGCGGGGGCGCAGCGGGTGTTCGCGCCGGGCTATGTGCACGAGGTGGCGAACGACGCGCTGGAGCCCGCGGTCAGCCTGCACGTGTACTACCCGGGCCTGACCGAGATGCCCATGCACACGGCCTCTGCCTGCGCGGCGCGTACCGAGCCGCGTCCGGTGACTGCCTGACGCGTTGTCGTACCCGCCTGCAAGACTGCTCCCATGCGCATTGTGGTTCTGGCAGGCGGCATCGGTGGTGCCCGGTTCCTGCGCGGTCTGAAGCGGACCGCGCAGGACGCGGACATCACGGTCATCGGCAACACCGGGGACGACATCCATCTCTTCGGCCTGAAGGTCTGCCCGGACCTCGACACGGTGATGTACACGCTGGGCGGCGGCATCAACGAGGAGCAGGGCTGGGGCCGGGCCGACGAGACCTTCCACCTCAAGGAGGAGCTCGCGGCGTACGGCGTCGGCCCGGAGTGGTTCGGGCTGGGCGACCGCGACTTCGCCACGCACATCGTGCGGACGCAGATGATCGGCGCCGGCTATCCGCTCAGCGCGGTGACGGAGGCTCTCTGCGACCGCTGGAAGCCGGGCGTCCGTCTCATCCCCATGACCGACGACCGCGTGGAGACGCATGTCGCGGTCCAGGTCGACGGCGAGCGAAGGGCCGTCCACTTCCAGGAGTACTGGGTACGGCTACGGGCCCAGGTGCCGGCCGAGGCGATCGTGCCGGTCGGCGCGGAGCAGTCCAAGCCGGCGCCGGGCGTCCTGGAGGCGATCGCCGAGGCGGACGTCATCCTCTTCCCGCCGTCCAACCCGGTCGTCTCGGTCGGCACGATCCTCGCCGTGCCCGGCATCCGCGAGGCGATCGCCGAGGCGGGCGTGCCGGTGGTGGGGCTCTCCCCCATCGTCGGGGACGCGCCCGTGCGCGGGATGGCCGACAAGGTGCTCGCGGCGGTCGGCGTGGAGTCGACGGCCGCGGCGGTCGCCGAGCACTACGGCTCGGGGCTGCTCGACGGCTGGCTCGTGGACACCGTGGACGCGGGTTCCGTGGAGCGGGTCGAAGCGGCCGGGATCCGCTGCCGGGCCGTGCCGCTGATGATGACCGACCTCGACGCGTCCGCGCAGATGGCCCGCGAGGCGCTGACGCTGGCGGAGGAGGTGCGGGCGGCTTGAGCGAGGTGTCTGCCGACGGCTACCGGGTCTGGGCCGTCTCCGGGATTCCCGAGGTCCAGCAGGGCGACGACCTGGCGAAACTGATCGCCGCCGCCGAACCGGGCCTCGTCGACGGGGACGTACTCCTGGTCACCTCCAAGATCGTGTCCAAGGCGGAGGGACGTGTCGTCGAGGCGACCGACCGCGAGGCCGCGATCGACGCGGAGACGGTACGGGTCGTGGCGCGCCGCGGCACCCTGCGCATCGTCGAGAACCGGCAGGGCCTCGTGATGGCCGCGGCCGGGGTCGACGCGTCCAACACCCCGGCCGGAACCGTGCTGTTGCTGCCCGAGGACCCCGACGCGTCCGCGCGGGCGATCCGGGACGGCGTGCGGGACACCCTGGGGGTGAACGTCGGGGTCGTCGTCACCGACACCTTCGGGCGGCCCTGGCGCTCGGGGCTCACGGACGTGGCGATCGGCGCCGCCGGCATCCACGTACTCGACGATCTGCGCGGGGGCACGGACGCGTACGGCAATCCGCTCAGCGCGACCGTCGTGGCGACCGCGGACGAACTCGCCGCCGCCGGTGACCTGGTCAAGGGCAAGGCCGCCGGGCTGCCCGTCGCCGTGGTGCGCGGGCTGGCGCACACGGTGGCCGAGGACCACGGGGAGGGGGCGCGGGCCCTGGTGCGCGGCGCGCGGGACGACATGTTCCGGCTGGGCACGTCGGAGGCGGTACGGGAGGCGGTGACCCAGCGCCGTACCGTACGGGCGTTCACGGACGAGCCCGTCGACCCCGGGGCCGTACGAAGAGCGGTCGCGGCGGCCGTCACCGCGCCGGCGCCGCATCACACGACGCCGTGGCGGTTCGTGCTGCTGGAGTCGGCTCGGTCGCGGACCCGGCTGCTCGACGCGATGCGTGACGCGTGGATCGCCGATCTGCGACGGGACGGCAAGAGCGAGGAGTCCATCGCCAAGCGGGTGCGCCGCGGGGACGTGCTGCGCGACGCGCCGTATCTGGTGGTGCCGTGCCTGGTCATGGACGGCTCGCACACCTACGGCGACGCGCGGCGGGACGGCGCCGAGCGGGAGATGTTCGTCGTCGCCACCGGCGCCGGGGTGCAGAACTTCCTGGTCGCGCTGGCCGGGGAGCGGCTGGGCTCGGCGTGGGTGTCGTCGACCATGTTCTGCCGGGATGTCGTGCGCGAGGTGCTCGGGCTGCCGGAGGAGTGGGATCCGATGGGGGCGGTGGCGGTCGGGCATGCGGCGGAGGAGCCTCGGGCTCGGCCGGAGCGGGATGCGGGGGCGTTTGTCGAGGTGCGGTGACGCTCCGCTTGGGGGGCCGGGCGCCTGAGGTTGGTGAGGGGCGGCTTCGTCGGCGGCTTCGGGTCTGGTGGGGCGGGGCGGGCGCGTGGGGTTCGTGCGAGCACCTGTTTCAGCGGCGGCTGCGGGTCTGTGAAGGGCGGGCGCCGGGGGGGTTCGTGCGGGCACTTGTTTCTACGGCGGCTGCCGGTCTGTCGAGGGCAAGCGCCTGCGGTTCGTGTGGGCACCTGTTTCAGCGGTGGCTGCGGGATCGTCGTGGCTGGTCGCGCAGTTCCCCGCGCCCCTTGGGGGGTGGTATGCGCCGTTGGTGGTTGTGGGACCGCCTAGGCTCGTAGGGCTCGTTGGTTTCTAGTTGCATCCCGGGGTTTCTCGTGGCTGGACGTTTTGCTCCGCGGCCTACTCGCACGACTGTGCGTGGTGGGCATGTCGCCGTGCCTGCGGGGGTGCCTCGGCAGGCTGCGGTGCCGGCGAAGGTGCGGACGGTCGTGCCGGACGGGCCGCTCGATCTCGGGCTGGTGCTGGGTCCATTGCGGCGTGGGCCGGGGGATCCGACGTTCCGGGCGATGCCGGACGGGTCCGTGTGGCGGGCCTGTCGTACGCCGGCCGGGCCCGGGACGCTGCGGGTCGGCGTGCGGGGTGCCGAGGTGCGGGGTGAGGCCTGGGGGCCGGGGGCCGAGTGGCTGCTGGAGCAGTTGCCGGAGTTGCTCGGGGCCGCCGACGATCCGTCCGCCTTCGTGCCGCGGCATCGGCTGGTGGCGGTCGCTCGGCATCGGCGGCCTGGGCTTCGGCTGACGCGGACCGGGCTGGTGCTGGAGTCGTTGATTCCGTCGATTCTGGAGCAGAAGGTCACGACCGATGAGGCGTATCGGGCGTGGCGGTTGCTGGTACGGAAGTACGGGGAGCCTGCGCCGGGGCCCGCGCCCGGGCGGATGTGTGTGATGCCGGATGCGCGGACCTGGGCGCTGATTCCGTCCTGGGAGTGGCATCGGGCCGGGGTCGACCACAAGCGGGCGTCGACGATTCTGCGGGCCGTGCGGGTTGCTGCGCGGCTGGAGGAGGCTGTGCGGATGCCTCCGGCTGAGGCGCAGGGGCGGTTGGAGGTTGTGCCGGGGGTTGGGCCGTGGACGTCGGCGGAGGTTGTGCAGCGTAGTCATGGGGCGCCGGATGCGGTGACCGTGGGGGATCTGCATCTGCCGGGGATCGTGGGGTTTGCGCTGGCCGGGGATCGGGGGGCGGATGACTCCGTGATGCTGGAGCTGTTGGAGCCGTATGCGGGGCAGCGGCATCGGGCGGCTCGGTTGATTCTGTTGAGTGGGCGGGTGCCGGGGCGGCGGGCGCCGCGGATGCCTCGGGGGGATATCGGGCGGTTGTGATCCCCGGGGCGGTGCGTCGCGGTTGCTGTGGGCGGGTTTTCGCCCCCGCCGGGTTTTTCGCCCCCGCCGCCCCTACCCGTCCCATCCCCAGGGGCTCCGCCCCTTCGACCCCGAGGTCCCCTGGGGGCTGCCGCCCCCAGACCCCCGCATCGGCCCTGAACGGGCCTCGTCCTCAAACGCCGGACGGGCTGGATTGCCTGGACGCCGACAACTCACCCCGCGCCTCGCCGCCCTACACATCCGACGAAAACCGCACCGCCCCCGCCGGTATCCGCGCATCGCACCACACCCGGACGCCCTCCCTCAGTTCGTTGTCGGCGCCGATCACCGCGCCGTCGCCGATGACCGTCCCCGTCAGGACGGATCGTTGGCCGACGCGGGCGCGGGTGCCGATGAGGGAGTCGGTGATGACGGCGCCGGGTTCGATGACGGCGCCCGGGAGGATCGTGCTGCCGAAGACGCGCGCGCCCTCGGCCACGAAGGCGCCCTCGCCCACCACCGTGCCGCCGGTCAGCTTGGCGTCGGGGGCCACCGTGGCCGTGGGGAGGATCAGGCGGTCGCCGCAGCGGCCGGGGACCGCGGGGGACGGGGCACGGCCCAGGACGAGGTCCGCCGAGCCTCGGACGAATGCCGCGGGGGTGCCCAGGTCCAGCCAGTACGTCGAGTCGACCATGCCCTGGAGGTGGGCCCCGGCCGACAGGAGGTTCGGGAACGTCTCGCGTTCCACCGACACCGGCCGCCCCTCCGGGATCGTGTCGATGACCGAGCGGCGGAAGACGTACGCCCCCGCGTTGATCTGGTCGGTGACGATCTCCTCGGGAGTCTGGGGCTTCTCCAGGAACGCCGTCACCCGGCCCGTCTCGTCAGTCGGAACCAGGCCGTACGCCCTCGGGTCCGTCACCTTGGTGAGGTGGAGGGAGACATCCGCTCCCGTCGTCTCGTGTGTGCCGACCAGGGCTCTGATGTCCAGGCCCGTCAGGATGTCCCCGTTGAAGATCAGTACCGGGTCGTCGGGCGCGGAGTGCAGACGCGACGCCACGTTGCGGATCGCGCCGCCGGTGCCGAGGGGCTCCTCCTCCGTGACGTACTCCAGATGGAGGCCCAGCGCCGAGCCGTCGCCGAAGTACGGCTCGAACACCTCGGCCAGATACGACGTCGCCAGGACGATGTGCTCGACGCCCGCCGCTCTCGCTCTCGCCAACTGGTGCGTGAGGAACGGGACCCCTGCCGCCGGGACCATGGGCTTCGGCGTGTGCACGGTGAGCGGGCGCAGCCGAGTGCCCTTGCCGCCGACCAGGAGGATCGCTTCTGTCACCTGTCGTCTCTGCTTCCTGCCGGGACCGGCCGAACTGTCTTTCGACCGGCCAGTGTATGCAGACCGTTGCGCGGCGCCCTCGACGGCAGTGCGGCGTTCCTCCCGCCGCTTGTCCCCCGACCGCGGTGAATGCGATCCCGAGTGAATCCCCGCATTCCCCCCGCACCCCTGCCCATGCCCATGCCCATATCCATATCCATGTCCATGCGCCTGCCCATGCCTCTCCCCCATTCCCACCGCATGGCCCCCTCATCGCCCCCAGCATGCCTTGCCGCATGGCCCGGCATGCCCGCAATGCCCTACATCCCGGCCGCGGGCCTCGCCTCGCCTCCGCCTCACCGCCCTTGGTACCGGGCCGCCGCCGAGCGGGCCGTGCCGAGCTTGCGGTAGAGCTGCCAGCCCGGGCATTCCGTGGAGTAGCTGTCCCGATGGCCGGAGATCACATTCAGCCGTACGTTCTTTCCCTTTCGGTGGAGATTGCCGAAGCCGCCACCCGATCGCAGATAGGTCTTGCCGCGCGGGTTGGCGCCGAAGAGGCCCAGCTTCCAGGCCGTGAGCCGGGCGATGGCCCGCAGCGTGGCGCGGGTCGGCTTGCTGGAGCCGAAGCTGCCGAGGACGGCGATCCCCATGCTGTTGGAGTTGAAACCGAGAGTGTGGGCCCCGAGGACCGGCTTGGCCACGCCCCCGGCGCGCCCCTCGTAGATGTTTCCGCACTTGTCGATGAGGAAGTTGTAGCCGAGGTCGCGCCAGCCCATGCTCTTGACGTGGTAGCGGTAGATACCGCGAATGAGCGAGGGGGACTGCGAACACCAGTACTTGGCGCCGGTCGCCGTGTGGTGCACGAAGGCCGCCTTCACCCTCTTCGTGTAGGCGAAGCTCCGCTCCCGCACCCATTCGTTCGCACCCCAGCCGCGCCGCGTGACGATGCGCGGCCGCGGCCCGATGTGCGGCCTCGCCCGCTGCTCCTGCGTCAGCTCACCGCCCCGCAGGTCCACCAGTTCCCGCTCGGTCTCGGCGCGGGTGAGCGCGGGGATCTCGGCGGCGCCGAGGGGCGCGAGTTCGACGTTGGCGGAGGCCGCGGCGTCGAGGGCGGAGGCGGCGAGGACCTCGGCGGTCTCGCCGGTCTCGGCCTTCAGGGAGCCGGGGCGGGGCGCGCCACCGGGGTCGCTCGGCGTCTGTGCGGGCTCGCCGGGATCGACGAGTTCGAGGCGAAGACCGCCGGGAAGGGGCGAGGTGCCCTCGGTGCCCGCTGTCGGGTCCGATTCCGGGGCCGGGTCGGCGGCACCTCGTACCGGTGCCGGTGCATGTGCCTCGGACCGGCCGTCGTCGCCCTCCGCGGTGACCCGCACCTCCACGCCGTTCGACTCCCCGACCCACAGGGGCGCCGTGGCGCCGCGCAGCCCGCCCGAGGTGTCTTCGGGGCTGCCGGGGTCGGCCGCGTGCTCGGCGTTGTGTGTCTCGACGTCCTGCCAGCCGGACCAGGAGCCGGAGCCGACCGCGCGGGTGCGGACCTGGACGCGGCCGTGCAGTTCGGTGTGCGGGTCGTCCCAGACGACGCCGACGAGGGAGAAGTGCCGTACGTCCCGTCGGGGCAGGCCCTGTTCGGTGGGCACGCCCTGGACACGGTCACGGTCGAGTGGGGCTAGGGGCAGCGACTGGGTGCTGCCGGGAAGGGCGGGCTCGGGGCTCTCGTGACGCACGGTCGGCCGGGCCGCCGCCTCGGCGCTCGTGGCCGCTTCCGCGCCGCGCGCCGGTGTCGCGGTCGCCGCGACGGCGGGTGGGGTGAGCGGGAGGACGAGGGCTGCCGCGCACGTGACACCGATCGAGGAAGCAAGGAATCCACGCATGTTCCTGATAGTGGGCAAAGTCATACAAACCTGTCCATCGGGGAATTGACGGGCCGTCGGTCCCCGATTCGCCCGAACCGGTGGCGGCGGGGTACCGCCAACCGGGGGTGCGCGGACAGGGGCCCGCGTACTCTTGCGCGGGTGAACGCCACCGACCGCACCCCTGCCGACCTGCTGCGTTCCGCGCTCGCCGCGGATCCCGGACGCCCCCTGGTGACCTTCTACGACGACGCCACCGGGGAACGTGTCGAATTGTCCGTGGCCACCTTCGCCAATTGGGTGGCCAAGACCGCGAATCTGCTCCAGGGCGATCTCGGAGCTGGGCCGGGTGACCGGGTCACCCTGCTGCTGCCCGCGCACTGGCAGACGGCGGTCTGGCTGCTGGCGTGTTCGTCCGTGGGCACCATCGCGGACGTGGGCGGGGATCCGGCGGCGGCCGACGTGGTCGTAAGCGATCCGGAGAACCTGGAGGCCGCGCGGGCATGCCGGGGTGAACGCGTCGCATTGGCCCTGCGTCCACTGGGGGGCCGTTTCCCGCAGCCGCCCACCGGCTTCGCCGACTACGCCGTGGAGGTACCGAGCCAGGGCGACCGTTTCGCCCCCTACGCCACGGTCGACCCGGAGGACCCCGCGCTGATCGTGGCCGGCCGAGAGTTCAGCGGCGCCGAGGTCGTCGAACGCGCCCGCGCCGAGGCAACGGCCCTGGGCCTGACGGGCCCCGGCTCCCGCATCCTCTCGACCCTCCCCTACACCACCTGGGAGGGCCTCAACGCCGGCCTCTACGCCGCCCTGGCCACCGACGGCTCCGTGGTCCTGTGCCGCAACGTCGACTCCCTGACCGACGAAGCCCTGGCCAAGCGGATCGAGGCCGAGCGGGTAACGACAACCGCGAGGTAGCGACGGGCCGGGCAGACGCGCAGCCCCACCGCCCGACAGCCGCGTACGGCGGGAAGGGGACGTGCCGGGGGGTGTCCGCCCGCAGTGGCCGGCGTCAAGAAACAGCACCTCCAGGCCTACCCCAGCCGCCGGTCCGAGGACGGACACCCCCCCGGCGCGGCCCCGACCCACAAACGCAACCCAAGGCGCTACGCGAACCCCCACTCAGAGACACAGGCCGCCGCAGGCACCGCCCCCGCCCACCCGCCGGAGGCAACCGTCACCCGTTCGGCCCACCACCACCCACCCCCCACTCCCCACCCGAGCCATGGTCGTAACAACAGCCCACACCACACGCAGCACGCCCTGAGGAGTGGAGCCCGACGTGACCGGCACCGCACGCCCACACCCCGGAGGTCCCGGTGTCGGCAGGCGGCGCAGATGGCGCTGGGTGCGGCGAGGCGCACTCGGGGTCGGACTGATCCTCGTGGCCGCCACCGGAGCCGGCTGGGCCATCTACGCCAAGCTCGACTCCAACATCACCCCCGACGAGGCCGCCGCCGCGGAACTCGCCCGGTACGAGAAGGACCGCCCCACCTCACTCGTACACGGCGCGCAGAACATCCTGCTCATCGGCTCGGACTCCAGGTCCGGCACCGGAAACCGCCGCTACGGCCGCGACTCCGGCACCGAACGCTCCGACACCACGATCCTGCTGCACCTGTCCGCAGGACGCGGCAGCGCCACCGCCGTCTCGATACCCCGCGACCTCATGGTCGACGTCCCCGGCTGCCGCCGCCCCGACGGCAGCCGCAGCGCCCCGATGTTCGCGATGTTCAACTACGCCTTCCAGGTGGGCGGTTCGGCCTGCACCGTCCGCACCGTGGAGCGGCTCACGGACATCCGCCTCGACCACCACGTGGTCATCGACTTCCAGGGCTTCAAGGAGATGATCGACGCCCTCGACGGCGTGGAGATCTGCCTCTCCGAGCCCATCAACGACAAGGCCGCCAAACTGAGGCTCCCGTCCGGCAAGGTGACCCTCAACGGCGAACAGGCCCTCGGCTACGTCCGCGCCCGCAAGTCCCTCGGCGACGGCAGCGACACCGACCGTATGGACCGCCAGCAGCGATTCCTCGCCGCGCTGGTCAACAAGGTCCAGAGCAACGACGTACTGCTCAATCCGGTCCGTCTCTACCCCGTGCTCGACGCCGCCACATCGTCCCTCACCACCGACCCAGCACTGGCCAGCTTGCGTGGTTTGTACGAACTCGTGCGCGGCGTGCGCGACATCCCCACCGAACGCGTGCAATTCCTTACCGTTCCCCGGGAGTCGTACGTCCACAACACCAATCGAGACCAGCTGGTGAAGCCCGAGGCGGAGCGGCTCTTCGCCCGGCTGCGTACCGACACGCCGGTGGAAGTAGCTGATTCGCCCGAATTGCGGCACGGCAACAAAGGGCCGGCCTTCGGCAAGAAGCGGCCTGTTCGACCCGCGGACCCCACTCCCCCGCCCCCCACGTTCCGAGGCAACACCGCCGCCGAGAACCCCTGCGGGTAAAGCACTCACCAAGTCGGCGAACCTCAATTCAAAGAAATGGGGCGGATTGCCCAGTTGTAGGGACGTGGAATTTGTCACCGTCGTCGCTCCACGCTGAACTGGGCGGATAGTGTGAGCGATCCGGTGCTCCCTGCCGTAGTTAGGCTTGCGCACTGTTTGACCGAGACCCGAGCGCCTTGGAGGGGGAAGGCGCCGCGTGGCCCCGACGGCGGAGGATTCAGACAACCGTGGACGCGCAAGGCCGTGGGCGGGCGGAAGACATCGACCCCGCAGACCAGTGGGTACTCAATCCGAACACCGGTGAATACGAACTGCGACTGACTCCTTCCGCTCCGCAGTCATCGGTCCCCGGACCCCGCAGATCCGCTACCCGGGCCGGCGCCGCCTCACGCGCCGCCGGTTCACCCGCCCAGGGCGCGGCCGGTGTGGCCGGCGCGGGCGGCTCGGGCGGCACGGTCCGCAACCGGTCCGCGGCACCCGAGCGCGAGGCGCGCCCGGCACCGGGTCGTGAGGTCCCGCCGCAGCGCAGGCGCCGGGGTGTGCCCGAGGAGACGCAGGCGGGGCGGCGCGGTCGCCGGCCGGTGAAGAAGAAGAGCAAGGCGAAGAAGGCCGTGCTCTGGACCGGCGGCATCATGGCGTTCGTGCTGGTGGCGGGCGCGACCGGCGCTTATCTCTATATCGAGCACCTCAACGACAACATCCAGTCCGTCTCCGACGACGGAGCGAGCACCGGTGGCTTCAGCAAGGACAAGGCCATCAACATCCTGCTGATCGGCACGGACAAGCGCACCGGCGCGGGCAACGGCAGCTACGGCGACACCGGCAGCGCCGGACACGCCGACACCACGATCCTGCTGCACGTCTCCAAGGACCGCTCGAACGCGACCGCGCTGAGCATCCCCCGTGACCTGATCGTCGACATCCCGGACTGCCCGACGACGCAGGAGGACGGCTCCCAGAAGGTCATCTCCGGCGAGACCGACGTCCGCTTCAACACGAGCCTCGGCCAGGAGGGCCGTACCCCCAGCTGCACCGCTCGTACGGTCACGGAGCTGACCGGGATCAAGCCGGACAACTTCATGGTGGCCGACTTCAACGCGGTGAAGACGCTGACGACGGCGGTGGGCGGCGTCGAGGTCTGTCTGGGCAAGGACATCAAGGACCCCGACTCCAAGCTCGACCTCCCCAAGGGCGCGCATGTCATCGAGGGCGAGCAGGCGCTGGCCTTCGTCCGTACCCGGCATGCCGTCGGCACCGGCGGCGACCTGAGCCGGATCACCTTGCAGCAGCAGTTCCTGAGCGCGCTGATGCGCAAGCTGAAGTCGAACGACACGCTCACCAGCCCGACCAAGATGATCAAGCTGGCCGAGGCGGGCACCAAGGCGCTGACCGTCGACTCCCAGCTGGACAGCATCGACAAACTGAGGGACCTGGGTCTGGAGCTGGGCAAGCTCAACACCAAGAACCTGACCTTCACGACGGTTCCGGTGATCGACAACCCGGCGGAGAAGGTCAGGGCGACGGTCGTGGTGAACCCGACCACGGCTCCGCAGGTCTTCCAGGCGATCCAGAACGACGTGTCGTTCACCGCGGTCAAGCAGCAGAAGAAGAAGGAAGCCGCCGCCGTGGCCGCCCGGCTCAAGGGCACCAAGGCGGACGCCTCCGAGGTGCGGGTGCAGGTCTTCAACGGCGGTGCCCCCGCGGGCAGTGCGCAGGAGACCCTCTCCTGGCTGCAGACCCAGGAGAACGTCACCAAGTCGGAGAACGCGGGCAACGCCCCGGCGACGCTGGCGAAGACGACCCTGGAGTACGCGCCGGACCAGGCGGACCAGGCCCGCCGGCTCGCCGCGATCATGGGGCTCTCCGGATCCGCTCTGAAGCCCGGCAAGAGCGTGACCAACTCCCAGGGCCTGCCCACGATGACCCTGACACTGGGCAAGGACTTCAAGGGCGCGGGCGTGTCCCTCACGGCTCCGACGAAGGCGCCCGACGTGGAGAAGTCCACGGCCGACAAGGTCGAGTGCGCGAAGTGACGGAACTCCGGTAGTGGCCCAACGGGCCCGTTCCCCCGCCGAATTGGGCTGGGACGGGCCCGTTTCGGTTGTGAAGCCGGCAGGAATCTCCGGCGGGAACGCAACTGTGCCGGGCACTCGTTGGTCTGACACACGACACGGTTGTGTCAGTCGGCGTTGGCCGAACACACCACGCTGCCTTACCTGGCGTGGATTTTGCCGACACGTGGCCAACCCGGTTCGGATCCACAGTGGTCTGAAAGGTTGCGAACCGGTGTCGGACAGGGTGGCCTGTCATGGTTCGCCCGCACCGGACAGGGAGGTCCGGCGCGGAGCCGAACCGTGGCGGTCAAGGGTGGGGAAGGGCAGAGAGTTGGCGCAGAGCAGTGTGCGAGGGGAGGCCCCCGCGGTGGACGACACCATGTCGCTCACCCCGCAGGCCGACCAGGACACGCCGGCCGACCAGGCCGGCCGGCACAGCGGCGGGGGACGCAGAGGCGGCCGGGGAACCGACAGCAGGCGCCGCAGACGGCGTGTGCTGCGCTGGTCGGCGACGGTTCTGGCGGTGGTGATACTGGGCACCGCGGGTGCCGGATATCTCTACTACCAGCACCTCAACGGCAATCTGAAGAAGGACGACCTCAACATCGGCGACGCCAAGGACCGCGCCGCCGAGACCGAGGCGAACGCGGCCGGTCAGACGCCGCTGAACATCCTGCTGATCGGCTCGGACGCGCGCGACAGCAAGGAGAACCAGAAACTCGGCGGCGCCAAGGAGACGTTCGGCGGCACCCCGCTCGCCGATGTCCAGATGCTGCTGCACATCTCCGCCGACCGCACCAACATGTCGGTCGTCAGCATGCCCCGCGACACGCTGGTCGACATCCCCACATGCACGGATCCGGACAGCGGGGACGTGTACAAGGCCGCCACGCGCGAGATGACGAACCAGACACTCGGCCGCGGCGGACCGGGGTGCACGGTGGCGACGTGGGAGAAGCTCACCGACATCCACATCGACCACTTCATGATGATCGACTTCTCGGGCGTGGTGTCGATGGCGGACGCGATCGGCGGCGTCCCGGTCTGTGTCAACGCCAACATCCACTCCAAGGACAGCCGGGGCCACGGCTCCGGGCTGAAGCTGGAGAAGGGCACGACGTACGTCAAGGGCGAGCAGGCCCTGCAGTGGCTGCGCACCCGCTACGGCTTCGAGGACGGCAGCGACCTGGCCCGCGCCAAGGCGCAGCACATGTACATGAACTCGATGGTCCGCGAGCTGCGCAAGAACGCGAAGCTCAGCAACCCGGGCAAGCTGCGCGCCCTCGCCGAGGCGGCCACCAAGGCGCTCACCGTGGACCCGGGCCTGGGCACCGTGGCCAAGCTGTACGACCTGGCGGGCGAGCTCAAGAAGGTGCCGACCTCGCGCATCACCATGACGACGATGCCGAACACGTACGACACGATCCAGACCGGCCGGGTGGTGCCCACCGAGGACGCGACGCAGCTGTTCCGGCTGGTGCGTGACGACATCGCGCTCGACGGCAAGGACAAGAAGAAGGCCACCGAGGAGAAGCCTTCCACCGACCCGGCCGCGGCGGACGGCGAGATCGCCGTCCAGGTGCAGAACGGCACCCGCACCGACAGCCTCGCCCCGGTCTCCGGCCGTGCGACGACCGTCTCCGGGCTGCTCGTCTCCAAGGGCTTCACCCAGGCCGTGGCCGACGGGTCGGCCACGCCGGTCGCGGAGAAGACGCTCGTCCGCTACCCGAGCGCCGACCTGGAGGGCGACGCCCAGCGGGTCGCCAAGGCACTCGGTATCCCGGCCAGTGCCGTGAAGAAGTCCACGGACGTCTCCGGCGTCACCCTCGTCATCGGCGCGGACTGGCGGGAGGGGACGGCGTACAAGGCCCCGAAGCAGGACGACAAGACGCCGGACACGGCGGAGGCGCTGAACGCCTCCGACACCAAGGCGTGCATGAAGGTGGACCCGGACTTCACCTGGTCGTAGCGGCGGGCCGGAGCCCGGCGTGCTCAGCTGGTGCTGAGTACCGCCGGGCGCCGGGACGCGATGACCTTCTTCGCCAGCGCGCGCGGGCTGGTCAGAAAGCCGTAGCCCCACGACATGTGCATGGTGGCGAGGGCGACGGGAATCTGCAGCCGGGCCTTCAGCGGCAGCCCCTTGCCCGCGGGGACGGACCCGGCGACGATCGCCGCGAGGTAGCCGCCGGGGACCACCAGGGCCCACGGGGTGACCAGGGCGCCCAGCACCAGGCCCGCCGCGATCGCGCACACCGCCGTCGGCGGGGCGAGGTAGCGCAGGTTGATGGAGCCGGAGTGGTAGCGGGCGACGACATGGCGCCAGCGGCCGTAGTCCTTGTACTGCTTGGCGAGGGCCTTCACCGACGGCCTCGGGCGGTACGACACCTTCAGCTCCGGCGAGAACCAGATCAGCCCGCCCGCCTCCCGGATCCGGAAGTTGAGCTCCCAGTCCTGGGCGCGGATGAACTCCTCGTTGTAGCCGCCCTGTTGCTCCAGCGCCTCGCGCCGGAAGACACCGAGGTAGACGGTCTCGGCCGGCTGTGCCTCGCCCCCGGTGTGGAAGGCGGCGTTGCCGACCCCGATCTTCGAGGTCATCGCGGCGGCGACGGCGTGCTCCCAGTCGTTCTCGCCCTCGGCGTGCATGATGCCGCCGACGTTCTGCGCGCCGGTCTCCTCCAGGAGCCGTACGGCGGTGGCGATGTAGTTCGGGGAGAGGATGCCGTGCCCGTCGACGCGGACGACGATCGGGTGGCGGGAGGCCTTGATCGCGGCGTTGAGGGCGGCGGGGGTGCGGCCGGTCGGGTTCGGGACGGTGTGCACACGGGAGTCGTCCCGGACGAGCTCGGCGGCGATCTCGTCCGTGCGGTCCGTGGAAGGACCGAGGGCGATCACGACCTCCATCTCGCCGGCGTACTCCTGCGCGAGGATCGCTTGGACGGCGCCGCGCAGATGCCGCTCCTCGTCGAGGACGGGCATGATGACGGACACGGCGGGGAGCTGCACGTCGGGATTGGCGTTCATAGGGGGCTCACGTTACCGCGAACGGGGGACACCTTTGCGCGCCGCCGGGGCCGCTGCACCGGGCAGGAGATCGTATGGCCCTACGGTGCTCACGGACCCACGTACGGCCCCCAGGGCAAGGCAAGCTCCCGCGGAGGTATCTCCCCATGCCCACGCCGCCCAGGCAGTCCCCGTCCCCCGCGCAGCGCCGCGCGCGGCCGTCCCGCCGCGGGGCGCGGCCGGTCGCGCCGGTACGGCGGAAACGGCCGCGGTGGGCCATGCGGGCGGTGACCACGCTGTCCGTCGTGGTTCTCGCGTCCGCTGGGATCGGGCATGCGGTGGTCACCAGCCTGGACGCGAAGATCGCACGCGTCGACCCGTTCAAGGACATGAAGAACCGGCCGCAGGCGGGGACCGGGATGAACGTCCTGCTCGTCGGCACGGACGGCCGCGACCGCATCAGCGACGAGGCCCGGCGCAGGTACCGGCTGGGCGGGGCCCCGTGCCACTGCACCGACACGATCATGATCGTGCACATCTCGGAGGACCGGGAGCGGGCGAGTGTGGTGAGCCTGCCGCGCGACTCGTACGCCGAGGTGCCGGCCGGTGAGGGACGCGAGGCGCACCCCATCAAGATCAACGCGGCGTACGCGGAGGGCGGCCCGAACCTCACCGTGCGCACCGTCGAGCACATGACCCATGTGAAGATCGACCACTATCTGGAGGTCGACTTCACCAGCTTCATGAAGACGGTGGACGTGGTCGGCGGCGTGCAGATCTGCACCGCCGGGCCATTGAAGGACTCGTACACCGGACTCGACCTGCCGGCCGGCACCCACCGGCTGATGGGCGGCGAGGCGCTGCAGTTCGTGCGCGCCCGGCATATCGACAGCGGCTCCGACCTGGGCCGGATGCAGCGCCAGCAGCGTTTCATGGCGGCGCTGATCGAGCGGGCCACGTCGTCCGGGATCCTGCTGAACCCGATGCGCTTCCGGGACGTGACACGCGCGGTGCTGGGCTCGGTACGGGCCGACAAGGGCTTCGGGACGGGCGAGCTGCTGGACCTCGGCCGGGCGATGCGCAACTTCTCACCGTCGTCCTCGGAGTTCACGACGGTGCCCATCCGGCAGATGGCATACGCCGTGAAGGGCATCGGTTCCACGGTGAAGTGGGACACCGAGAAGGCCGACCGCCTCTTCAGCGCCCTGCGCGAGGACCAGCCGCTGGCCCCGCACCGGACGCGCAACAAGGTGGTCCGGGTGGAGGTCGCCCCGCAGGAGATCCACGTCCAGGTGGAGAACGGCACCAAGACGGAGGGCCTCGCCAAGCGCGTCGACGAGGCCCTGGCGGCCACCGGCTTCCGCACCACCGGTCGCCCGCTCCCGGCGGCCGACCGCACCGAACCCCGCACGGTCGTCGCCCACGACCCCCGCTGGGACCGCTCGGCGAAGTCCCTGGCAGCCGCCTTGCCGGGGAGCGTGCTGCGCCCGGTGAAGGGGCTGGGGCCGACGCTGAAGGTGATCGTCGGGGAGGACTTCCGGCAGGTGCGGAAGGTCAGGTCGGCGGACCCCACGCAGGGGGAGTCCTATGTGGTGCGCGGCGACGAGGCGGGGTGCTCCTAGACAGGGCCCGGGCTCCTCGCGCCCGCGCGGGAAGCCCGTAACTCCAATGGGCCTGTGTCCTCACCCACGGCAGTCACCCACGGCCGAGGATGCGGGACCGGGTCCCCCTGCGGCATTCGATGCGGATTGTTCCCGTCCGCCCGATGGCGCCCCGCGCCCCGCAGGCGTAGGAACGGAAGCACACGGGGCCCGCCCCGGGCTCCCGTACCCCCAGGAGGAGCCATGACCCAGCCCGGAACCATGCCCGCGATGAGCAAGGAGATGCAGGCCTGCGTCGACGCGTGCATGTCCTGCCATGTGGTCTGCGAGGAGACGATGAGCTCCTGCATGCAGATGGGCGGTCAGCCGCAGATGCAGATCATGCGGGCGCTCATGGACTGCGCCGAGACCACCCGTATGTGCGCGGACATGATGATGCGCCGCTCGCCCATGTCGGCCGAGATGTGCGCGATGTGCGCCAAGGCCTGTGAGATGTGCGCCGAGGCGTGTATGTCCATGCCGGACGATCCGCAGATGATGCGCTGCGCGGAGGCGTGTCGTCGCTGCGCCGAGAGCTGTCGCTCGATGGCGGGCGCCATCATGTGACGGTTCAGCCGTCCGACAACGCGCGAGGGCACCCCATGCGTTCGGGGTGCCCTCGACGTTCGCGCGATGCGCGCCGCTCAGTCGCTGGAGACGGTCACGGTCTCGTCGTTCTTCAGCTGCTCCACCAGCTGCTTCACCTTCGCGCGGTCCCACTGGAGGTTGCCGTTGGGGGAGTTGCCCGAGATCGGCATGTTCATGGACTTGCCGTCGCCGCCGTTGACGCCCTTCATCGCCCAGAACATGGACGCCAGGTCCCACAGGCTCATGTCCTTGTCAACGGTGAGGGAGTCGAGGCCCGCGCCCATCGTCGGGTACAGCTTGAAGGGGTTCAGGATCGTGCTCGGCGTCGCCACCTGGTTGGCCAGGGCGGCGAGGAACTTCTGCTGGTTCGCCGTACGGTCCAGGTCGGAGCGGGCCAGCGCGTACCGGGTGCGGACGAAGGCGAGCGACTCCTCGCCGTTCAGGGTCTGCTTGCCCTTCTTGAAGTCGGCGCCGGACTTGGAGTCCTTGATGTCCTTCGGGATGTCGATCTCGACACCGCCGACCGCGTCCACGATGTTCGCGAAGCCGGCGAAGCCGATCTCGACGTAGTGGTCGATGTGCAGATCGGTGTTGGCCTCGACGGTGCGGACCAGCAGTTCGGGACCGTCCTCCGCGTAGGCCGCGTTCAGCTTCACCTGCCGGCCGGTGCCCTCGTAGAACTTCCCGGAGTCCGAGCCCTTGAACGACGGGATCGTGACGTTCGAGTCGCGGGGCAGGGAGATCAGCGTGTCGCCGTTGCTGCCGACGTGCAGGATCATCATCGAGTCCGTGCGCTTGCCCTCGGCGGACCCGGTGTGCAGCTGCTTCTTCTGCTCGGCCGTCATGCCCTCGCGGCTGTCGGAGCCGACGATCAGGTAGTTGGTGCCCTCGCCCGCCTCAGGCCGCTCGATGACCTTGGACAGGTCGACGTCGCGGTTGAGCTTGGAGTCGGCCCAGAAGTAGGTGGCGACGCTCGTCACGAGCAGCAGCGTCACCAGCGTGATCGAGGTCACCTTTATCCGGCGACGCCAGTTCGGCGCGGGCCGTGGCTCACGCATCCCCCGGCCGCCGGAGCCGCCCGAGCCGCCGCCGTAGACCTGGCCGGTGTTGTAGCCGTCGTCGTAGGCGTCGTCGTCGTAGCCGCCGTGGCCCTGGCCGTTCACATACGACGGCTGCGGCGGCACCCCGCCGTAGCCCTGGCCGGGCGGTGCCGCCGGACCACGGCGGACCTGGCGCATCACGCGGGCGCCTTCGGGCTGTGCGCTCGCGCTGCCGCGTCCGTAACGGCTGCCGCGGTTGTCGTCGGACCATGCCTGGGGCCAGTCATTCATGCGCCCCAGTGTGCAGGGCACGCCCAGGTGTCTTACAAGGTTCAGTGGAAAATAGAGGCACGGCTGTTGCGAAGCCAACACAAAGTCCGCGAATGTCGGGTCGGCATAAGGTGGACGCCATGACAGACCAGGTCACCGCAGCGGAATCAGGCACTCCGGAGATCCCGGGCAAGCCGACGTCCGCGTCCCGCACCACCCTCAGCCACATCATGACCCACAACGACACCAACCTGCTGGGGACGGTGCACGGCGGCGTGATCATGAAACTCGTCGACGATGCCGCGGGCGCGGTGGCCGGCCGGCACAGCGGTGGCCCCGCCGTCACCGCGTCCATGGACGAGATGGTCTTCCTGGAGCCGGTCCGCGTCGGCGACCTCGTCCATGTGAAGGCCCAGGTCAACTGGACCGGCCGGACCTCGATGGAGGTCGGCGTACGCGTCCTGGCCGAGCGCTGGAACGAGTCGGCACCGGCGACCCAGGTCGGCTCGGCGTACCTGGTGTTCGCGGCGGTGGACGCGGACGGCAAGCCGCGCCGGGTGCCGCAGGTGCTGCCGGAGACCGAGCGGGACAAGCGGCGCAACCAGGAGGCCCAGATCCGCCGGACCCACCGGCTGGCCCGGCGACGCGCCATCAAGGAACTGCGGGAGAAGCGGGCGGCCGAGGGGTACGAGGACTGACCCACGGCACACGGCACACGGCACATGACAACGGCCCCCGGCATGACGCCGGGGGCCGCTCTGTCCGTGTCGCCCTTACGGAAGGCCCCGTCCTACGGCAGGTTCCGCCCTACGGCAGGTTCCGCGCCATCACGATCCGCTGGACCTGGTTGGTGCCCTCGTAGATCTGCGTGATCTTGGCGTCGCGCATCATGCGCTCGACCGGGTAGTCGCGGGTGTAGCCGTAACCGCCGAGCAGCTGGACCGCGTCGGTGGTGGCCTCCATCGCCACGTCCGAGGCGAAGCACTTGGCGGCGGCGCCCAGGTAGGTGAGGTCGGCGTCGCCGCGCTCGGAGGCGGCGGCGGCCTGGTAGGTCAGGGCGCGGGCGGCCGAGATCTTCATGGCCATGTCGGCGAGCATGAACTGGATGCCCTGGAAGTCGGCGATCGGCTTGCCGAACTGCTTGCGCTCCTGGACATAGCCCTTGGCGTAGTCGAGGGCGCCCTGCGCGATGCCCAGCGCCTGCGCGGCGATGGTGATGCGGGTGTGGTCCAGCGTCTTCATCGCCGTCGCGAAGCCGGTGCCCTCCTCGCCGATCATGCGGTCGGCCGGGATGCGGACGTTGTCCAGGTAGACCTCGCGGGTCGGCGAGCCCTTGATGCCGAGCTTCTTCTCGGGGGCGCCGAAGGAGACGCCCTCGTCCGACTTCTCGACGACGAAGGCCGAGATGCCCTTCGAGCGCTTGGAGGGGTCGGTGACCGCCATCACCGTGTAGTACTCGGAGACGCCGGCGTTGGTGATCCAGCGCTTCACGCCGTTGAGGACGTAGTGGTCGCCGTCGCGGACCGCCTTCGTCTTCATGCCGGCCGCGTCGGAGCCGGCGTCGGGCTCGGAGAGGCAGTACGAGAACATGCCGTCGCCCTGGGCGAGCGGGGTCATGTACTTCTTCTTCAGGTCCTCGGAGCCGGAGAGGATCACCGGCAGCGAGCCCAGCTTGTTCACCGCGGGGATCAGGGAGGACGACGCGCAGACCCGCGCGACCTCCTCGATCACGATCACCGTGGCCAGCGCGTCCGCGCCCGCGCCGCCGTACGACTCCGGTACGTGCACGGCGTGCAGGTCGTTGGCGACCAGCGCTTCCAGCGCCTCCTGCGGGAAACGGGCTTCCTCGTCCACCGCGGCGGCGTGCGGCGCGATCTTCGCCTCGGCCAGGGAGCGGATGACGTCACGGAGCATGTCGTGCTCCTCGGACGGGCGGTACAGGTCGAAGTCAGCCGATCCGGCCAAGGTCTCTCACGCTCCAAGGACGCTGATAGCAAAGGTGATGCTGGCGCTAATTACCGTTAAGTAACTCAAATTTTAGGGGTCGGCCCACGGGAGTGATACGTGAGCTTGGCGACAGCGGGGAAGTTGCCCGTCAGACCCTCCGACTATGCTCAGGCCCGCATGCCACCGTCCCGCTTTTGGAGTATCCATGGCCCTCAAGATCACCGTGATCGGCACCGGCTATCTCGGCGCCACACACGCCGCGGCCATGGCCGAGCTCGGGTTCGAGGTGCTGGGGCTCGATGTGGTCGAAGAGAAGATCGAGATGCTGCGGCGGGGCGAGGTCCCCATGTACGAGCCGGGGCTGGAGGATCTGCTCCGCAAGCATGTGGCGGGGATCGAGGGGTCCAGCGGGCGGCTCCGGTTCACCACCGACTACGCCGAGGTCGGAGAGTTCGGCGATGTGCACTTCGTCTGCGTGAACACCCCGCAGCGGCACGGCGAGTACGCCTGCGACATGTCGTACGTCGACGCCGCCTTCGCCTCGCTGGCCCCGCATCTGACGGAAGCCGCCCTCGTCGTCGGCAAGTCCACGGTCCCCGTCGGCTCGGCCGACCGCCTCGCCGCCTACCTCGTCGAGCACGCGCCGGCCGGCGAGGGCGCCGAGCTGGCCTGGAACCCGGAGTTCCTGCGCGAGGGCTTCGCCGTGGACGACACGCTGCACCCGGACCGGATCGTGGTCGGCGTGGGCAGCGAGCGGGCCGAGAAGCTGCTGCGCGAGGTGTACGCGACGCCGATCGCCGACGGCTCCCCCTTCGTCGTCACCGACTTCCCCACCGCCGAGTTGGTGAAGACCTCCGCGAACTCCTTCCTGGCCACCAAGATCTCCTTCATCAACGCGATGGCCGAGGTCTGCGAGGCCGCCGGCGGCGATGTCGCCAAGCTCGCGGAGGCCATCGGGCACGACGACCGGATCGGCAGGAAGTTCCTGCGGGCCGGCATCGGCTTCGGCGGCGGCTGCCTGCCCAAGGACATCCGCGCCTTCATGGCCCGCGCCGGTGAGCTGGGCGCCGACCAGGCGCTGACCTTCCTGCGCGAGATCGACTCGATCAACATGCGCCAGCGCGGCCAGATGGTGGAGCTCGCCCGGCAGGCGCTGGGCGGCGGGCCCTTCCTGGGCAAGCGGGTCGCGGTGCTCGGCGCCACCTTCAAGCCCGACTCGGACGACGTACGGGACTCGCCCGCGCTGAACGTCGCCGGGCAGATCCATCTCCAGGGCGGCCAGGTCACGGTGTACGACCCCAAGGGCATGGACAACGCCCGCCGACTGTTCCCGACCCTCGGCTACGCCGACAGCGCGCTGGACGCGGTGCGGGGCGCCGACGTCGTACTGCATCTGACCGAGTGGCGGGAGTTCCGCGAGCTGGACGCGGCGGCGCTCGGCGAGGTCACGGCGGCCCGGGTGATCCTGGACGGGCGCAACGCCCTCGACCCGGAGGTGTGGCGCAAGGCCGGGTGGAGCTATCGGGCGATGGGGCGGCCGACGGCCTGAGAGACGGGCGACGCCGTTTCGGCCGAGGCTCAGTCGGCCGAAACGGCGTCCTTCGCATTCTGCCGCACACCGCCGCAACACGCCGAATGAATCTTCAACAACCTTTCGGAATGGCTCACTTCGCCCTGCCCGGCCACGCTCACCTCGCCCTGACCGGCTTCGCCGTGGCTCACTTCGCTCGGTAGCGGCGCATCTTCGCCCGCGCCCCGCACACCTGCATCGAGCACCAGCGACCGCGTCCCGCCGGGCTTCGGTCGTAGTACGCCCAGTGGCAGTCGGCCGCCTCGCAGGCCTTGAGCCGGTGCCAGGTGCCCTCGACGAGGGCGAGGGCGACGGCCTCCGCCACCCGGGAGAGCAGCGGGCCCTCCCCTGCCGGGGTGCGGGCGGCCGGGGCCAGGGTCGCCGAACCGTCGGCGGCGTCGACCGCGACCACCAGCGGGCCCGCCGTCAGCAGCTCCCCCAGCGGCGTCACCGCGCGGTGCGGCGGATGCCCGGCGTGGGCGAGCAGGGCCACCCGCAGGGACTCCCGCAGTTCCCGCGCCCGCGGCAGGTCCTCCTCGGCCAGCCCGAAGCGCGCCCGGCCCTCCGCCGTGTCCAGCGAGTCGGCGCCCGACTCGATGTCCAGCGTGTTGACCAGGGACTGGAGCAGCTCCAGGCCCCCGGGCGCGGGTGATCTCTCACTCATGACTGCACGCTATCTCTCGCTTCCCGAAATCCCCTTGCGACGTTACCCCCAATGCCGGAGCATGAGGTAACAGAGTTACCTGTTGACTCATTCCATGGGTAACCAAGACTTCGAGGAGGAAGTCATGGCCATTGCTGAACTGGGCGTCGTCGTCCTGGACTGTCCCGACCCCCGCGCCCTCGCCGACTTCTACGCACGCGTGCTCGGCGGCAGCGTGGAGGGCGACGGGGACTGGGTGGACCTGAAGGCGCCCGGCGGGACGGCACTGGCATTCCAGGCCGCCCCCGGATTCGTACCGCCTCGGTGGCCCGCGCCCGATCAGTCACAGCAGTTCCACCTGGACCTGACCGTGGCGGACCTGGACGCGGCCGAGGAAGCCGTCCTGGCCCTGGGCGCGAAGCCCCTGGACACCGAGGACCGTTCGCGCGCCTTCAGGGTGTACGCGGACCCGGCAGGACACCCGTTCTGCCTGTGCGCCTGCTGACGCGTCAGCCGTCCAGCGCCTCGATGGTCGCGTTGGACGGGCCCCGCGTCGCCTGCAGGTCGCGGGCGACGTCCTCTGCCGCGCCGAGTACCCGTACCGCGTTCTGCCAGGTCAGCTTGGCCAGGTCGGGCTTGGACCAGCCGCGGTCCAGGAGTTCGGCGATGAGGTTGGGGTAGCCGGAGACGTCGCCCAGGCCGTCGGGGGTGAAGGCGGTGCCGTCGTAGTCGCCGCCGATGCCGAGGTGGTCGACGCCGACGACCTCGCGCATGTGGTCCAGGTGGTCGGCGACCGTGGAGACCGTGGCGATCGGGCGCGGGTTGGTCTCCTCGAAGGCGCGGTGCACCTTCATCGCCTCGGCGGTGGTGTCGAGGTGGTGGAAGCCGTGGGCGCGCATGTTGTCGTCGGCCGCGACCGTCCAGTCGACCGCCGCCTGGAGGACGAACTTCGGCACGAAGGTCACCATCGCGATGCCGCCGTTGCCGGGAAGGCGTTCCAGGATGTCGTCCGGGATGTTGCGCGGGTGGTCGCAGACCGCACGGGAGGAGGAGTGGGAGAAGATCACCGGCGCGGCGGAGGTGTCGAGCGCGTCGCGCATCGTCGACGGCGCCACGTGCGAGAGGTCGACCAGCATGCCCTCGCGGTTCATCTCCCGCACGACCTCACGGCCGAAGGCCGACAGGCCGCCCACGCCGGGCTCGTCCGTCGCCGAGTCCGCCCACGCGATGTTGTCGTTGTGCGTGAGCGTCATGTAGCGGACGCCGAGCGCGTACAGCGCGCGCAGCGTGGCGAGGGAGTCGGCGATCGAGTGGCCGCCCTCGGCCCCCATCAGGGAGGCGATACGGCCCTCCGCGCGGGCCGCCTCCATGTCCGCCGCCGTCAGCGCCGGGCGCAGGTCGCCCGGATACCGCGCCAGCAACTGCCGTACGCAGTCGATCTGTTCCAGGGTGGCGCTGACCGCCTTGTCGCCCGCGTAGTCCGAGCGGACGTACACCGACCAGAACTGCGCGCCGACACCGCCCGCGCGCAGGCGGGGGATGTCGGTGTGCAGATGGGCGCCCTGGTCGCCGGCGATGTCGCGGGCGTCGAGGTCGTAGCGGACCTGTTCGCGCAGCGCCCAGGGGAGGTCGTTGTGGCCGTCGACGACGGGGAACTCGCGCAGGAGTTCCCGGGCCGCCTCCAACGCGGCGGAGGTCATCGCCGTCACTTCCCCGTGCCGAAGCCGAAGCCGCCCGCGCCCTCGACCTTGGCGCGCAGTCGCTTGCCCTTCTCGGTGGCCTGGTCGTTCAGCTCCTGCTGGAACTCGCGCATCCGGCCGAGGAGCTCGTCGTCCTGGGTGGCCAGGATGCGGGCCGCGAGCAGACCCGCGTTACGGGCACCGGCGACCGAGACGGTGGCGACCGGGACGCCGGCCGGCATCTGCACGATCGACAGCAGGGAGTCCATGCCGTCGAGGTACTTCAGCGGCACGGGGACGCCGATGACCGGGAGGGGCGTGACCGAGGCGAGCATGCCGGGGAGGTGGGCGGCGCCGCCGGCTCCCGCGATGATCACCTTCAGCCCGCGCTCGGCCGCCTGCTCGCCGTAGGTGACCATCTCGCGGGGCATCCGGTGCGCGGAGACGACGTCGACCTCGTAGTCGATCTCGAACTCGTCGAGGGCCTGGGCGGCGGCCTCCATGACGGGCCAGTCGGAGTCCGAACCCATCACGATGCCCACGACGGGGCCGACAGCGCTGCTCATTCGGTGATCGTGCCCTTCAGGTAGCCGGCTGCGTGACGGGCGCGCTCCAGCACGTCGTCCAGGTCGTCGCCGTAGGTGTTGACGTGACCGACCTTGCGGCCGGGCTTCACGTCCTTGCCGTACATGTGGATCTTGAGCTGGGGGTCGCGGGCCATGCAGTGCAGATACGCGGAGTACATGTCCGGGTAGTCGCCGCCGAGGACGTTGACCATGACCGTCCACCTGGCGCGCGGGCGCGGGTCGCCGAGCGGGAGGTCGAGGACGGCCCGGACGTGGTTGGCGAACTGCGAGGTGATGGCACCGTCCTGGGTCCAGTGGCCCG
This sequence comes from Streptomyces sp. NPDC059010, assembly GCF_042740355.1. NCBI lineage: Bacteria > Bacillati > Actinomycetota > Actinomycetes > Kitasatosporales > Streptomycetaceae > Streptomyces > Streptomyces sp. NPDC059010. Next base: position 31,634 of record NZ_JBHYJA010000015.1, read on the forward strand.
AGTTGTGGGGGCGCATCGCGAGCTCGTTGACGAGGATGCGGCCGTCGCGCGTCTCGAACAGCTCGACGGCGAGGTGGCCCACGACGCCGAGTTCCTTGGCGATGGTCAGGGCCATCTCCTCGGCCTTGAGGGCGAGGGTCCCGTCCAGGTCGGGGGCGGGCGCGATGACCGTGTCGCAGACGCCGTTGACCTGCTGCGACTCCACCACCGGGTACGCCACGGCCTGGCCGTGCGGGGAGCGGACGACGTTCGCCGCGAGTTCCCGTACGTAGTCGACCTTCTCCTCGGCGAGGACCGGGACGCCGGCGCGGAAGGGGTCGGCGGCCTCCTCCACGGAGTCCACGACCCAGACGCCCTTGCCGTCGTAACCGCCGCGGACCGTCTTGAGGACGACCGGGAAGCCGTCCCCCTCCTCCGCGAAGGCGACCACGTCCTTCGGGTCGGTCACGATGCGGTGCCGTGGACATGGCACGCCGATCGCGTCGAGCTTCGCGCGCATCACGCCCTTGTCCTGGGCGTGCACCAGCGCGTCCGGGCCAGGGCGCACGGGGATGCCGTCCGCCTCCAGGGCCCTGAGGTGCTCTGTGGGTACATGTTCGTGATCGAAGGTGATCACATCGCAGCCCCTCGCGAAGTCGCGCAGCGTGTCGAGGTCGCGATAGTCGCCGATGACGACATCGCTGACGACCTGCGCCGCGGAATCCTGAGGGGTGTCACTGAGGAGCTTGAACCTGATGCCCAGCGGGATGCCTGACTCGTGTGTCATACGCGCGAGCTGGCCCCCGCCGACCATGCCGACTACCGGGAACGTCACGCCCCTAGGGTATCGGCCGGGCCGACGCGACCCTCTTACCGGACTTTTCCTTGTCTCTTCCCCGACCTATGAGCTCGCGCACAGGCAATCGCCGAGGGGGGTGGTTAGCATGGCTGGGTTGACGAAACAGAACGACACATCGACCGACACATCGACCGACAGGAGCCTTCACGACCATGGGACGTGGTTCCTCGGGGCTTCATTCGGCGCCTCCGGCAGCTCGCAGTGCTGTTCGACAGCGACTCGACCGGCTCATGCGGGAGGTCGCCAAGTTCGGGGCTGTGGGCGGGGCCGGGGTTCTGGTCAACTTCCTCGTGTTCAACCTGGTACGGCATGTGACCGACCTCCAGGTGGTGCGGTCGAGCGTGATCGCGACGGCGGTCGCGACCCTGACCAACTACATCGGGTACCGCTACTTCACGTACCGCGATCGTGACAAGAGCCGTCGTACGAAGGAACTGGGCCTGTTCCTGCTGTTCAGCGTGGTCGGCCTGGTGATCGAGAACGGCGTGCTGTACGCGGCGACGTACGGCTTCGGGTGGGACAGCCCACTCCAGAGCAACGTCTTCAAGTTCCTCGGGATCGGGGTCGCGACGCTGTTCCGGTTCTGGTCGTACCGGACCTGGGTGTTCCGGGCGCTGCCTTCCGAGGAGCCGGCGGTGGCCGGTGTCACGGGCGGTGCGGAATCGTTCCTGGATGTGCGGGAGACCGCGCCTGCCAAGCCGCGGGTTCGCCAGCGGGTGGGCTGACGCGGGGCCTTTGAAGGGCCTTGTTTCGCCGTCCCCTGCCTGACCGTCCCGTACCCGACCGTCCCCTACCGGACCGTCGGCCCCGAATCCTCCGCCGGCTTCTTCGCCGGGTGTGTGCGGGACAGGAACAGGGCGATGACCGGGGGGTTCGTCTGGAGCATTTCCAGGCGGCCGCCGTCGGCCTCGGCCAGGTCCCTGGCCACCGCGAGGCCGATGCCCGTGGAGTTGCGGCCGCTGATGGCGCGCTCGAAGATGCGGGCGCCCAGGTCGGCCGGGATGCCGGGCCCCTCGTCGGTGACCTCGATGACCGCCTGGTTGCCGGTGACGCGAGTACGCAGCGCCACGGTGCCGCCGCCGTGCATGAGGGAGTTCTCGATCAGGGCCGCCAGCACCTGGGCCACCGCGCCCGGCGTCCCCACCGCCTGCAAGTGCCGCTTGCCCGAGCTGACGATCGCCCTGCCCGAGCTGCGGTACGCCGGGCGCCACTCCGCCAGCTGCTGCTGGATGACCTCGTCGAGGTCGAAGGTGACGGCGGAGCCGTTACGGGGGTCGCGGGAGTTGGTCAGCAGGCGTTCCACCACGTCCGTCAGGCGCTCCACCTGCGTCAGGGCGATCGTCGCCTCCTCCTTCACCGTGTCGGGATCGTCGGTGAGGGTGATCTCCTCCAGGCGCATCGAGAGCGCCGTGAGGGGGGTGCGCAGCTGGTGCGAGGCGTCCGCGGCGAGGCGGCGTTCCGCCGTCAGCATGCGGCCGATGCGCTCGGCCGAGGAGTCCAGTACGTCCGCCACCCGGTCCAGCTCCGGGACGCCGTACCGCTTGTGCCGGGGGCGCGGGTCGCCCGAGCCGAGTCGTTCCGCCGTCTCCGCGAGGTCGGTCAGCGGCGAGGCCAGCCGGTTCGCCTGGCGGACCGCCAGCAGGACCGCCGCGATCACCGCGAGCAGCGCCACCGCCCCGATGATCAGCAACGTACGGCCGACCTCCCGCGTCACCGACGACCGCGGCTCCTGCACGGTGACCGTCTCGCCCTCCTCGCCCGTCTCACGGGCGCTGATGACCTCACCGGTCGGCTTGGTGCCGACCTCGATCACCGACTTGCCCGGGATCCGGATCTCGGCGTACCGATCCCCCTGGATCTGGTCCCGCAGCACGGACGCGTCCACGGTCTCTTCCCCGAGCAGCCGGCTGTCCACGATGCTGACCAGCCGGACCGCCTCGGTGTCCACCCGCTCCTGCGCGGTGTTGGTGATCGTCCGTGTCTCGACGATGACGAGCGACACACCGAACACGGCGATCACGACGAGCACGACAGCGAGGGTCGACTGGATGAGGCGGCGACGCACAGGGCGATCCTTCGGGCGATAACTTCACAACAACCAGCGGTACAACGCCCGGAAGGGGCGCCTCAACTCTTCTCGAACCGGAAACCCACACCGCGCACCGTGGCGATGTACCGGGGATTCGCCGCGTCATCGCCCAGCTTTTTCCGCAGCCAGGAGATATGCATGTCGAGCGTCTTGGTGGACGACCACCACGTCGTGTCCCAGACCTCGCGCATCAGCTGATCCCGGGTGACCACCCGCCCGGCATCCCGCACCAGTACCCGCAGCAGGTCGAACTCCTTGGCGGTGAGCTGGAGTTCCTCGTCCCCCATCCACGCCCGGTGCGACTCGACGTCGATCCGCACCCCGTGCGTGGCCGGCGGCTGCTGCGGCTCCGCCGCGCCGCGCCGGAGCAGGGCCCGCACCCGGGCGAGCAGTTCGGCGAGCCGGAACGGCTTGGTGACGTAGTCGTCCGCGCCCGCGTCCAGGCCGACGACGGTGTCCACCTCGTCGGCGCGCGCGGTCAGGATGAGGACCGGCACGGTGTGGCCGTCGGCACGCAGTCGGCGGGCCACCTCCAGGCCATCCATGCCGGGGAGACCGAGGTCCAGCACGACCAGGTCGATCCCGCCCTGCAATCCAGCGTCGAGTGCGGTGGGTCCGTCCTCCCGCACCTCGACCTCGTACCCTTCCCGGCGCAATGCGCGGGCCAGCGGCTCCGAAATGGACGCGTCGTCCTCGGCGAGCAGTACACGGGTCATGAGGTGATGGTAGTCCGCCCATGACAAGAGCTGGAGTGTGATCGGGCTCCTTGATTCTTACTCGCCGCCGACCCGCGCCTTACTTTCGATGGCATGGTGCAGACCTATGCGTAAAAGGTGCGATCCTGGAAAGGACCTTGGAAAGGTCGCTCACAGTTCCCTGGACACCTGTGATCTCTCTCTCAAGACCTTCCATATCCGGCCCTTTCCTGACGTATGGTGAATCTACGCCTGTAGCACTGCGGGACCTTCGGCAGCATTTGACGCTGAAGGTCTCTTTTGTGCCTGGAATGACCTGGCCGGGCCCTCAAGGACGGGGGCATGGATCCCGGTGACCGCCGTACGGCGGGTCCCGCCGGTGCCGGCCAGCCCCCCACCGGGCGCGTCACCGCTCACGCAGACGCGTCCCGACCAACAAGGATCGACCATGGCGTCCAGCCTGACGAAGGACTCGGCCCGCCCGGGCACCCCCGGCTCCGAGAAGACCTTCTTCGGCCACCCCCGCGGACTGGCCACTCTCTTCATGACCGAGATGTGGGAGAGGTTCTCCTACTACGGCATGAAGGCACTGCTCCCGCTGTACCTGGTGGCCGACAACGGCCTGAACCTCAGCGGTCCGACCGCGATCACCGTCGCCTCGGTATATGTGTCGCTCGTCTACCTGCTGGCCCTGCCCGGCGGCTGGGTCGCGGACCGCTTCCTCGGCCCCCGCAAGACCGTGGCCGTGGCCGGCCTGGTCATCATGCTCGGCCATCTGACCCTGGCACTGCCGTCGGCCGGCGTCTTCTACGTGGGCCTCGCCCTCGTCGCGATCGGCTCGGGTCTGCTGAAGGCCAACATCTCCACGATGGTCGGCCACCTCTACGACGGCCCGAACGACGCGCGCCGCGACGGTGCCTTCACCGTCTTCTACATCGGCATCAACACCGGTGCCTTCGCCGCGCCGCTGATCATCGGCACCGTCGGCGAGAGGGTCAACTGGCACCTGGGCTTCGCGCTGGCCGCGCTCGGCATGGCGCTGGGTCTGGTCCAGTTCCTGCTCGGCACCCGTCACCTGAGCGAGCGCAGCGACATCGTCCCGACCCCGATGGACGCCGACGAGAAGCGCAGCACCCTGCGCAAGGGCCTGCTGTGGCTGGCCGTCCCCGTGGTCTTCTACTCCGTCGTCGGCCTCTCCGGCCACTTCACGCAGAACTGGGCGATGATCCCGCTCACGGTCATCGGCCTGATCGTGCCGATCTGGGTGATCGCGCGCATAAAGCGGGACAAGGAGCTGAGCTCCACCGAGCAGTCGAGGGTGTCGGCGTACGTCTACTTCTTCGTCGCGGCGGCCGTGTTCTGGATGATCTACGACCAGAACGCCACGACCCTGTCGATCTTCGCCGAGTCCAAGGGCGACAACAGCGTCCTCGGCTGGGAGTTCCCGGTCTCCTGGTACCAGTCGGTCAACCCGGTCCTGATCATGGCCATCGCGCCGGTGTTCGCCTGGCTGTGGGTGTGGCTGAACCGGCGGGGCAAGGAGCCGAGCACGGTCGTGAAGTTCGCGTCCGGTCTCCTCCTGATCGGTGCGTCCTTCTTCGTGTTCCTCATCCCGCTGTCGATCGCCGAGGGCGGCGAGAAGGCCGCGGCGATGTGGATCGTGGCGATCTACTTCGTCCAGACGCTGGGTGAGCTGACGCTGTCTCCGGTGGGTCTGTCGGTCACGTCGAAGATGGCACCGGCGAAGTACGCCTCCCAGATGATGGGTGTCTGGTTCCTCGCGGTCACCGCGGGCGACTCCGTCACGGCGCTGCTGTCCAACCCGGCCGTCGGCGGCGTCAACCTGGACCAGAAGAACTTCGTCGCCGTCGAGGCCGTCCTGGCCGTCGTCGCCGGATTCGCGGTGTGGATGTACCGCAAGAAGGTCAAGGCGCTCATGGGCGACGTGCGCTAGGCGCTGCGCTGGCTTGAGCCGACGGGGCCGTTGCACTTACGTGAGTGTGACGGCCCCGTTGGTTTACCTACCGTGCGCGGTTCCCCGCGCCCCTGAAGAACTAGTCGGTCAGCGCGTCCTACGTCCTGGCATGAACGTGAACACCGCGCCGCCCAGCAGCAATGCCGTCCCCGCCACCAGGCCCAGCGCCTTCAGCGCCCCGCGGTCCTCCGTGCCCGTCGCCGCCAGGCCGCCGTCCGTGGCGGAACCACCCGCCGAACCGCCCGCCGAGCCACCCGTCGATCCGCCGCCGGACGCCCCGCTCGCCTGCTCGGACGTGTCCAGCGTCAACGAGACCTCCGTCTTCGCCGGTGTGCAGGTCGTCGTCGTCCCCAGCGCCTCGATCGTCAGGACGCCCGGGGAGAGGGTCGACTCGCCGCTCGCGCCCGGCTTGTAGGTGCCCGTGAGGTCGGGGATCTCGATCGGGTCGCCCGCCTTGATGGCCTCGGAGTTGGTCGGGCCCTCGACATGGACCGTGCCCTTGTCGGCGCCGCCGAGGGCGACCTCCATCGACGGCTTGACCGAGTCCTTGGGGATGTCGGCGGGGCTGTCCATCACCGACTTCTTGAACTGAACCGTCAGGTCGAAGCTCCCGCCGTCCTTCTTGGCGTTGATCTGGACCGGCGAGGTCGCCTCCTTGTCGCCGATGGGCGTCTTGCACTTGTACGGGACCTGGACCTCCTTGCCCGTGAAGTCGGTCTGGCCGCCGTCCCCGCCGCCGGTACTCGTGCCGCCGGTGTCCCCGCCGCCCGTCCCGCTCCCACTCGGTGCCGGGCTGGAGGGGCTCGACGTCCCCGTGGGCAGTCCCGTGGGCAGACCGGTCGGCACACTCGTCGGCAGCGTCGGGACCACAGTCGGCAGCCCTCCCGTCGTCCCGCCCGGGCCACCGCCTCCGTCCGTCACCTTGATCGTGGCCGCCTTCTGCACGCTCTCCTTCGGCGTGCACTTGGTGTCCGTGGAGATCGGCTTGTTGACGTTGATGTTGTACGCGCCGGGCGTCAGGGACACCTCGCCCGGTGCCGTCAGCTTCAGCCTGCCCTTCATGTCGGACAGCTTCATATCGCTGTTCTTGGGGATCGGCGGGTTCCGCCGCGGCCCCTCCATGGCGATGTCGGCCGTCTGCGCACCGGCCGCCTTCAGCGTCCCCGTCGGCTGGACCGTGTCCTGCCCGAGGTCGAGGATATTGGGGTTCTTGGACGCCGCCTGGACGAACTTCCAGACGATCTCCACCTCGTCGCCGACCTTCGCCTCCGCGGGCGCGGTGATCTCCACCTTCGTGGTGCCCTGGACCGGCGGCAGCCCGGAGATCGCGGGCGGGACGCACTCGGTCGCGTACGCCACCTCGGCCGCCTGCGCGGGCGCGGCCGCCACGCCGAGCAGGACGGTCGCGCCGCCGAGCATCAGGGCGGCCCCCGCGGCGCTCGCTCTGCGGGGGCTGCGGGGGCCGCCGGGGCTCCGGGGCCCGGCCGGTGTGACTCTCCTTCGCATGCTCACGTGGATCCCTTCGTGGTCGGAGTCGTGGGACTCGTCGGGCTGTCGTCGTGCGGTGCGGAGAGCCGACCGGCCGTGCCCGGGTCGTTGTCCGGGGTGAACCACGGCAGGGTCGAGGGAGGGGAGGAGAGGGCGTGCCTCGCCTCCTCCCGGGGCTTCAACCCCGGGATGCGCAGGGCCAGTTCGGACAGCCGGAGGCCGCGGCGCCGGGCGGTCCGGCGCGGCCGTACCCGGTCCACCACCGCCATCCCGACGCGGAACAGCGCAGCCGGTACGACCAGGCAGACCAGGACCCAGAACAGCGTCACGCCCCAGGGCCGGCCCACGCCCCAGGGCTGTTCGGCCATCACCTTGCCGCCGTACTTCAGGGAGACGGTGTAGTCGCCGTGCGCCCCGGCGGCGAGTTCCACCGGCAGTTCGATCCGTGCCTTCTTGCCGGGCCGGATCGTGCCGCGCCACTGCTGTTCCTCCCACTGCGGGGCGAACACGCCGTGGGAGGTGCCGACCTGGAAGACCGGGTTCCTGACGGGTGACGTGCCGACGTTGCCGACCGTGAACACCAGCGTCCGGGACGGCGGTGCGCCGAACCAGGTCAGCAGGCCGCCGGAGCCGTCCAGCCGGGTGTCCGTGAGGACCGACAGCCGCCCGCCCGTCGGCTCGGCGGGCAGCGGCTCGACCGCGTGCCCGGCCACCTGGAAGATCGCGTCGGCCTCGGCCTTCGCCCCGGTCACCGTCGCGACGTGCACCACGCACGGGCACGGCACCGGCGGCTCGGCCACCGGCAGCTTCCGGCTGAACCGCCCCTCGGCGTCCGTCGTCACGGCCCTGCCGTCGGAGTTGGCACAGGAGTTGGTGCCACCGGTGACGCCGGAGGACGGCACCGACTGGCCGCAGATCAGGATCATCAGCAGCGTGCGCGCCCGCCAGCCGCTGCCGGTCACGGTGATCGACCCGCCCGTGCCCGCCTGCGACTTGGACAGCCGCACGACCGGCGGACCGTCGGCCGCCGCCGCGCCCATGGCCGCCATCGGCGGCAACAGCAGCGCCAGCACCGCCACCAGCGCCGCCCACACCGGGATCCGCACCCTGCCGCTCACGTCCCCGCTCCCGTCAACTCGGCTTCCGCGTGGGGCTGTTGCACTACGTCCGCCGCACCGCCGCCGCCGTACGGCTTACGGCGCCTTCGACGTCGTACGGCGAAGAGGGCGCCCACCGTCGCCGCGCACCCCGCGGCCCCCGCCACCGCGCCCCACGGCACGAACCGTGCCGACGCCTGAGCCGTGTCGCTCGCGCCGCCCGCCGCCGTCACCGTCAGCCGGACGTCGACCGCGTCCAGCGCGGGGCGGTCGGGCCATGGCTCGGTGAGCCTGGTGCGGCTGCCCGGGGGCAGGTCGACGGGGAGGGTGCGCGGGGTGCGGTCGAGGAGGCGGCCGAGGACACCGTCGGCGCGCACCGCGAGGCTCGGGGTGAGAGGCGTCGTACCCCTGTTGACCAGCTCGTATGTGATGCCGTCGGCGTGTATCGCGAGGTGCTCGACGGTCAGCGCGGACAGTTCGGGGCCGGTGACGCGCAGCCGGAGGGGGACGGTCCTGGCGTGGCCCGCCGTGTCACGGGCGACGATCGCGGCGTCACGGTCGCCGGGGGACGTGCCCGTCGGGACGGTCACCGTGAAGGGGACCTCGGCGCGGGTGCGGGCCGGGATCCGCACCCGGCTCTCGGCGAAGGCGATCGGCACGCCGGTGCCGGTCAGCCGCACGGTGACCGGCCCGGCGCCGCGGTTCGTCACCGACACCGTGTCCCGCTGCACCGTGCCGGGCTCGCCCTCGGTGTAGAAGGACGGGCGCCCGCCGCCGGAGGGCGCGACGGTCCAGGTCCCGGTGGCGGCCGCAGTGGGGGCGGCCGCCAGCAGGAGCGGAAGCAGCAGAGGCAGGCACAGGACACGGGCGGCTGACGACATCGGCGGCTCCGGCAAGGAGGTGCGGCGCGAAGCGCCTCGCTGAGGGGCGGTGGTCGGGCGACGAGCGGGCATACGGGGGAGTTCAGCGGCGTACCGCCTGCCTCCTCCGGGTCAGCCACAGCGCGCCCGCCGCGCCCGCCAGCAGGACCGTGCCGCCGAGGGTGCCCAGCGCGATCGCCGAGTCCTCGGGGCCGGTCTGCGGGAGTTCGGAGCCGGAACCGGAGCCGCTCTGGGGTCCGCTGTCGGCCCCGCCGCCGCCCGCCGCCGTCACGTCGAGGCTCAGCGACGGCCCGGGGCTGTTGGTCGGCGTGCAGGTGGTGGTCGTACCGAGGGCCTTGATGGTGAGGATGCCCGCCGTGAAGGTGACCTTGCCGGTCTTCTTCGGGGTGTACGTGCCCGTCAAGTCATTGATCTTGATGGGGGTGTTGGCGGGAATCGCCTCCTGGTTGGCCGGGCCGGTCACGTTCATGGTGCCGCTGTCGGCGCCGCCCAGCTTGATGGTGGCGCTCGGGTTCATCGCGCCCTTGCCCAGTTCGACCGGGCTGGACGAGACGCCCTTCTGCCACGACATGGTGACCTTGTAGCCGCTGCCGCTCTTGACGCCCTTGATGTCGATGGGCGAGACGGCGCTCTTGTCGCCGATGGGCGTCTTGCAGGCGTAGTTGACGTCGACGACTTCGGCCCGGGCCGCGGGGGCGGCCATCAACACCGCCGAGCCGGCCAGGGCCGCGGCGGTCGCGAGCGCGGCGGTTCGCTTCTGCTTCGACACGGTCCCCTCAATTCCTGACGGCACATCAGATCGGGCCGTCAAGGTACGCCCGGGGACTTGAGGAAGGAAGACACGGTGCACGCCGGAGTTGTGGCGATCCGGCGTGTGAGAGAAGGGGTTCGAGTGGAGGGCGGACCCGTGGGGGTGACCCCGGGTAACCCGAGGCGGCGCCTGACCGCGGGTCCGCACCGGAAGCGGAAACGAATCTTCCGTACGGCCGCAGGCGCGCCCTACGCCGGAGCGCCCAGCTCCGCCCACACCGTCTTTCCGGAGACGCCCGGCGCCCTCACGACCCCCCAGTCCAGGCACAGCCGCTGCACGATGAACATGCCGTGACCGCCGGGGCGGCCCGCGCGGTGCGGGGTGCGGGGTGCGGGCTGGCCGGTGCCCTTGTCGGAGACCTCGATCCGGATCACCTTGTTGTCGCAGGCGATCAGCATCTCGGCCGGCCCGTCGGCATGCAGACAGGCGTTGGTGACCAGCTCGGAGACGACGAGCAGCACGTCCTCGGCCGCGGCCCGCTGGTCGGCGGTGGCGGCGGGCAGCCAGCCCCACGCGTACAGCGCCTGCCGCGCGAAGTCGCGGGCGAGCGGGACGACACCGCTCTGCCCGGCGAAGTCGAGTCGGCGGACCTGAGGCCCCGCCGACGGTTCGACGGACGACTCGGGCCCCTCGGACGCCCCGGAAGCGCCGCTGGGCTCGGGGCCGCGGTCGCCCGGCGAGAAGGGCCGGGTGGTGCTCATCAGCGCTTCACCTCACCGATTCACCGATTCACCAGTTCAACGTTCAACACGATTTCGAAGTAAGTACGCAGAGTCAGTACGCCCGTACACAAGTCCTTGCCTGATACGTCGGTCACAGTCCCCCACCCCTCGGTGGCGGACATCACAGCCGACAGGTTCAGGGTCTCTCCTGCCCGACCGGACCGAGGGAACACCCCCGTATTCGGCACAAATGATGTGACGTCTGATGCAGCGCCGGACGCGAGGGGTCAACCGGACCCGTCGGACTCGTTGGCCAGGGCATCGTCGAGCGAGTCGTGGACCGTGAAGACCGCGGAAGCCCCCGTGATCTCGAACACGCGCGCAACGGCGGGCAGCATGCCCGCGAGATGCACCCCGCCACCGGCGGCCTCCGCCTTCAGGCGCGCCCCGAGCAGCACATTCAGCCCCGTGGAGTCACAGAACTCAAGGCGCGAGCAGTCGACGACCAGTCGGCTGAAGCCCTTGGAGAGGCAGTCGTCGAGTGGCTCACGCAACAAATCGGCGGTGTGGTGATCCAACTCACCCGCCGGGGTCACGACGGCACTGGAGCCCTCTTGCCGCACCTCGACCAGAAGTCGGCCAGACTGTGCGCTGCCGACCGTCCCGCGGTCCATGCCGTGTCTCACTCCCGACGTCGTGGCTGCTGACTCACGCTCTCGAACACTACGCCCTCCCTACGCCCCCCAACACCCGAACATCCACCCAGAAACGGACATTTCGGAACACAGCGCACTTGCGGTGAGCTCGGGAAACCGGGTAGGGCTAGTAGAGACACGTAACCGACTCGGCCGGCTTTGGAGGCGCCGCACACCGCAGTGCACTCACAGGCTCCGGCAGCCATATGCCGAGAACGATGGAGGACATCATGTCACCCCGGCTCGACGCCTCGCATACCCAGAACGCGACGTCGGCACCCCGACCGGAACATCTGGATCCCATCGCGCAGAGCAGCGACGTACACCCCGAACCCGGCCTCGGCCAGGAGTTCGAACAGGACGACGTACTCGCCGGGCTTCCGGACATCCCGCCGTACGACGAGGTGGGGCCGGTGGACGCGCGGGCCCTGTCCAAGACCCTCTTCGAGCGGCTGGAGTCGCTGGAGGAAGGCACCCACGAATACTCGTACGTCCGCAACACGCTCGTCGAACTCAACCTCGCCCTGGTCAAGTTCGCCGCCTCCCGCTTCCGCTCGCGCAGCGAGCCGATGGAGGACATCATCCAGGTCGGCACCATCGGCCTGATCAAGGCGATCGACCGCTTCGAGCTCAGCCGTGGCGTGGAGTTCCCCACCTTCGCGATGCCGACCATCGTCGGCGAGATCAAGCGTTTCTTCCGCGACACCTCGTGGTCGGTGCGGGTACCGCGCCGGCTTCAGGAGCTCCGGCTCGACCTGGCCAAGGCCGGTGACGAGCTGGCCCAGAAGCTGGACCGCGCCCCGACGGTGGCGGAACTGGCCGAGCGGCTCGGGCTGACCAACGACGAGGTCGTCGAGGGCATGGCCGCGTCGAACGCGTACACCGCCTCGTCGCTGGACGCCCAGCCCGAGGAGGACGACGCCGAGGGCGCGCTGGCCGACCGGATCGGCTACGAGGACCACGGCATCGAAGGCATCGAGTACGTCGAGTCGTTGAAGCCGCTCATCGCCGACCTGCCGCCCCGGGACCGGAAGATCCTCTCCCTGAGGTTCGTCGCGGGCATGACCCAGTCGGAGATCGGCGACGAACTCGGCATCTCGCAGATGCATGTGTCGCGACTGTTGTCCCGAACACTGGTCCGGCTCCGGAAGGGTCTGACGGTCGAGGAATGACCGGCGAGGAGCGGACGCTCCCTCGCGCTGACGTGCACTGTGCCCGGTGCCCCGCCGAATCTGTCGGCAGGGCACCGGGCACAGTGCGTTCAGGGGTTACCCACAGAAACCCTTTCCCCAAAGCTCCCCTTCCTTCACTATGAGCCGTCATACCCGCCGGTAAGTCAGAACTCCGGACGGGTCGCAAGGCTGCGAGGAGGCAGGCGGATGGCTCGGGCCGGTGACGGTGACGGTGGGGACCGTGGTCATGGGATCCACGCGGGCGCGTCCGACGCACGGCTCACCGAGCTGCTGCGCGCCGACACGGCCACCGCGTACACGGCGCTCCAGGAACTGCGCGCCCGCCATCACACGTCCGTGCTCACCTACGCGCGCGTGTGCACCCCGAACGACTCCATGGCACGGCAGTTGGCGGCCCAGGCGTTCACGCTCGCGGCCCGCCAGACCGCGCGCGGCATCGATCACGGTCTGCCCTGGCGGCACCAACTCCTGCTGCTGACCGCCCGTCTGGCGGGGACCTGGGCGATGGACGAGCGGGCGGCGGGCCTGGACGCGGGGCTGCTGCTCGTCCTGAACACGGCCGGCCCCGCCGGTCCGGTCCCGCCCATGCTCACGGCGTTCCAGACGCTGCCGTCCCGCACCCAGGGCCTGATCTGGTACGGCGTCGTGGAGCGCGAACCCGTGGAACACACCGCCGGTCTCCTCGGCCTCACGCGCGCGGACGTCGCCTACGGCATCGCCCCGGCGCTCCAGCAGCTGGCCCGCGCCTGTCTGCGCGCCCGCCTCGCCGCCTCCGACGGCCTCGACTGCCCCGACTTCGGCCGCCTCATCGAGGAGTCGGTACGGCCGGACGGTCCCCGCGACAGCGCCGACCTGCACGCTCACATGGTGCACTGCCCGCACTGCACTACGGCGTACGAGGAACTGTCGGCCCTGCGGGACTCCCCGCGCACGGCGCTGGCGGAAGGGCTGCTGCCCTGGGGTGGGACGTCGTATGCGGCGGATGTCGCGGGCGAGCGGGAGGGCGTCGCCATTGTCGCGAAGGGAGGCTGGCCGGAGGGAAGTTGGCCGTGGGACCGCCGCCGGGTCGTGCTGGTGTCGGCCGCCCTCGGTGTGGCGATGCTGCCGTTGGTGCTGTTCCTGGTGGCGCAGGGTGGTTCGTCGTCGCAGGAACCCGTGAGCTCGGTCGGCACCCCGGTGAGCGTGCCGCCGGTGGCGGTGACCGTGACGGCCACGGTGTCGGCGAGCCCGTCGCCTTCGCCCACCACCAAGTCGCCCTCTCCCACCAAGAGTCCGACGAAGCGCCCGGCCCCGTCGAAGACGGCCCGCCCGAAGCCACCGCCATCCCCCAAGCCGACTCCGACCCATCCGCCGAACGGCACATACGCCCAGGTCGTGAACGTGGACTCGGGGCTGTGCCTGGACGTGGGCGGAGCCTTCTTCAACGGCACCGACGTGGTCACGTCCCCCTGCAACTCGTCCCGGACACAGCGCTGGCGCGTCGACGCCGAGCGCGGTGTGGTGCAGTCGGCCGCCGATCCCGACTTCTGCCTGGACAGCCGGGGTTCGACGGACCGGGGCGTCGGGATCTGGACGTGTGACTCGGTCTACGGGTCCAACGGGCGGAACCTGCAGTTCGTGGTGGACGGCGACGGGGCGATCCGGCCCGCCATCGCGCTGGAGACGGCGGTGACGGCGTACGGGGATGCCGGTGACGGGCTGTGGCTGGAACCGGTGGACGGGGACGCGCGCCAGCGGTGGCGGGCCGGGGCCTCCTGATCAGGCTTTTCTCGTCAGGAGACCCGTGCTGAGGGCTCTGCTGCTCAGGCCTCGCGCACGCCCCGTCGCCAGACCTCGCTGACCAGCGGCACGCCCGGCCGGTACGCCAGGTGCACATGGCTCGGGGCGTCGAGGAGGAGCAGGTCCGCGCGGGCGCCCGGGGTGAGGCGGCCGATGTCGTCGCGGCGCAGGGCCGCGGCGCCGCCCGCCGTGGCCGACCAGAACGCCTCGTCCGGGGTCATCCCCATGTCCCGTACCGCCAGCGCGATGCAGAAGGGGACGGAGGAGGTGAAGGACGAGCCCGGGTTGCAGTCGGTGGAGAGGGCCACGGTGACGCCCGCGTCGAGCAGGCGGCGGGCGTTCGGCCACTGGGCGCGGGTGGAGAACTCGGCGCCGGGGAGCAGGGTGGCGACCGTACGGCCGTTGGCCAGGGCGTCGACGTCCGCGTCCGTGAGGTGGGTGCAGTGGTCGGCGCTGGCCGCGTCCAGCTCGACGGCCAGCTGGACGCCGGGGCCGTAGGTGAGCTGGTTGGCGTGGACGCGGGGGTGCAGGCCCTTGGCCTTGCCGGCGGTGAGGATCGCACGGGCCTGGTCGCCGTCGAAGGCGCCCTTCTCGCAGAAGACGTCGACCCAACGGGCGTACGGGGCACAGGCGTCGAGCATCTCGCCGGTGACGAGGGCGACGTAGCCGGCCGGGTCGTCGGCGAAGTCCGGCGAGACGATGTGGGCGCCGAGGTAGGTGACCTCGTCGGTGTGGGCGGCGGCGATGCGCAGGGCGCGGGCCTCGTCCTCGACGGTCAGGCCGTAGCCGGACTTGGTCTCGAAGGTGGTGGTGCCCTGGCGGAGGGCCTCGGCGAGGTAGTGGGTGAGGTTGGCTTCCAGTTCCTCGTCGCTCGCGGCCCGGGTGGCCGCGACCGTGGTGCGGATGCCGCCCGCGCTGTACGGCCGCCCCGACATCCGGGCGTTGAACTCCTGCGTCCGGTCACCGGCGAAGACGAGGTGGGAGTGGGAGTCCACGAAGCCGGGGACGACCGCCCGGCCGCCCGCGTCGACCCGATTGTCAGTGGCGGGTGCTTTGCTTTGATCACCGGTCCACGCGATGCGGTCGCCTTCGATGACGACGGCCGCGTCCTGGATCAGTCCGAGGGGGGATCCTCCCCCATTCTCGAATTTGCTCGAACGGGGGGACCCCCATCCGAGGGAGGGGTCGTTGGTGACCAGGGCGGCGATGTTGGTGATGAGCGTGCTTGCGGTGCTCGCGGAGTGGGCGGGGCTGACGGTCGTCGCGTTGCTCATGGCGTCCTTGGTTGCCTGGTCGGCGGTGTCGGGTTCGGGGGCGGAGGATCCGGGCCGTCCCGGCGTCATCCGCGCAGGGCTTCGACGGCGTCCGCGAGGGCTTGCGGCACATTCGGTACGAGGGTGTGGACCCCGTCCCGTACGACGTGCCGACCTGCCACGACCGTATGCGACACGTCTGCTGCCGACGCGGCGAATACGGCCGTCTCGGCCCCGAGCCGCGGAAGCGGCCCTGCCGTCCTGACCGAGTCGAGCGCGATCGTCGTGAAGTCGGCGCGGGCGCCGGGCTCCAGGGTGCCGGTGTCGTCCCAGCCGAGGGCGGCGTGTCCGTCGGCCGAGGCCGCCCGTAGGAGGGCCGCCGCCGTCCAGTGACCTCGCGTACGGGTGCGCAGGCGCTCGTTGAGCTCCATCGCGCGCGCCTCTTCGAGCAGGTCGATCACGGCGTGGCTGTCGGAGCCGAGGGAGAGCGGGGAGCCCTCGTTCTGCAGGGCGACGGCGGGGCCGATGCCGTCCGCGAGGTCCCGCTCGGTGGTCGGGCACATACAGGTGCCGGTGCCGCTGCCGCCGATGAGGGAGATGTCCTCGGCGGTGAGGTGGGTGTTGTGGACGCCGGTGGTGCGCGGTCCGAGGACGCCGTGCAGGGCGAGCAGCTGGGTCGGGGTGCAGCCGTGGACCTCCAGGCACGCCTCGTTCTCGGCGGTCTGCTCGGACAGGTGCACATGGAGCGGTGCCCGCCGTTCCTCTGCCCACCGCGCGACGGTCTCCAACTGGTCGGCGGGCACGGCCCGTACGGAGTGGATCGCCGCCCCGATCCGTGCGTGATCCCGTTCCTTGAGAACTGAACAGCGTTCGGCCCAGGCGTCGGCGTCGCCGTCGGAGAAGCGGAGCTGGTGGGTGTTGGGGGCCTGTCCGAAGCCGGAGGAGAGGTAGGCGGTGTCGAGGAGGGTGATCCGGATACCGGCTTCGGCGGCGGCCTCGATGAGGGCCTCGCCCATCGCGTTGGGGTCGGCGTACGGGGTGCCGCCCGGGGCGTGGTGGACGTAGTGGAACTCGCCGACCGCGGTGATCCCGGCCAGCGCCATCTCGGCGTACACGGCGCGGGCGAGGGCGTGGTAGGTCTCCGGGGTGAGCCGGGCGGCCGTGGCGTACATGGTCTCGCGCCAGGTCCAGAAGGTGCCGGAGCCGACCTGGACGGTGCCGCGCAGGGCGCGGTGGAAGGCATGCGAGTGGGCGTTGGCCAGACCGGGGAGGGTGAGGCCGCGCAGGGGCTCCGCTCCCGGGGGCGGGGTGGGGACGTCCGTGCGGACGGCGGTGATGCGGCCGTCCCGGCCCGCGGCGGAGCCGCTTGTGGACACGGTGAGGGCGACGCCCGGCTCGACGTGGGTGTCGAGCCAGGCGTGTTCCAGCCAGTACGTACGGGTCCGCTCGGTGGGCGTCACGTGCAGGCCAGTCCTTCCAGTACGTCGGCGAGGGCGATGACTCCGGCCACGCAGTCGTCCTCGGCGGCGAACTCGGCCGGGGAGTGCGAGACGCCCGTGGGGTTGCGTACGAACAGCATGGCCGTCGGGATGGTCCCGGACAGGATTCCGGCGTCGTGTCCGGCACCGGTACCCAGGACGGGGACGGTGATGTCGGTGTCCTTGCCCAGGATGCGGCCCAGTTCGTCGCGCAGGGCGTGGTCGAACTCGACGACGGGCGTGAAGGACTCCCGGACGACATCGAGGTCGATGCCGTGGGCCGCCGCGTACTCCCGGGCGGCCTTCTCGATGCCGCCGACCACTCGGTCGAGGCTCGCCTGGTCCTCGGCCCGGGAGTCGAGCCAGCCGCGCACCAGGGAGGGGATGGCGTTGACGCCGTTGGGCTCGACGGCGATCTTGCCGAAGGTGGCCACGGCGCCGGCGAGTTCGGCCTCCCGGCGGGCGGCGAGCACCGTCTCGGCGTACGACAGCATGGGGTCGCGCCGGTCCGCGAGCCGGGTGGTCCCGGCGTGGTTGGCCTCGCCCCGGAAGTCGAACCGCCAGCGGCCGTGCGGCCAGATGGCGCTGGCGATGCCGACCCGGTCGCCGGACAGGTCTAGGGCGCGGCCCTGCTCGACATGCAGTTCGACGAAGGCACCGATGCGGGCGAGCCGTTCCGGGTCGGCGCCGATGGTCTCGGGGTCGTACCCGGCGGACTCCATGGCCCGGGGCAGGCTGACTCCGTCCGCGTCGGTCAGCCGATGGGCGTTCTCCACGGTGAGCTGCCCGGCGGTGAGCCGCGACCCGACACAGGCGAGCCCGAACCGGGCGCCCTCCTCGTCGCCGAAGTTGACGATGGCGAGGGGCCTGGCGAGGTCCACGCCCCTGCCGCGCAGTTCGTCGAGCGCGGCGAAGGAGGAGACGACGCCCAGGGGCCCGTCGAAGGCGCCCCCGTCGGGCACGGAGTCGAGATGTGACCCGGTGACGACGGCGTCCCCGGCGGCGGGGTCCCCGAGCCAGGCCCACTGGTTGCCGTTGCGGTCGGCCTCGTAGGTGAGCCCGCGCGCCTCGGCCTGGTCCTTGAACCAGGCCCGGCAGTCGAGGTCGGCCCCGCTCCAGGCGAAGCGACGGTAGCCGCGGGAGTCGGGGTGCCGACCGATGGGGAGCAGCTCGCGCCACATCTCGTGGAAGGAGGCGCCGCCAGGCTGAGAGTGAGCCAAGGTGGGCACAGCCGGACCCGCACCCGGCGACGAAGCCTCGGCCCCCGCCGGAGAGTTGCCGTGCCCGCCCAGATGCTGAGTCACGCGTCGTCACCCTCGCGCATAGGAACCCGAACCGCACGCTCGTCGGCGACCGACTCCGCGATGTCGTAGCCCGCGTCCACGTGCCGGATGACGCCCATGCCGGGGTCGTTCGTCAGCACGCGGCGGATCTTCTCGCCGCCGAGCTTCGTGCCGTCGGCCACGGTCACCTGGCCGGCGTGGATGGAGCGGCCCATGCCGACGCCGCCGCCGTGGTGGAGGGACACCCAGGAGGCACCGGAGGCCACGTTCACCATGGCGTTCAGCAGGGGCCAGTCGGCGATCGCGTCCGAGCCGTCGAGCATGGCCTCGGTCTCGCGGTAGGGGGAGGCCACCGAACCGCAGTCCAGGTGGTCGCGCCCGATCGCCAGCGGCGCGGCCAGCTCGCCGCTCGCCACCATGTCGTTGAAGCGCTCGCCCGCCTTGTCCCGCTCGCCGTAGCCGAGCCAGCAGATACGCGCGGGCAGGCCCTGGAAGTGGACCCGCTCGCCGGCCATCTTGATCCAGCGGGCGAGGGACTCGTTCTCGGGGAAGAGGTCGAGGATCGCCTTGTCGGTCTTGGCGATGTCGGCCGGGTCGCCAGAGAGGGCCGCCCAGCGGAAGGGGCCCTTGCCCTCGCAGAACAGCGGGCGGATGTAGGCGGGGACGAAGCCGGGGAAGGCGAACGCCCGGTCGTATCCGGCGAGTTGGGCCTCGCCGCGGATGGAGTTGCCGTAGTCGAAGACCTCGGAGCCGGCGTCCATGAAGCCGACCATGGCCTCGACGTGCCTGGCCATGGCCTCGCGGGCCCTGGTGGTGAAGCCCGCCGGGTCCTTGGCGGCGGCGTCGGCCATGTCCTCGAAGGCGATGCCCAGCGGCAGGTAGGCCAGCGGGTCGTGGGCCGAGGTCTGGTCGGTGACGATGTCGATGGGCGCGCCCATGGCGAGGAGCTGCGGGACCAGCTCGGCGGCGTTGCCGAGGACGCCGATGGAGAGGGGGCGGCGGGCGTCACGGGCCTCGGTGGCGAGCTGGAGGGCGTGGTCGAGCGAGTCGGCCTTCACGTCCAGGTAGCGGTGCTCGATGCGGCGCTCGATGGCGCGCGGGTCGCAGTCGATGCAGATGGCGACGCCGTCGTTCATGGTCACGGCGAGCGGCTGGGCGCCGCCCATGCCGCCGAGACCGGCGGTGAGGGTGATGGTCCCGGCGAGGGTGCCGTCGAACTTCTTCGCGGCGACGGCGGCGAAGGTCTCGTAGGTGCCCTGGAGGATGCCCTGGGTGCCGATGTAGATCCAGGACCCGGCCGTCATCTGGCCGTACATGGTCAGGCCCAGCTGCTCCAGGCGGCGGAACTCCTCCCAGTTGGCCCAGTCGCCGACGAGGTTGGAGTTGGCGATGAGGACGCGCGGGGCCCACTCGTGGGTCTGCATGACGCCGACGGGGCGGCCGGACTGGACGAGCATCGTCTCGTCCTGCTTGAGGGTCCGCAGCGTGCGCACCATGGCGTCGAAGGAGCGCCAGTCGCGGGCCGCCTTGCCGGTGCCGCCGTAGACGACGAGCTTGTCGGGGTGCTCGGCGACCTCGGGGTCGAGGTTGTTCTGCAGCATCCGCAGGGCGGCTTCCTGCTGCCATCCCAGGGCACTCAGTTCCGTACCGCGCGGTGACCGGACGGGGCGGGGTCCTGACATGGTCTGCCTCCCAGCGGGCTGTGACTGCGAACTGTCGGGGGTGGAACTGTTGAGGTGGATATTCACATCCTGACCGTCTGAATAGAACTAGTCAATACATCCGTGCGCCAGCGCGTGCGCGTTCCGGGTGTTTGGCTGGATGCATGGGCCCATACAAAGAGCTCGGCCCCGTACAAAGGGCTGGGGCTCGCCGAAAGGGCCAGGGCTCGTACGACGACGCGACGGGGAATGTGGTGAACGACCGAATGGCCAGGGGGATCGGGATCCCGGCGTATGACGCCGACCGGGCGGCGCGGCGGGACGAGGCGGTGCGGGCGGCCGTGGAGCAGGGGCTGCTCGGGCCCGACTCCCCCATCGTCGGCCTGCTGGACGTCACCGGCATCCGGGAGTCGGCGGTGGCGCTGCGGGCGGCGTTCGACGCGGTGGTGGCGCCGGGGACACCCGTGCTGCACGCCTTCGCGGTGAAGGCGACCCCGCTGGTGCCGGTGCTGCGGCTGCTGCGCGAGGAGGGCATCGGGGCGGAGGTGGCGAGCCCGGGCGAGCTGGCTCTGGCGCGGGCGGCGGGGCTGCGTCCGGAGATGACGGTGCTGGACTCGCCGGCCAAGACCCCGGCCGAGCTGCGGGAGGCGCTGGCGCTGGGCATCGCCGTCAACGCGGACAACCCGCAGGAGCTGGACCGGATCGACGCCCTGGTGAGGTCGGCCGGGAGTCGCTCGCCGCTCGGGATCCGGGTGAATCCGCAGGTCGGCGGCGGTTCGATCGAGGCGACGTCCACGGCGACGGCGACATCGAAGTTCGGGGTGGCGCTGCGGGACGAGGGGACGCGGGAGTGGGTCGTGCGGGCATATCAGGACCGCCCGTGGCTGACCCGGCTGCATGCGCACACCGGCTCGCAGGGCATCCCGCTGTCGCTGATGACGCAGGGGGTCGCCCAGACGTACGCCCTCGCCGAGGAGATCAACCGGCGGATCGGACGGCGGCAGATCGACACGCTCGACATCGGCGGCGGGCTGCCGGTCAATTTCGCCTCGGACGCCACCACACCGACGTACGCGCAGTACGCGCGGCTGCTGAGCGAGGCGGTGCCCGGGCTGTTCGACGGCCGCTACGGACTGGTCACGGAGTTCGGCCGGTCGCTGCTGGCCAAGCACGGGACGATCGTGGCGCGGGTCGAGTACGCCAAGAGCGCGGGCGGGCGGCCGGTGGCGGTCACGCACGCGGGGGTGCAGGTGGCGACGCGGACGGTGTACGCGCCGGGGAGCTGGCCGCTGCGGATCGCGGCGTACGACGGCAAGGGGCGCCCGAAGGAGGGGCCGGCCGTGGTGCAGGACGTGGCGGGGCCGGCCTGCTTCTCGGGCGACCTGCTGGCCGAGGCGTGCGCGCTGCCACTGCTGGAGCAGGGCGACTTCGCGGCGGCGACGGACACGGGGGCGTACTACTTCGCGCACCACTACGCCTACAACTCCCTTGCCCGGCCCGGCATTTACGGCTTCGCGTCCGACGACGCCGGGGGCATCGCCTTCGCGACGGTGCGTGAGCCGCAGTCGCTCGACGAGATCGTGGCCGAATCAGGAGGGGCGCACGCCGCTTCGCTCACCACCCTGCCCGCGCCGAAGCGCCGTTGATGAAGACCGGCGTCGGGCAGTAAGCCGTACACGATCAACTGGCTCGAAAACAGGCTCAGTTGACCCACCCTAGCCACTCCGCGCATGTTCCACCGGAAAATGCCCGAACGCTCACTCGCCGCACACACGTTGCGTAGTTTCAACGTCACTCAGGCGAACCCCAGGCGGGAGGGGAGCGACGGTGCCCGGAATCGACGAGTGCTTGCTGGAGACGATGAGGCTGCCCGGTGCACGGGGGGCGGCCCTGGTCGACTGGACCAGCGGGCTGGCCCTGGGCACCGTGGGCGACCCTCCGGGCGGTGACCACGAGACGGCGGCCGCCGAGGCCGCGGAGCTGGCGCGGCTGGCCGCCGAGCAGCACGCGTTCGGGCCGGCCGACGGCTCCGACGACGTGGATCCGCCGGTCGAGGACGTGATCCTCAGCAACCGGGACAGCTACCACGTGCTGCGGTTCGTGCCGACGACGTTCGACAGCAGCGTGGTGCTCTACCTGTGGCTGGCCCGCTCGGACGGCAACCTCGCGCTGGCCCGCATCCGGCTGGGCGAGATGGCCGAACGGCTGGTGCTGGCATGACCGTGGTCGGAACCACCCCGCCGCCGCAGCTGCCGGTCCGGGACGCGGCGGCGGCCCGGGAACGGGCGCGGGGCGTGGTCTCGCCGATGCTGACCCGGCTCGCCGAGGAGCGGGCCACCGGCGTCCTGGCCCGTGAGCACGGCGCGATCCACCTCGTGGACGGCCAGGTGGTGCACGCCGAGAGCCCGCTCGCGCCCAGCCTCGGCCTGCTCCTGACGACCCACGGCGCGCTCGACGTCGAGACCTGGCAGGACGCCGAGGACAACGCCGACGAGGAGCGGCTCCTGCGGCGCGGCCTCCCGCCGGGGGCGTTGGAGCTGGCCCAGGTGAGCGCGCTGTACGACGCCGCGTACTTCGCTCTCGCCCCCAGCAGCGCGCCCGGCCGCTTCCGCTACGGCACCGCGCACTGGCTCGCCTCCGTGCATCCCGTGGCGGTGGACGACCTGGAGCGCGAGACGCTGCGCCGGCGCGCCCTGCTGCGCCGTATCTGGCCCGACCCGGCGACGGACGCCGCGCCGCTGATCCGGGCCGACCCGGTCGCGGCCCCGGCGGTCCCGTCCCGGCAGGCCGCCGTACTCGCGAGGGTGGACGGCGTGCGACGGGCCACGGACATCGCGCGGGAGCTGGGCAGACCGGCGTTCCACACGCTGGTGCACATACGGCGGCTGGCCGCGGCGGGGCTCGTGTCCTCGCAGCCGCCGCCCATGGAGGACCACCCACCCGACGCCGCCGATCCCTACATCGCGCTGCTGAAGAGGGTCAGGGATGCGCTGGAGGCCCTTTGACCGCAAACCCTTCGAGGACCGCGAGCCGGTCGGGGTGCCGCGCCCGCCGCAGCGGTCCCGTGCCGAGAGGAGAAACCTGATGGCGGCCGAGGCCCCGCTACTCGACGAGTTCCGCCGGCTCAGAGCCCGTGTGCCCCAGCTGACCGGGGCGCTCGCGGCCGGCGTGGACGGCCTCGTCCTCGCCCACGACACACCCGGCGTCGAACCGGACGGCCTCGCCGCGCTGACCGCCGCCGCACTCGGTGTCGCGCAGCGCATGACGGACGCGACCGGCCGGGGCGACTTCCGTGAACTGCTGGTACGCGGGGTGGACGGCTATGTGGCGACGTACGCCGCGGGCGAGACCGCCGTGCTGACGCTGCTCGCCAAGGACGGCGTCAACGTCGGCCGACTGCATCTGGAGGGCCGCCGCGCCGGTGCCCGCATCGGCGAGCTCGTCGACGCGGAGGCGGCGCCGCCCCGCAGGAGCCCCGCCAAGAGCTCCGCCAAGGAGCCGAAGGAGGCCAAGGAGCCCGCCAAGTCCATGCCCACCCGCACGAGAACCGCGCGTTCCGCACGCACCACGACCGCCAACGCGCGTACCACCACCACCGACAGTTGAGAGGAACCCCCATCATGGCCAACACCGAGACCACCCTGAAGGAATGCCTCGCCTCCATCGAGGGTGCGACCGGCGTCGCGCTCGTCGACTACACCAGCGGGATGGCGCTCGGCACGCTGGGCGGCGGCAAGAGCTTCGACCTCAATGTCGCCGCCGCGGGCAACACGGACGTGGTCCGCTCCAAGATGCGCACGATGGAGCACCTCGGCCTCAAGGGCGGCATCGAGGACATCCTGATCACGCTCTCCGACCAGTACCACCTGATCCGGCTGATCACCGGGCGCGGGGGCAACGGCCTCTTCCTCTACCTGGTCCTCGACGCCAAGCGGGCCAACCTCGCCATGGCCAGGCACCAGCTGAAGAAGATCGAGGAGGACCTGGAGGTCTGACCCACCGGACCTACCTGACCCACCTGCCCCGCTGACCTACACGAGCGCCGCGGTGCGGCGGCGGCCCCCGCCCGGGGCCGCGTCGCCCGCGGCGATGCCGGTACTGCGGTAGGCCTTCACGGCCCTGCCCGCCGGCCGGCCGCCCCGGCCGTCGAGCCAGTCGACCCGCACCCACAGCAGGGCGTTCTCGGCCCGCTCCCGCCGGCCGAGCCACGACGCCTTGAGCCACAGCCCCGCCCCGCACCCGGCCAGCAGCATCCCGCCCGCCGCCGGAACCGCGAACGCGCTGCCCAGCGCGGCGAGGAACGCGAGCAGCAGCCACCAGCGGTGGCCCCGGCGCCAGTTGCGAACGGCCACGGCACGGTCCTGGAGCACATCGTGCTTGCCGGCCCGGGCGGCCGAGCGGCTCAGGGCGGCGTACCGCTTGCGGCGGGCGTACGCCACGACCGGCACGGCGACGATGAACAGCGCCGCCCCCGCCAGCACCCCGATCCGGCGTCCCGTCAGCCCCGGCACCAGCACCCCGATGCCGGCCGCGAACACCCCGAGCCACCACAACGGCGCCGCCCCGGCCCGTACGACGACGGCCACCCGAGCCAGCCCCTGTCCACCTGCGCGTGCCACGTCCCGCCTCCCGTCTGTCCAGATGCTGTGCGCGCACGCTAGCCAGCGAACGTGAGACGAGCCTTAAGAACGGGTCAGGACCTCACTCGACGAACAGCCCCCGGGCCGCCGCCCGCGCGTCGAACTCCTCCAGCCGCGCCTGGGCGTCCGGCAGGTCGTCGCACATGGCCTCCAGCAGGACCCGGCCCAGCAGCATCGGCGCGCAGGCCGTGTCGAAGGCGAGGCCCGTGCCGACGGCGGCGGGCAGCAGCAGGTCGGAGACCTTGGCGACCGGCGCGAACGCGGAGTCGGCGACGGTCACCACCGTCAGCCCGGCCTCCTTGGCGTGGGCGAGGGTGTCCACAACCTCGCGCGGATGCCGGGGCAGCGCGAAGCAGAGCAGGGCGCTCGCGCCGGCCCGTACGGCGGCGTCGATACGGTCCTGGATCATCGTGCCGCCCTCGTCCAGCAGCCGTACGTCCGGGTGGACCTTGGCGGCGAAGTACGAGAAGCCGTACGCCTGGGAGGCGGCGGCGCGCAGGCCGAGCACCGGCAGCGGGCGCGAGGCGGCGAGCAGCCGTCCGGCCTTCTGCACCGGGCGCGGGTCGGCCAGCACCTCCGCCAGATGCCGCAGGTTCTCGATCTCGGCCTCGACGGCCTGCTGGTACTCGTTGTACGAGCCGGTGTCCGCCGCCTGCTCGACGGGGGCGACCTCGCGCAGGTGCTTGCGCAGCGCCGGGTAGCCGTCGAAGCCGAGGGCGACGGCGAAGCGGGTCACGGACGGCTGGCTGACCCCGGCCAGCTCGGCCAGTTCGACGCTGGACAGGAAGGGCACGTCGGCGGCCCGCCGCACCATGCTGTGCGCGATGCGCCGCTGGGTGGGCGTGAGCCGGTGCCCCTCGAAGAGCGCCTGCAACCGCGCGGCGGGGCTGTCCGTCCCGTGGGTGTTCCTGTCCGCGCTCATGCCGCGCTCCCCCTCCAGATCTCCGTGAACCGGTCCAGCAGTGCGGCCGCCGCCGTCACGTCGTCGGTGAGCGGACGGTCGGCCAGGTCGTCGTCGAGCACCGACTCGGCCAGCTCCATCGCCCGGCCGATCGGAAGCTCAGGTTCGGGCCTGAGGCCGCGCTGACGCAACGCCCGTACGGCGGCGACCAGTTCACAGCCGACGACGAGACGGTACGCGCCGCACGCACGCAGTGTCTGCCGCGCGGCGAGCGAGGCGAAGCTGGCCTGCTCCTCCACGCCCCGGGAGAGTACAGCGTGGCCGAGCGAGGCGGGGGCGGAGAAGGCGCGCAGATCACCGAGGGCGGCCGCGGCGGCGTACTCCAGGATCATCACGCCGGACGAGGCGGGCGCATGGTCGGCGAGGAAGGGCTTGAGGCGGGTGTAGGCGGGCTCGTTCAGGGTGGACAGGCGGGACGTCGACAGGCGGGCCACCTGGGTCAGGGCCAGCCTGAAGTGGTCCAGGGAGAGGGCCAGTTGGGCCTGGTAGAAGCCGCCGTGATGGTAGGCCGCCATGTCCTCGGGGGAGATAAGAGGATTCTCCGCGGCGGCGTTGATCTCCACCGCGAGCACCTCCTCCAGGGCGTCGGCCGCGTCGTGCGCCGGGCCGTGGATCTGGGGCAGACAGCGGAAGCCGTACGGGTCCTGGATCCGGCCCAGTGGCGGGGTCGGGCGGTCCTCGGCCCCGATCAACTCCCGCATCCGCCGGGCGACTTCGGTGCTCCCCCGGTGCGGCCGGGCGGTGTGCACGGGGGCGGCGTACGCCTCGTGGGAGCCGTCGACCGCGAGCAGTGACAGGGCGGCGACGACCTGGGTGGCGGCGACGAGACCGCGCAGTTCATGCAGGGCGAGGGCGGCCTGGCCGAGGGTGAGGGCGTTGCTGCTGATGAACGCGAGGGCGTCGTTGTTGTCCAGCGGCTGCGGCTGCGGCGCCCCGGAGCCTCGCCAGGGATGCTCACCGGCCAGCGCGAGGCCGGTCTGCGCGAGCGCCGCGAGGTCGCCGGTGCCGACCGAGCCGAACTCGTTCACGACCGGGTGGGCGCCGCTCTCCAGCGCCTCGCACAGGGCGGTGATGACGGTGGG
This sequence comes from Streptomyces sp. NPDC059010, assembly GCF_042740355.1. Lineage (NCBI taxonomy): Bacteria > Bacillati > Actinomycetota > Actinomycetes > Kitasatosporales > Streptomycetaceae > Streptomyces > Streptomyces sp. NPDC059010. The sequence continues at coordinate 58,195 of NZ_JBHYJA010000015.1, forward strand.
GCGCAGGCCCGCGCCACCGGCCAGCAACTGGTTGGCGCGGACGGCGAGCATGGCCCGGACCTGTCGGGCGGGCAGTTCCTCGCCGATGGCCCCGGCATGGCTGCGCAGCAGACGCAGGCCGTGTTCGGCGGCGGCGTCGGTGGGCACGTCCTCGTTCCGGTTGGCGCCCACGCCGGTGGAGCGGCCGTAGACGCGCCCCGTCGCGGCGATGAGGCGGGCGGCGTCCCAGGACTCCTCGGCCCGCTTCATCGCGTCGGTCGACGGGACCGGCCGCGCGGCCCCGTCGGCGAGGCGTGCGACGTCCTCGACGCCGAGCCCGATTCCGTCGAGGACGACGAGTCCGGTGTAGCCGGAGGGCACGGCCTCCGGCGCGTCCACGATCCGAGACGACATCAAGCCCGAACTCCCCTCAATCAGGACATCCCGTCTTGCTCTTCGGTCATCCGTTACTTCGGATTTACACCAACCCGTTGACAACCTATTCAGCTACCAAGAACTCTGCATGACGTTATACAGCCGGGCAAGGGACATCTCATGATCCAGTTCGACGCGGTCCACAAGCGCTTCCCCAACGGCACGACAGCAGTCCATGATCTCTCCCTGGAGATGCCGGAGGGCGGCGTGACCGTCCTGGTCGGATCCTCCGGTTGTGGCAAGACGACCACCCTGCGGATGATCAACCGGATGGTGGAACCGACCTCCGGCACCATCAAGGTCGGCGGCAAGGACGTCACCCGCCAGGACGCCGCCGAGCTGCGCCGCTCCATCGGGTACGTCATCCAGCAGGCGGGCCTGTTCCCGCACCGCACGGTGCTGGACAACATCGCCACCGTGCCGCTGCTGCTCGGCTGGAGCCGCCGCAGGGCCCGCACGAAGGCGGCCGAGCTCCTCGAAACAGTGGGCCTGCCCGCCGAGACCGGCCGCCGCTACCCGCATCAGCTCTCCGGCGGCCAGCAGCAGCGCGTCGGCGTCGCCCGCGCGCTCGCCGCCGATCCGCCCGTGCTGCTGATGGACGAGCCGTTCGGCGCGGTCGACCCGGTCGTGCGCACCCAGCTCCAGGACGAACTCCTGCGCCTCCAGAAGGAGTTGAGCAAGACCATCGTCTTCGTCACGCACGACGTCGACGAGGCCGTACGGCTCGGCGACCAGATCGCGATCTTCCGCACCGGCGGCCACCTCGTCCAGTGCGCCTCCCCCACCGAACTCCTCGCCCGCCCCGCCGACGACTTCGTGGCCGACTTCCTCGGCGCCGAGCGCGGCCTGAAGCTGCTGTCCCTGCGCACCCTCGCGGGCGTCCCGCAGAGCCCGGCACCGGAGGGCGGCGACTGGAGCCTGGTGCTGGACGCGGCGGACAAGCCCCTGCACTGGGCGTCGAAGGACTCGCAGGGCGCCGAGATCCCCGTACGGCCGCTCAGGGACGGCGACTCCCTGCTCGCGGCGCTCGACGAGTCCCTCGCCTCCCCCACCGGCCTGATCGCCCGCGTCGACGCGGACGGCGTCCTCACCGGCGTCACCTCCCGCGACGCCATCCACGAGCACGCGGGCCGGGCGCACTCGGAAGCCCGGGTGGCGGCATGACCGTCGACTGGTCGTGGATAGGCGACCACACCGACGACCTCACCACCCTGACGATCTCCCACCTCCAGGCCGCGCTCACCGCCGTCTTCCTGGGTGTCCTGATCTCCCTGCCCCTCGCGGTGATCGCCCACCGGATCCGCCCCCTGCGCGGCTTCCTGCTGGGTCTGTCGAACGTCCTGTTCACGATCCCGTCGATCGCGATCTTCGTACTCCTGCTCCCGGTCTCCGGCCTCACCCGCACCACCACCGTCATCGGCCTGACGGTCTACACGCTGGTGGTCCTGCTCCGGAACACGGTCGAGGGCCTGGACTCGGTCCCGGTGAAGGCGAAGGAGGCGGCGAAGGCGATGGGCACCCGCCCGCTGCGCACCCTCCTCACCGTGGAGTTCCCGCTCGCGCTCCCCGTGATCATGGCCGGCGTCCGGATCGCGACCGTCATGTCCATCTCCCTGGTCTCGGTCGCGACCTACATCGGCGACGGCGGCCTCGGCCAGCTCTTCACCGACGGCTTCCAGCGCAACTTCCCGACCCCGGTGATCGTCGGAGTGGTCCTCACACTGCTCCTGGCCGTGGTCGCGGACGCGGCTCTGGTCGCCCTGCAGTACGTCCTGACCCCCTGGCGGAGGCGGCGAGCCTGACATGTACGAACTCTTCGAGAACCTCGGCGCCTGGCTGGTCGGCAGCGAGCAGTGGACCGGCCCGGACGGCATCGCGCACCGCCTGGCCGAACACCTCCAGTACTCCCTGCTCGCCACGCTCATCGCGGCCGCGATCGGCCTTCCTCTCGGCCTGCTGATCGGCCACACCGGCAAGGGCGCCTTCGTCGCGATCAACCTCGCGTCCTTCGGCCGCGCCCTGCCGACCGTCGGCCTGGTCGTGCTGGTCTTCCTGGCCGGCGGGCTGTCCATGCTGCCGGTCTACGTCGCACTGGTCGCCCTCGCGGTCCCGGCGATCGTCACCAACACCTACGCCGGGATGACGGCCGTCGACCCGGACGTGAAGGACGCGGCACGCGGCCAGGGCATGCGCGGCCACCAGGTCCTCTTCCAGGTGGAGCTGCCCCTCGCCCTCCCGCTGATCATGACGGGCCTGCGGCTGGCACTGATCCAGGTCGTGGCCACGGCCACCATCGCCGCGTACGTCTCCTTCGGCGGCCTCGGCCGCTACGTCTTCGACGGCCTGGCCCAGCGCGACCTCGTGCAGGTGCTCGGCGGCGCGGTGCTGGTCGCCGTGGTCGCCGTGGTCCTGGACCTGGCCCTTTCGGGCCTCCAGCGCTTCCTCTTCCGCCACCGCACTGCCTAGGGACCTCTCGATGAACCTCCCGATGAACCGACGCGCGCTCCTCGGCGGCCTCTTCGCAGCCGCCACCGTCCCCGCCCTCGCGGCCTGCTCCAGCGGCATCACCTCCCTCGAAGGCGGGGGATCCGCCGGCTCCGGCGGCGGCTCCAGCAAGGGCGGCCTCACCATCGGCACCGCCAACTTCACCGAGAACCAGGTACTCGGCTACCTCTACGCCGCCGTACTCGACGCGGCCGGTGTGAAGGTGAACGTCCGCCCCAACCTCGGCACCCGCGAGATCCTCATCCCCGCCCTCAAGGGCGGCGACATCGACCTGCTCCCCGAGTACCAGGGCGCCCTGCTGCACTACGTCGCCCCCAAGGCGACGGCGACGGAGGAGGGCGAGATGCAGAACGCCCTCACCATCGCCCTGCCCAGCGGCCTCCAGGTGCTGCCGTACGGCATGGCCGAGGACTCGGACGCCTTCGTCGTCACCCGGGAGACGGCCGAGAAGTACGGCCTGACCTCCCTCGCCGACCTCAGGAAGCAGAACGGCAAGCTGGTGATCGGGGCGGCGCCCGAGGTGAAGAAGCGCGAGGTCGGCGCGGTGGGCCTCAAGGACGTCTACGGGGTGGAGTTCAAGGAGTTCAAGTCCCTGGACTCCTCCGGGCCGCTCGTGAAGGGCGCCCTGAAGAAGGGCGACGTGGACGTGGCGAACCTGTTCACCACCGACACCGACATCCAGGCCAACGACTGGGTGGTGCTGACCGACCCCAAGAACCTCATCCCCGGCCAGCACGTCGTCCCCCTGATCGCCGACCGCAAGGCCGACTCCACCGTCCGCAAGGCCCTGGCCCGCCTCGGCAACACCCTGACCACCGAGCAGCTCACCGAGCTGAACCGGCAGGTCGACAAGGACAAGAAGGACCCGGAGGACGTGGCGGACGCGTACGCGAAGGAGCACGGCCTGGTGAAGTGAGGGCACGCGGGCACGCCCCCTGCGGAACAGGGGGGCTAACCCCAGTGCGAGCGCCCGCACCGCTCCTTACCGTGGATCGCATGACCGGAATGGACGCGCGGGACACCGAGCTCAAGAAGGAACTCAACGCCTCTCTGCAGGCCCGCAGGGAGCTGGGTGAGGAGTACGAGTCCGGGGGGGGGGGGGGGGGGGGGGCGCGCGGGCGGGGCCCCCCCCGCCGGGCGGGCGGGGGGCGGAAACGGCGCGGGCCGGCCGCGACCCCACCAGAGGGGGGCCGGGGGGCGGCGGC
>NZ_JBHYJA010000015.1:62328-139295 GCF_042740355.1 Streptomyces sp. NPDC059010
CACACACCCCGAGCGCTGCCGCGCGGGGTGTGGGGGGGTTTTAGAGACCCCGGCGGGGAGTTCGATATCTTGATCTCCCCCCCCCCCCCCCCCCCTCGACGGGGCGGTCGAGCGCCGGATGCGGCGGCAGCTGGCCGAGCAGCAGATGGTGGTGGCCAGGGGCGCGCGGTCGCCGAGGCCGACGGACTCCTTCGGCGAGCGCTTCGGCTTCGGCATCGTCTCGCTGGTCCTGGCGGTCCCGCTGTCCGCCATCGGCGCCGGCACCGCCCATCTGCCCGGCCTGCTCGTCACCTGGACAGGCATCGTCGGCGTCAACGTCGTCCAGGCGGCCCGCACCAACCCCGGACTGTTCCGGGGCTGGCACCGCAAGTCGGCAAAGGACGAGGACCGCTGGGAGGACTGAGCCTCCCCTGGCAGACCTCCCCGGCGGAGAGGCGGGCTCACGCCTGCCGGGTGGGCATCGCCATGATCTGCCGCAGGTTCACATGCCGCGGGCGGCTCACCGCGTACGCCACGACATCGGCGAGTTCCTCGGCGGCCAGGGCGCCCACGGCTTCGAGCATGCCGTCGACCTGCCCCGACACCTCCGCGTTGTCGGTGTGCAGCCGCAGCTCGCTCTCCACGAACCCCGGCTCGATGTTGGTGACCCGTACGTCACGCGGCCCGAACTCGGTGCGCAGGCACTGGGAGAGATGCGTGACGGCGGCCTTGGTCGCCCCGTACACCGCGTAGTTGGGGAAGGCGAGATGGGCGCCGACGGAGGAGATGTTCACCAGGTCGGCCGTGCGACCCTCGCCCGCCGCCTCCACCAGATCACCGGTGAACGCCCGGACGACGCGCAGCACCCCGGTCACATTGGTGTCGATCATCCGCTGCCACTCCTCGAACCGCCCCGCCTCCACGGGGTTGCCCAGCATGACGCCGGCGTTGTTGACGACGAGGTCGACGGCCCCGTACGCCTCGTGGATCCGCTCCACGGCGGCGTCCACGGACGCGTCGTCGGTGACATCGGCGACGACGGCCAGCGCCGCACCGCCGCCGGCCGTGATCTTCGCGGCGACCTCGCCGAGCCGCTGCTCGCGCCGGGCCAGCAGCGCCACCCGCGCGCCCCGCTCGGCGAGCAGCACGGCGATGGCCTCGCCGATCCCGCTGGCGGCTCCGGTCACGACGGCGGTACGGCCGGTCAGGTTCTCGTACGACATGGGGGGTCCTCCGTGTCTCGGTCTGTCTGTGCTGGGGAGCCACCGGGACCCGCCCGGCGGCATCACCCACCCTCGGCCGCCGCGCCCGCCCTACCCAGGGATGCGTTGTTCCTGTGTCTGGCAGTACCAGGCTCACGTCCCGCCGCGCGGCTACGCTCGAAGCCATGGACGGGGACCTGGGAGACTTCCTGCGCTCGCGCCGAGGCCGGATCCAGCCGGAGGAGGTGGGGCTGCCCTCGTACGGGCGGCGCCGTGTGCCGGGGCTGCGCCGCGAGGAGGTGGCGCAGCTGGCCGGAGTGAGCGTCGACTACTACGTCCGTCTGGAACAGGGCCGGGGGCGGAGCGTCTCGGACGCCGTCCTGGACGCCGTAGCGCGGGTGCTGCGGCTGGACGAGACGGAGCACGCCTATCTGCGTACGGTGGCCCGGCCCCGGCGCGGGCGGGATGTGCGCAGGCCGGAAGCGGCCCGGGTCCGGCCGGGTGTCCAGGCACTGCTGGACGGCATGGACCGCACGCCCGCCTTCGTCATCGACGCCCGCATGGACATCCTCGCCTGGAACTCCCTCGCCGACGCGATGAACGGCTACAGCCGTACGGCCCCGGCCGACCGCAACATCCCCCGGCAGGTCTTCCTCGGCGCCGAGGCCCGCACCACGTTCCCGGACTGGCCCGACATCGCCGCCCAGGCCGCCGCCCACCTGCGCCTGAACGCCGGGCACCGCCCCGATGACGCACGGCTGGACGCCCTCATCGGCGAACTGTCCGTCAGAAGCCCCGACTTCCGCCGGCTGTGGGCGGACCACCAGGTCAAGGCCTGTATGTCCGGCACGAAGCGCATCCACCACCCGCTCACGGGCCTGCTGTCCCTCCCCTTCGAGACCCTGACCGTGCCGACGGACCCGGAGCAGACGGTGGTGGTGTACACGCCGGAGCGGGGCTCGGACGCGGCGGAGAAGCTGGCACTGCTGGGGAGTTGGACCACGGCGGAGGTGTAGCCGGCCGTCGGTCACAAAAGTATTCCGCGGGGACCGCCGCACCCCCGTTGCCGGGGGGCGGGACGACGGCGGTCCCCGCGAGGGACGCGGGCCGGGTCAGGGCCGGGCTTGCGCGTCCGTGGCGTCCATGGAGGTCCGGGAGCCGCTCCGGAGGTCCTTGGACGTTCGGCGCCGGCCGGGGCGGGGAGCCGCTCCCGCCCTGCCGACATCCACTAATGTGCCCGACCCGTGTTAAGCGGGTGCTGCGTGAACGTGTCGCGCTCGTACCAGTTCCGCGACAGCCCGAGCGGCCCCGGTCACCGCAAGTTCGCCGCGGACACGGCACGTTCACCGCAGGTTTGCCGCTACTTCCCGCCCTTGGCGAGGAACGCCAGCAGGTCCTGCCGGCTGACCACACCGGTCGGCTTGCCCTCGACGAGGACGATCGCCGCGTCGGCCGCGCCCAGCACGGACATCAGGTCACCGACCGGCTCACCGGAGCCGACCTGCGGCAGCGGGGCCGACATGTGCTTCTCCAGCGGGTCGTCCAGCGAGGCCCGCTTGGTGAACAGGGCGTCCAGCAGCTCCCGTTCGACGACGGACCCGACGACCTCGGCGGCCATCACGTCCGGGTGACCGGCGCCCGGCTTCACGATCGGCATCTGCGAGACGCCGTACTCGCGCAAGACCTCGATGGCCTGGCCGACCGTCTCGTCCGGGTGCATGTGGACGAGGGACGGGATGGCGCCGTGCTCCTTGTCGCTCAGGACGTCACCGACGCGCGCGCTCGGGCCCTCGTCCTCCAGGAATCCGTAGTCGGCCATCCACTCGTCGTTGAAGATCTTGCTGAGGTAGCCACGGCCGCTGTCGGGAAGGAGGACGACCACCACGTCGTCGGGCCCGAGCCGCTCGGCGACCTTCAGCGCGGCGACGACGGCCATACCGCAGGAGCCGCCCACCAGCAGGCCCTCCTCGCGGGCCAGGCGCCGGGTCATCTGGAAGGAGTCCTTGTCGGACACGGCGACGATCTCGTCGGCGACGGTCCGGTCGTAGGCGGTCGGCCAGAAGTCCTCACCGACGCCCTCGACGAGATACGGCCGCCCCGATCCGCCGGAGTACACCGATCCCTCGGGGTCGGCGCCGATGACCTGCACCTTGCCGTCGCTGGCGTCCTTCAGATAGCGGCCGGTGCCGGAGATGGTGCCGCCGGTGCCCACGCCCGCCACGAAGTGGGTGATCTTCCCCTCCGTCTGCTCCCACAGCTCGGGGCCGGTGGAGTGGTAGTGGGAGAGCGGGTTGTTGGGGTTGGAGTACTGGTCCGGCTTCCACGCGCCGGGCGTCTCGCGCACGAGCCGGTCGGAGACGTTGTAGTAGGAGTCCGGGTGCTCGGGATCCACCGCGGTGGGGCACACGACCACCTCGGCCCCGTACGCCCGCAGGACGTTGATCTTGTCGGTGCTCACCTTGTCGGGGCACACGAAGATGCACTTGTAGCCCTTCTGCTGGGCCACGATGGCGAGCCCGACACCGGTGTTGCCACTGGTCGGCTCGACGATCGTGCCGCCGGGCTTGAGCGCACCGCTCTCCTCCGCGGCCTCGATCATGCGCAGGGCGATGCGGTCCTTCACGGAACCGCCCGGGTTGAAGTACTCGACCTTGGCCAGGACGGTTGCCCGGATGCCCTTGGTCACGTTGTTGAGCCTCACCAGCGGGGTGTTGCCGACGAGACTGATCATCGAATCGTGAAAATGCACCGTTGTCTCCGGATGCTGCAAAAAGGGTGGTCGTAGTGGTTCCGCCAGCCTAAGGCCCGGTGGCCCGCAGGGGCCCGTGAAGGTCGTTCACGCGCCGTTGGGATTGGGCCACGGTCCGTGCGGGGCAAGCAGTGGATGTACGGCTTCGAGGAGGTGGCTGCGACGCATGACGAGCATGTCGAGGGCGCGGGTGGCCCGGCGGATCGCGGCGGGCGCCGCGTACGGCGGAGGCGGGATCGGCCTGGTCGGCGCGGCGGCCGTCGGTGTCGTCCTCGCCGAGGTGCGGCTGGCCAGGCGCCATGTGGGCAACGGCACGAGCAACCACGTACCGAGCGCCGACGGACGGTACGGCCGCACGTACGACACCCCCGGTGAGCCGCCGCTGCGGCTGACGATGCTGGGTGACTCGACGGCCGCGGGCCAGGGGGTGCACCGGGCGGGGGAGACGCCGGGCGCACTGCTGGCGTCGGGGCTCGCGGCGGTGGCGGAACGGCCGGTCGACTTCCGCAACGTGGCGCTGCCGGGGGCCCGTTCGGACGACCTGGACCGCCAGGTGGCCCTGGTGCTCGCCGATCCCGCGCTGGTGCCCGAGATCTGCGTGATCATGATCGGCGCGAACGACGTCACGAACCGGATGCCGGCGACACGGTCGGTCCGTCACCTGTCCGCGGCGGTACGGCGGCTGCGCACGGCCGGTGCGGAGGTGGTCGTCGGCACCTGTCCCGACCTCGGCACGATCGAACCGGTCCAGCAGCCGCTGCGCTGGCTGGCCCGGCGCGCCTCACGCCAGCTGGCGGCCGCCCAGACGATCGGCGCGGTCGAGCAGGGAGGCCGCACGGTGTCGCTGGGCGACCTGCTCGGCCCGGAGTTCGCGGCGAACCCGCGCGAACTGTTCGGCCCCGACAACTACCACCCCTCGGCGGAGGGCTACGCCACAGCGGCGATGGCGGTGCTCCCCACGGTCTGCGCGGCCCTCGGCCTCTGGCCGGCCGAGGAGGAGCGCCCCGACGTCACCCGCCGCGAGGGCTTCCTCCCGGTCGCCCGGGCCGCGGCCGAGGCCGCCTCGGAGGCGGGTACGGAGGTCACGGCGGCGATGCCGACGGGGCCGAAGGGGCCATGGGCACTGCTCAAGCGCCGGCGCCGTCGGCGGGTTCCGGAGCCGGACCGTTCCCCGGCGACACCCTCACCGTAAGCAAGCGCTTAGAAAATTGCGGCCAGGGTCACACCCCTATTCCCGTGACCCGATACGTACGTACGGGTAACTTCCCTCACAGCCCTGCCTGACCCCGTACGTCAATGGAGCCGTGATGCCCGAAGCCGTGATCGTCTCGACCGCCCGCTCCCCCATCGGCCGCGCCTTCAAGGGCTCCCTCAAAGACCTGCGCCCGGACGACCTCACCGCCACCATCATCCAGGCCGCCCTCGCCAAGGTCCCCGAGCTGGACCCCCGCGACATCGACGACCTGATGCTCGGCTGTGGTCTGCCCGGCGGCGAGCAGGGCAACAACCTCGGCCGTATCGTCGCCGTGCAGATGGGCATGGACCACCTCCCGGGCTGCACCGTCACCCGGTACTGCAGCTCCTCCCTGCAGACCTCCCGCATGGCCCTGCACGCCATCAAGGCCGGTGAGGGCGACGTCTTCATCTCGGCCGGTGTGGAGACGGTCTCCCGCTTCACCAAGGGCAACTCCGACAGCATCCCGGACACGCACAACCCGCTCTTCGCCGAGGCCGAGGCCCGCACCGCCGAGGTCGCCCAGCAGGAGGGCACGACCTGGCACGACCCGCGCGAGGACGGCCTCGTGCCGGACGCCTACATCGCGATGGGCCAGACCGCCGAGAACCTCGCCCGGATGAAGGGCATCACCCGCCAGGAGCTGGACGAGTTCGGCGTCCGCTCGCAGAACCTCGCCGAGGAAGCCATCAAGAACGGCTTCTGGGAGCGTGAGATCACCCCGGTCACCACCCCCGACGGCACGGTCGTGAGCAAGGACGACGGCCCGCGCGCCGGCGTCACCATGGAGGCCGTCGGCGGCCTGAAGCCGGTCTTCCGCCCCGACGGCCTGGTCACCGCCGCCAACTGCTGCCCCCTGAACGACGGCGCCGCCGCGCTCGTCATCATGTCCGACACCAAGGCCCGCGAGCTCGGCCTCACCCCGCTCGCCCGCATCGTGTCGACCGGCGTCTCCGGCCTCTCCCCCGAGATCATGGGCCTCGGCCCGGTCGAGGCGAGCCAGCAGGCCCTGCGCCGCGCCGGTCTCACCATCGACGACATCGACCTGGTCGAGATCAACGAGGCGTTCGCCGCCCAGGTGATCCCCTCCTACCGCGACCTGGGCATCGACATCGACAAGCTGAACGTCAACGGCGGTGCCATCGCCGTCGGCCACCCCTTCGGCATGACCGGCGCCCGCATCACCACCACGCTCATCAACTCCCTCCAGCACCACGACAAGCAGTTCGGTCTGGAGACGATGTGCGTCGGCGGCGGCCAGGGCATGGCGATGGTCATCGAGCGCCTGAGCTGACCCCTCGCCGCTAGCCTCTCAGTAGTCAACTCACGACCCACCGTGAGCCAATGGCCCAGAACCCGGGAAACTCCAAGGTTCTGGGCCGTTTTGTGATCCAATCTCCCCCAGGATGTGACCTATCTCCCTCTGCGGAGGGATTTACGCAGCTCAGAGCCGTTGCACCACCAAACATCAGGCCCAAAACCCTGTCCGTTTCGTGACGTTACGCACTGACAGCTGGATAGTCCGCCCTTCAAGCTGATGTAGGAAGTCGGGGGTCGACTTTGAACCGGGAGTACGTCAGTGAGCGCCATGCCGATCGCTTTGCTGCTCACCACGGCCGCCACCGGCGCCGTGGGCGTCGCCGTCCTGCGCACCCTCATGGTGCTGCGCCGACAGGTCGCGGCCCTGCACACCGAGCTGGCACAGAACAACGCCGCAGCGGCCCGCGGTCTCGTCCCGCAGGCCCGCCACGCCGCCGACGCCGATGAGATACGCGCCGCGGTGGCCGAGGCGCTCGCCGAGGAGCGGGAGCGGGAGCTGGCCGAGGCGCGCGCCTTCTGGGCCGCCCAGGAGTCCCGCGACGCCTCCGACTCGCCCACGCTGCTGGGCCTGTCCGACAGCGAGCTCTTCCTGCCCCGCCAGGCCGACTTCTCGGGCCTGGAGCATCTGGAGCCGGTCACCGAGCCGACCGCGGACACGGACGAGTTCGCCGGAGAGTCCCCCGAGCTGGCCGCGGCCCGCCGCCGTCACCCCTCCCACCCGGACTTCGTCCCGGTGCAGTCACCGGTCGTGAACGATCACGAGCGCACGGTCGCCACCCTTGAGGACCTGGCCGCCTCCGCCACCGAACTGACCGACGTCCGCCCCGGCCCCCTGGGCACCCTCGACGTCTACGTCTTCGCCGACGGCACCACCCTCTGTATGACCCCGGGCCACCGCGAAACAGCCGAACGCCTCGCCACCGCCCTGCGAGCGGGCGAGACCCCGGTCCTGCTGGGCGGTTCGGGAATCTCGGGCGCGTACACCCTGACCTTCGCGTGCGGCGAGGAGAACGTCTACATCCTGGCGGACAGGGTCATAGCGAGCCTGTAAGGGGCGGTTCTCCTGGGCGCACAGGCTCTGCAACGCCCTCAAGGGGCGCGGGGAACTGCGCGACAAGCCCCCACAACCCGCAGCCGCCGACGGCCCTAGACCCCCGCCCGCTTCTGCGCTTCCTCCACCAACCGCACCGCGTCGGCGACCTGGTCGTCATCCTCGACAACGACCGCCAGATCATGCACGGCAACGGTGATCTGATCGGCCGCGGCAAACATCCCCGCATCCGGCATCTCCCGGGGCTCCACCCCGGGCGCCTCCAGCACCTGAGCCCGCCGAGCCAGCTCTCTGGCCAAGTGCAGGGCCTCCGTCGCCCCACCTCTCTGCAGCCGACTCTGCGGCGCCGCCCTCAAACGATCGGCGAAGTGCTCCACGGCTCGGGTCAAACGCGTCGTATCAACCACGCCGTGAGCGTACGCGACTGTTGCCAACGGGCGAACGCTCAGGCACGGTGACCTGAAGGACCGGCTTACATCCCCTTTGCGTCCGGAGGCGCCGATGTCCCACGTCCTCTCCGAGGAGACCCACCGCAACATGCTCGCCCGCATCCCCCACTGCACCGGTCGTGAAGTCTCCGACTGGCTCCGCACCGTAGAAGAAGGACCGGCTCTCATCCGCTTCGAGGAGAAGGTCAGCTGGCTTCGCCACGAATACGACCTCGCGTACGGCCACGCGAAGGCGATCGTTCATGAGTACGACCTGAGGAGGGCGGCGCGCAAATTCCTCTAGGCGCGCGCAGACGACGAAGGGCCCCGGGACGAACCCGGGGCCCTTCGCTGTACGACTGCCGACTGCCGCGCAACTGCCGCGCGAGCGCCGGAGGCTAGTCGTTGTTGAGGATCGAGATGAGCCTCAGGAACTCCATGTAGATCCACACCAGCGTCATCGTGAGACCGAAGGCCGCCAGCCAGGCCTCCTCGCGCGGCGCGCCGTAGGCGATGCCGTCCTCGACCTGCTTGAAGTCCAGGGCGAGGAACGCGGCGCCGAGCAGGATGCCGACGATGCCGAAGACGATGCCGAGCGGGCCGCTGCGGAAGCCGAGGCCGTCACCGCCGCCGAAGACGGCGAACAGCAGGTTGACCGCCATGAGCAGGATGAAGCCGAGCGCGGCCGCCATCACAAAGCCGTAGAACCGGCGGTTGACGCGGATCCAGCCCGCCTTGTACGCGACCAGCACCGCGGCGAAGACCGCCATCGTGCCGATCACCGCCTGCATGGCCGCACCGCTGGCGATGCGGTTGTCGACGACGCTGGAGACGACGCCGAGGAAGACACCCTCCAGCGCGGCGTACGACAGGATCAGCGCGGGCGAGGCCTTGCGCTTGAAGGACTGCACGAGCGCCAGCACCATGCCGATCAGACCGGCGCCGATGGCGATGCCGTAGGACCGGCTGATGTTCGCGTCGTCGACCGGCAGCAGGGCCCAGGCCAGCGCGGCCGTGACGATCAGCGTGCCGAGCGTCGTGCCGGTGCGCAGGATGACGTCGTCGATCGTCATCCGGCCGGTGGCGGCCGGGGCCTGCGGCGGCGCGCCGTACTGCACGCCCTGCTGGGCGTACGGGTTCTGGGCGTACGGGTTGCCGGCCTGCGGCTGGGCGTACGGGTTGCCCTGCGTGCCGACAGCGGCGCCCCCGGCCTGCGGCGCGGTGTTGAAGCCCGCGTAGCCGTTGTCGCGGCTGAACCCCCGTCGCGAGAAGACCGGGTTGCTGCTCCTCATTTCACTCCTCCATGGCCGCCGTGCGCGGCCTTGGCTCAAGAGTAATAGGTAGGCAAAGGATTGACCCTAGTGCTTGGGGAGGATCTTTCCCTCGTCGTGGTGCGCAACACGCTACGCGGCCGGGTGATTCCCAGCCACGGAGGGGCCCATTCATGACGAACCTGGTACGTGGCCGGAATCGATCGGAGATCACCCGCCCGGCCCCGGCACCCGCTCACCCGAACGGGAACCCGGTGTACGCCTCGGCGAGGTCCGTCTCGGCGGCCCTCGACCCGGCTATCCGCTCCAGCCGCGCCAGCTGGAGCCGGTCCTCGAAGGGCGTGGCGTCGGGGGCGCGGTGCAGCAGCGTCGTCATGTCGTAGGAGAACCGCTCGGCCTGCCAGACGCGCCGCAGACAGGTCGCGGAGTAGCCGTCGAGCAGCTCCGACGAACCCGTCTCCCTCTCATACGTCAGTGCCCGCGCGAAGGTGACGACGTCACCGACGGCCAGATTCAGGCCCTTCGCGCCCGTCGGCGGCACGATGTGCGCCGCGTCCCCGGCCAGGAACAGGCGGCCGTGGCGCATGGGCTCGTGGACGTAGGAGCGCATGGGCGTGACGGACTTCTGGGTGATGGGGCCGCGTTCCAGGCGCCAGTCGTCGGCGGTCTCGAAGCGGCGCTCCAGCTCCGTCCAGATCTCGTCGTCGCGCCATGCCTCGGCGTCCGTGCCCTCGGGCACCTGGAGGTAGAGGCGGGAGACGGACGGGGAGCGCATGGACAGGAGCGCGAAGCCTCGGTCGTGGCGGGCGTAGACCAACTCGTCGTGGGAGGGGGCGACGTCGGCCAGGATGCCGAGCCAGCCGAAGGGGTACGTCCGCTCGAAGACCCGGGTCAGCTCGGCGGGGATCGCCATGCGGGACACGCCCCAGAAGCCGTCGCAGCCGACGACGTAGTCGCATTCGAGGACGTCCTCCACGTCCTCCACGCCATCGACGCCCTCGACGCCCTTGTGGCGGAAGCGCACGCGCGGGCTGTCGGTCTCGGCGCCCTCCACCACCAGGGCCTCCGTCTCGAACAACAGCGGGCCGCCCTCCTTGAGTTGGAGAGCGATGAGGTCCTTGCAGACCTCGGTCTGGGCGTAGACCGTCACGGACCGGCCGCCGGTGAGGGCGGGGAAGTCGACACGGTGGCGCTTGCGGTCGTAGCGCAGTTCTATGCCGTCGTGCCGCAGGCCCTCGCGGTCCATGCGCTCCCCGGCGCCGGCCGCGCGCAGTACGTCGACCGTGCCCTGCTCCAGGATTCCGGCGCGCTGACGGTGCTCGACGTAGGCGCGGTCGCGGCTCTCCAGGACGACCGAGTCGATGCCGGCGTTGTGGAGCAGCCGGGCGAGGAGGAGGCCGGCGGGGCCCGCTCCGATGATGCCGACGGTGGTGCGCATCGCCGAACCTCTCTGTTCCCGTTGTTCGTGTGGTGAAATTTAATTCACCAACTTCCGAACAGGAGTGTGCCCCCCTCGTCATGAGGTGTCAATGAATGCTGCAGGGATCGACGAACGTCGGAAGTGCCCAGAGCCGGACTTGAACCGGCACGCCCGCGAAGGGGCAGCGAGGTTTAAGCTCGCCGTGTCTGCATTCCACCATCTGGGCAGGCCATGGGCTTCCGCATCGAGGTTCCGAGCCTATCGGGATACGTCCCCCGAACAGCGGACGGGCGGACCGATGTTGTCTTATTTTATTGACGTCTGAGGGTGCATCAGCCCGCGGAACACGCCATCCGCACTTGCCAATAGCCTTGCGTGCGGCGGTCGGCGGTGCATGCGGAATGACGGAATTTCACCGTCCAAACAAGGACGCTCCACCTGTTCCCGACGTGAACGCCCGTCAGGGTCGCTCGTCATCCTCAGGTATGACACAGGCGCCCGTGGTCCGTCCGCAGTCTGCCTTCGGAACCAGAACAGGGATGGACTACACGGCGGTTCCCGGCCGGGACGATGGACGAGTCCTTCGAACACACCGTCGTCCTTCAGGAGCGTTCCTCTCGTGACCACCGCATCCATCGCCGGCCGGACCACCACCGTGGCCGCGCGTGCCACGGATCTGTCGAAGATCTACGGACAAGGCGAGACCCAGGTAGTCGCCCTGGACCGCGTCACCGTCGAGTTCCGGCAGGCCGAGTTCACCGCGATCATGGGCCCCTCCGGCTCCGGCAAGTCCACGCTGATGCACTGCGTGGCCGGTCTGGACACCTTCTCCTCCGGCTCCGTGCGCATCGGCGAGACCGAGCTGGGCTCCCTGAAGGACAAGCAGCTCACCAAGTTGCGCCGGGACAAGATCGGCTTCATCTTCCAGGCGTTCAACCTGCTGCCGACGCTGACCGCACTGGAGAACATCACCCTTCCGATGGACATCGCGGGCCGTAAGCCGGACAAGCAGTGGCTGGACTCGGTGATCCGCATGGTCGGCCTCGCCGACCGGCTGAGCCACCGCCCCGCCCAGCTCTCCGGAGGCCAGCAGCAGCGTGTGGCCGTCGCCCGCGCCCTGGCCTCCAAGCCCGAGATCATCTTCGGTGACGAGCCGACCGGAAACCTCGACTCGCGCTCCGGCGCCGAGGTGCTGGGCTTCCTGCGCAACTCCGTACGGGAGTTGGGGCAGACGGTGGTGATGGTGACCCACGACCCGGTGGCCGCGGCCTACGCGGACCGCGTGGTGTTCCTGGCCGACGGACGGATCGTCGACGAGATGTACCGGCCGACGGCGGACAACGTCCTCGACTTCATGAAGCAGTTCGACGCGAAGGGCCGCACCAGCTGATGTTCCGCACAGCCCTGCGCAACGTACTCGCGCACAAGGCCCGGCTCCTGATGACCGTGCTCGCCGTCATGCTCGGCGTCGCGTTCGTCTCCGGCACCCTGGTCTTCGCCGACACCCTCTCCAACGCCTTCCGCAACCAGTCGGCGAAGAGCTACGACGACGTCGCCGTCTCCGTCACCTCGCACGCCGACCCGGACGACCCCAAGGAAGAGCCCGGCCTCTCCCGGAAGACCCTCGACAAGATCTCCGCCGTGGACGGCGTCACCGGCGCGTACGGCCGCGTCGAGGGCTTCGCCGGGGTCGCCGACCCCGACGGCAAGCTGATCGGCGTCGGCTGGTCCAACAAGGGCTCCAACTTCGCCCCCGGCAAGGACGGCAAGGACAGCGCCTACACCTTCACCGACGGCTCCGGACCGGTGAAGGACGATCAGATCGCCCTGGACGAGGAGTCCGCGACCAAGGGCGAGTACCAGGTCGGCGACCGGGTGCGCGTCGCCACCAACGGCCCGGTGAAGGAGTACACCCTCAGCGGTGTCTTCACCACCGAGGACGGCGCCGTGAACGCCGGCGGCAGCCTCGTCCTCTTCGACACCGCGGTCGCCCAGAAGCAGTACCTCAAGCCGGGCTACTTCGAGAGCGTCACCGTCACCGCCGACCCCGGCGCCGACGACGCCAAGGTCCTCGCCGCGGTCAAGCCGCTGCTGCCGGACACCGCCGACGCCGAGACCGGCCAGGCGCTCGCGGACCAGCAGGCCGAGCAGATCGAGCAGGGTCTGGGCTCGCTCAAGCAGGTCCTGCTGGGCTTCGCGGGCATCGCGCTGTTCGTCGGGATCTTCCTGATCTCCAACACCTTCACGATGCTGGTCGCCCAGCGCACCAAGGAGATCGCCCTGATGCGCGCCGTCGGTGCGTCGCGCAAGCAGATCACCCGCTCGGTGCTCGCCGAGGCCGCCGTGGTGGGCTTCGTCGCCTCGGTGATCGGCTTCGCCCTCGGTATCGGCCTCGCGGTCGGACTGCGGTCCGGCATGGCCGCGTTCGAGATGAAGATCCCGGACGGCCCGCTGATCCTGTCCGCCACGCCGGTGCTCGCCGCGGTCGCGGTCGGTGTGCTGATCACGATGTTCGCCGCCTGGCTGCCCGGCCGCCGGGCCGCGAAGATCCCGCCGGTGGCGGCCATGAGCAGCGTCCACGCGGTGGCGACCACCAAGTCGCTGGTGGTGCGCAACTCCATCGGCGCGGCCATCACCGCCCTCGGCGCGGCCGGGATCGTGCTGGGTGCCTCGACCGGCGGCGACGACGGCCGGATGTACATCGCGGCGGGCGCGTTCTTCGCACTGGTCGGTGTGATCATCCTGATCCCGCTGCTGTCCCGGCCCGTGATCGCGCTCGTCCGTCCGCTGCTCGTGGGCCCCTTCGGGGTGGCCGGCAAGCTGGCCGGCCAGAACGCGGTCCGCAACCCGCGCCGTACCGGCGCCACCGCCTCCGCACTGGCGATCGGGCTGACGCTGGTGACCGGTCTGTCGGTGCTCGGCATCACGGTCGGCACGGCCATCGACAAGATGACCACGGACAACATCAAGGCCGACTACATGGTCTCGATGGCGAACGGCGGCGACCTCGACCAGTCCGCGCTGACGGCGCTGGAGAAGGCCAAGGGCGTCTCCGCGGTCTCGCCGCAGCAGGACGCCTACCTCCAGGCCGACGACGACTACGTCTCCGCCTCCGCGGTCACCCCGGGCGACATCCAGCAGGTCCTGAACGTGGACGTCGTCAGCGGCAGCGCCGACTCGCTCGCGAAGGGGCAGATCGCGGTCGCCGAGAAGACGGCCAGGAGCAAGGGCTGGAAGCCCGGCGACAGCATCGCCTTCACCTTCGCCGACGAGAAGAAGGCCACGCTGACGGTCGGCGCCGTCTACAAGGACAGCGAGTTCCTCTCCCCCGTCCTCGTCGACAAGAAGGTGGTGAACGCGCACGAGACGACGCCGTACATCCGGCAGATCTTCGTGAAGGTGGACGGCGGCCAGTCCGCGGCGAACGAGAAGGTCCTCATCGACGCGCTGGGCGACAACCCCGCGATCACGGTCATGGACCGGCAGGACATCCGCAACGAGTTCGGCGGCGTCATCAACACCATGCTGAACATCATGTACGGCCTGCTGGCGATGGCCCTGATCATCGCGGTGCTGGGTGTCGTCAACACCCTCGCGATGTCGGTCTTCGAACGGCAGCAGGAGATCGGCATGCTGCGGGCGATCGGGCTCGACCGGCGCCGGGTGAAGCGGATGGTCCGGCTGGAGGCCGTGGTCATCTCGGTGTTCGGCGCGGTGGTCGGCATCGGTCTCGGCTCGTTCCTCGGCTGGGCGATCGGCGAGACCTTCGCGGACCAGATCCCGGGCTACCGGCTGGTCCTGCCCTGGGACCGGATCGGCATCTTCCTGGTGCTGGCCGGACTGGTGGGCGTCCTGGCCGCACTGTGGCCGGCCCGCAATGCCGCGCGGCTGAACATGCTGAACGCGATCAAGGCGGAATAGCGGTACGAGCACATGGGCCCCGCTCCTGGGAAGGAGCGGGGCCCTTGGCGTGTCAGCCCCAGGTACGGGCTCGCAGCGGCATCCCCGAGTCACCGGAATCGGGTGTCCTGACCGCCAGCACCTGGTTGACGCCGATGCGGTTGCGCTCGAAGGCCAGCGCGGAGGCGGCCATGTACAGCCGCCAGACACGGGCCCGCCCGGGGCTGGTCAGCTTGACCGCCCGCGCCCACTCCGCCTCCAGGTTGGCGACCCAGCGCCGCAGCGTCAGGGCGTAGTGCTCCCGGATCGACTCCACGTCACGCACCTCGAACCCGGCGCGTTCGAGCTGGGTGACCGTGACGCCGATGGGCTGGAGCTCGCCATCGGGAAACACATAGGCGTCGATGAACTCGTCGACCTCGTACGTGGACTCGTCGCGCTGCGGCCGCCGCCCGATCTGGTGGTTGAGCAGCCTGCCGCCGGGCTTCAGCAGCCGGAACAGCGCATCGGCGTACTCCAGATACCGGTCGGCACCGACGTGCTCGGCCATCCCGACGGAGGAGACGGCGTCGTACGACTCGTCGGTGACGTCCCGGTAGTCCTGGACGCGGATCTCCACCTTGTCCGTCAGCCCCTCGCCGGCGACGCGCTTGCGGGCGTACGCCGCCTGCTCCTGGGAGAGGGTGATGCCGACGACGTGCACGCCGTACTCGCGGGCCGCGTGCACGGCCATGGAGCCCCAGCCGCAGCCGACGTCCAGCAGCCGCCGGCCGGGCCGGAGTTCGAGCTTGCGGCAGACGAGGTCGAGCTTGTCGCGCTGGGCGGCTTCGAGGGTGCCCTGCGGGGGCGGGGCGGGCCAGTAGGCGCAGGAGTACACCATGGACGGCCCGAGGACGATCTCGTAGAAGTCGTTGCCGACGTCGTAGTGGTGGCTGATGGCGCGCTTGTCGGTGCGCTTGGTGTGCAGATGGGCGCGGTGCCGGCGGACCTCCTCGGGAGGCGGCGCGGGCGGCAGCGGCAGCCCGCCGAGCCGGACCAGGCCGCGGACCGCGGCCCGTACTTCGGGGTCCCGGAGCGCCTGAGCCAGGCTCCGGGCGTCGTCCTCGCCCCGCTCCCACACGATCCCCGCGAGCAGATCGAGGGCGGCGTACAGATCCCCCTCGATTTCGAGGTCCCCGGCGACCCAGGCCCGGGCGAGCCCCAGCTCACCGGGCTTCCACAGCAGCCGGCGCACCGCACGCCGGTTCCGTACGACGAGAGTCGGCGCGCCCGGCGGCCCCGACCGCGAACCGTCCCAGGCGCGGATGCCCACCGGGAGCGGCGCTCCCAGCACCTGTTCGAGAAGACCCTTCAGCCGCACCGCGGCGTCGGCCATGGCGCACACCTCCGTGATGAGGGACCCCGGAATGTCCAACACCACGTAAACACCTGACGGGCCCGGACACAGTCCCTCACGCGCGTTCTTTTAGCCCGTCCGGCAGGAACGCCGAAGGACCTCCCGCACCACGGATGGCGGGAGGTCCTTCGGTTCGGTTCAGCGACCGGAAGAGGTCAGGAGGCCTTCGCCTCGGTCTTCTCCGGCTTCAGCGCCGCGGGCACCGGCTTGGCGGCCTCGTAGAACTCCTCGCGCGGGTGCTCCATCGCACCGAGGGAGACGACCTCGCGCTTGAGGAACATGCCGAGGGTCCAGTCGGCGAAGACGCGGACCTTGCGGTTCCAGGTCGGCATGGCCAGACCGTGGTAGCCGCGGTGCATGTACCAGGCGAGACGGCCCTTGAGCTTGATCTTCATCTTGCCCATGACGATCATCGCCACGCCCTTGTGGAGGCCGAGACCGGCCACCGCACCCTTGTTGGCGTGCTCGTAGTCCTTCTGCGGGAAGCCCCGCATACCGGAGATCACGTTGTCACCGAGGGCCCTGGCCTGGCGCAGCGCGTGCTGGGCGTTCGGCGGGCACCAGGCGTTCTCGTTGCCCGCCTTGCGGCCGACGAGGTCCGGGACCTGGGCGTTGTCGCCGGCGGCCCAGATGTAGTCGGTGCCCTTGACCTGGAGCGTCGTCTCGCAGTCGACGTGACCGCGGGGGCCGAGGGGCAGACCGAAACGGCCGAGGGCGGGGTTCGGCTTGACGCCGGCCGTCCACACGATCGTGTTCGAGTCGACCTCAAGCCCGTTCTTCAGCACGACGTGGCCGTCGACGCAGGAGTCCATGGAGGTGGAGAGGTAGACCTCGACCCCGCGGCCCTCCAGGTGCTCCTTGCCGTACTGGCCGAGCTTCGGGCCGACCTCGGGAAGGATCTTGTCGGCGGCGTCGACGAGGATGAACCGCATGTCCTCACGGGACACGTTGGTGTAGTACTTCGCCGCGTCGCGGGCCAGGTCCTCGACCTCGCCGATGGTCTCCGCGCCCGCGAAGCCACCGCCGACGAAGACGAAGGTGAGCGCCTTGCGGCGGATCTCCTCGTCGGTCGTGGAGTCGGCCTTGTCCAGCTGCTCAAGGACGTGGTTGCGCAGGCCGATGGCCTCCTCGATGCCCTTCATACCGATGCCCTGCTCGGCGAGGCCGGGGATCGGGAAGGTACGGGAGACCGCGCCGAGCGCGATCACCAGGTAGTCGAAGGGCAGCTCGTACGCCTCGCCGACCAGCGGGGCGATCGTGGCGACCTTGCGGTCCTGGTCGATGGTGGTGACCCGGCCGGTGAGAACCTCCGCCTTGGGCAGCACGCGTCGCAGCGGGACGACGACGTGGCGCGGGGAGATGCTGCCGGCGGCGGCTTCGGGAAGGAAGGGCTGGTAGGTCATGTACGACCGGGGGTCGACGACCGTGACGGTCGCCTCTCCGTAGCGCATCTTCTTGAGGATGCGCCGAGCTGCGTACAGGCCTACGTACCCACCGCCTACTACGAGGATCCTGGGACGCTCCGTGGTGCTCATGCCATCGAGTATCCACCCGCCCCAGGGGGGTCGCTCGTGCGCCCCTTCACAAGCTCTTGCAGGCCTCGTGCTACACTCCCCGGCCCTCGTGACGCAGGTCATGGTCACGATCGGGAACCGGGTCCGGGTCCGACCCGTTGTCAATGCCGCGTGAGCTGCCTCTCTGCCTCGTCGAGCCCTCCGTGAGCGGACCGAAACACCCTCCGGAGCCGACCTCCTGGACCCTCCTTACACCGTCCATCTGAACATGTTCAAGGGCCTGTTCGCCCCTCGGAAGGGTCAACCGGCACCCATCCGCGCTTCGACTGGGCCGATTTCCTTGTGAAGAACTTCACGAACTTTCTCCCGCAGGCCGTTCGCAGGGCTCGTGCGGAGGTCGTGAAGGGGCCCGAATGCGCCCCCAGGAGGTGCTCATACGCTAGCCGACCTGCTCAACCGATGGCTACTGCGCAGTAACAAACGAGACCCGGGCCACCCTCCGGCGGCGATCTGGATCACCGTTCACCCGTCAGCCACATTCCGCGCGCGCCTGGATAAAAGTGTGCATAGCGTGCAGCCATGATCACCTCACAGAAGGCCCTCAAGCGGGCCACCGCTCGAATAGTCACGGTCAGCGCTGCCCTCGGCATCGCGCTCGCAGCAGGGGCGGCGACGGCCGCATCCGCCGCCGCCTCACCCATCGCCGCGAAGTCCACGGTGGCCTACGGCGACCATGGCCACGGCCACCACCACGGCCACGGACATCACCACGGCGACGATGGTGACGGGGGGAGCTGCAGCGGTCTGCTGGTGCTCCTCTGCAACTGATGGACAGCCCGCACGGGCCCATACGACGGCCCCGGTTCCTCACCACGAGGATCCGGGGCCGTTCCGCGTCGACGCGCGCGTCAGGCACCGCGCCTGGCGTCCTCCGAGTCCTGCGCGTCCTCCGCCACCTTGAAGGCGATGCCGTCGAGGATGTCGTGCTCGCTCACCACGACCTCCTCGGCACCGATCCGCTCCATGATCGCGAGCAGCACCAGGGCGCCGGCCGCGATGACGTCAACCCGCCCCGGATGCATGGACGGTACGGCGGCGCGCTCCGCGTGGGTGGAGTGCAGCAGCCACTCGCTGATCTCCCGCACCCGGTCGTGGCCGACCCGGGAGTGGTGGATCCGTACGGAGTCGTACTCGGGCAGCTCCTGGGCGATCGCCGACACGGTCGTGACCGACCCGGCGAGCCCCACCAGCGTCCTGGCCTCGCGCAGCGGCACGGTCTTCTCGGCGAGGTCGAGGGCCGCCTCGATGTCGGCCCGCATCGCCGCGATCTGCTCCTCGGACGGCGGATCCGAGACCACGCCGTCCCGCACGAGATGCCGCTCGGTCATCCGCACACACCCGACGTCCACGGAGCGCGCCGCGCGGACGTGCTGCTCCCCGACGACGAACTCGGTCGACCCGCCGCCGATGTCCACGACGAGGTAGGGCCGGTGCAGATCCTCGCGGCCCGCCAGCTCCCTGGTCGCCCCCGTGAAGGAGAACTCGGCCTCCTGATCCCCGGTGATGACCTCGGGCTCGACACCCAGGATCTCCATGACCCCGCGCACGAACTCGTCCCGGTTCTCGGCGTCCCGGGAAGCGGAGGTGGCGACGAACCGCACCCGTTCGGCGCCGTGCTCCTTGATGATCGCCGCGTAGTCTCGGCAGGCGGCGAAGGTGCGCTCCAGCGCCTCGGGCGCGAGCCGGCCCGTGCGGTCGACGCCCTGACCGAGGCGCACGATGGTCATACGGCGGTCCAGGTCGACGAGGTCCCCGGTGGCCGGGTCGACGTCGGCGACGAGAAGCCGGATGGAGTTGGTACCGCAGTCGATGGCGGCGACGCGGGTCACTGAGCGGCCCCCTCGGACTTCTCGGACTCCGCCGGGAGCGTCACACAGGCTCCCTTGCGCCACCACTCCGGCAGCATCGCGAGGGCCTCGTCCCCCAGCGGGTTCACCCCCGGCCCGGCCGCCAGCGAATGCGCGACGAGAACGTGCAGGCACTTCACCCGGTCCGGCATGCCGCCCGCGCTGGGGAACCCCTTGAGCTCCTCGATCTCGTCGCGTCGCCGGATGTAGTCCTCGTGCGCGGCGCGGTACGCGGCGGCCAGCTCCGGGTCGGTCTCCAGCCGCGCCGACATCTCCTTCATCACGCCGTTCGCCTCCAGCGTGCCGATCGCCGACGACGCCTTCGGGCACGTCAGGTAGTACAGCGTCGGGAAGGGCGTGCCGTCGGGCAGGCGCGGGGCCGTCTCGACGACGTCCGGCTGTCCGCACGGGCACCGGTGCGCGATCGCGCGCAGCCCGCGCGGGGGCCGTCCGAGCTGCTGCTTGAAAGCCTCGACGTCCGCGTCGGTGGGCTCGGTGCGCGGGGTGGGCGGCGGGGGCGTTTGCATGCCTGTCTTTCTATCGGTTCTCGCCGGAGATCTGTCGTTCGGTCCCGGCGGTCGGTTCTCACTGGTCGGCGGCGGCTCTCACTGACCGGCGGCGTCGGCCTTGTCGACCCCGTCCCAGATGTTCGAGTACCAGGGCCGGTCGGCCGCCCCCAGCTCGGTCCGCGACTGCTTGGCGGCGTCCGGGTCGACCACGATGTAGCCGGTCTCCCCGGGCATCACATAGTGCAGCCGCTCCCGGATCTGCTGCTCGGCGTACGCGTCGTCCTGCCAGCGTGCCTTGCGGTCGCGCAGCTGCTCGACCCGCTCGGCCGCCTCCTCCTTCTGCCGCCGCAGATCGGCGATCTCGGCGCGCTGGGAGACGTACTGCCTTATCGGGTACGCGAGCGCCACCACCATGGAGCAGAGGACCAGCGCGAGCAGCGCGGCGCGTCCGGTGAGCCTGGAGCGCCGGGCCTGCCGCTTGGTCTGGGAGCGGTAGACACGGGCCGCCGTCTGCTCGCCGAGCAACCGGATCCTGGTCGCGGTGGAGAAACGGTCCCGGTCCTTGACGGCCATCGGCTCTCCGCCTCCCCTCTCACGTGCGTACGTCCCCGCACACGGTACGGGACCGAGTACAGGGACGTACGTACGACTGGCTAAGGCTTACCCAGGTGGGGTCAGCCGGGGTCAGCCCTTGAAGCGCGGGAAGGCGCTGCGGCCGGCGTAGACGGCGGCGTCGTCGAGGATCTCCTCGATGCGGAGCAGCTGGTTGTACTTGGCGACGCGCTCGGAGCGGGCCGGGGCGCCGGTCTTGATCTGGCCGCAGTTGGTGGCGACGGCCAGGTCGGCGATGGTGACGTCCTCGGTCTCGCCGGAGCGGTGGGACATCATGCACTTGAAGCCGTTGCGCTGGGCGAGCTCGACGGCGTCCAGGGTCTCGGTCAGCGAGCCGATCTGGTTGACCTTGACCAGCAGGGCGTTGGCCGCGCCGTCGTCGATGCCGCGGGCGAGGCGCTCGGGGTTGGTGACGAACAGGTCGTCGCCGACGAGCTGGACCTTGTCACCGAGCTTGTCGGTGATGGTCTTCCAGCCGTCCCAGTCGTCCTCGAACAGCGGGTCCTCGATGGAGACGAGCGGGTACGCCGCGACGAGCTCGGCGTAGTACTCGGTCATCTCGGCGGCGGAGCGGCTCTTGCCCTCGAAGGTGTAGGAGCCGTCCTTGTAGAACTCGGACGCGGCGACGTCGAGCGCCAGGGCGATCTGCTCGCCCGGGGTGTAGCCGGCCTCCTTGATGGCCTCAAGGATGAGGTCGAGGGCCTCGCGGTTGGAGCCGAGGTTCGGGGCGAAGCCGCCCTCGTCGCCGAGGCCGGTGGACAGGCCGCGGCCCTTCAGCACCTTCTTGAGGGTGTGGTAGACCTCGGTGCCCCAGCGCAGGGCCTCGGAGAAGGACTCCGCGCCGATCGGGGCGATCATGAACTCCTGGATGTCCACGTTGGAGTCGGCGTGCGAGCCGCCGTTCAGGATGTTCATCATCGGCACCGGCAGCAGGTGCGCGTTCGGGCCGCCCAGGTAGCGGAACAGCGGCAGGTCGCTGGCCTCGGAGGCGGCGTGGGCGACGGCGAGGGAGACGCCGAGGATGGCGTTGGCGCCGAGGGAGCCCTTGTTGTCGGTGGCGTCCAGGTCGAACATGGCCTGGTCGATCAGCCGCTGCTCGGTGGCGTCGTAGCCGACGAGCTCCGGGCCGATCTGCTCGATGACGGCGAGGACGGCCTTCTCGACACCCTTGCCCAGGTAGCGGTTGGGGTCACCGTCGCGGAGCTCGATGGCCTCGAAGGCGCCGGTGGAAGCGCCGGACGGAACGGCGGCACGACCCGTGCTGCCGTCGTCGAGGCCGACCTCGACCTCGACCGTGGGGTTGCCTCGGGAGTCCAGGATTTCCCGGGCTACGACGACGTCGATGGACGGCACGAGCATCTCCTTCATGGGATGTGACGCGGGTACGCAGACCGTGGTGGGTACTGCGAGACGAGCCTAACCGGCTCCGGGGCTTCAGCCACTGGTCGACCGCCCCGTGGACAGAACCGAGAGTAAATTGTTTCCGAACGAAACAAAGACACGGTACAAAAAGCCCCGCCCCGGTGCGTACGGGGGAAGACGCACCGAGGCGGGGAGTTCGTGGGGACGGGGGTGAACCTCACGACGCCCTCACTCTCACTTCCACGGATGTGAGGGCGCTGTGGTTCAGCTGTCGCCCGGGTACAACTTCGGGCGCGGCCCTTACTTCAGGTGCAGCTGCTGACCCGGGTAGATCAGGTTCGCGTCCTCGACGATGTCCTTGTTCAGCTTGAAGAGCTTCTCCCAGCCGCCCTTGACGTCGTGCTTCTCGGCGATGGAGCTGAGGGTGTCACCCTTGACGACCTTGTACTCGCCGTCGCCCTTCTTGACCTTCTTGCCGGTCGGGGTGGTGACGGTCTTGGTGCTCTTCTTGGCGGCCGGGCGGTCCGTGGAGCGGGAGGCCGACTGCTGCTCGGAGGAGCGGGTGGTGCTCTCGCTGCTCTGCGAGGAGCCGCTGGAGGAGGAGCCGCTGGGGGAGGCGCCGGACAGGCCGACACCGCAGCTCGGCCAGGCACCCTTGCCCTGGCTCGCGAGGACCTTCTCGGCTATCTCGATCTGCTGGGCCTTGGTGGCCTGGTTGGCGGTGGAGGCGTACGCCGTGCCGCCGTACGCGGCCCAGGTGGAGGCGGAGAACTGCAGACCGCCGTAGTAGCCGTTGCCGGTGTTGATCGACCAGTTGCCGCCGGACTCGCACTGCGCGACGGCGTCCCACTCGGAGGTGGTGGCGGCGGAGGCGCTGCCTGCGGCCATCAGCGGAGCGGCGACGGCGGCGGCACCGGTGACGCCGACGACGGCGATGGCGCGAGCGGCCTTGGACGGACGACGGTGCTTGCCCTTGCTGGAGAACAGCATGGAGAGATCCCCTCACCGACGCCTGCGAGGTGAGCTGTCGGGTTCGGGCCGGTTGAGTTGCCCGGCCGCGCACGCTCGCCTCTCGGCTCCCGTTGCGCGGCTTCACCCCAAGCCGACTCCGGCCGTCCGGCCCCGAAGGGCCTCAACTGCCGGACCCGGCGCAAACCTTGGGTCCCCCGCTCCTGCCTACGGCGCTTTACGCGACGACTGTTCCCGTACGGCCGCTGGCAGGATTCGGCGTTGCGGCAGCCGGGGCTCGTGGTGACGAGCGATCACGACCGTAGACAAGCGATTCCCGGAATTACAAAGACGATCAGGGCTTCTGAGATCTATCTCTCACTGCATTCAAAACGGACATTACACGCGAACCGTGACGCGAACTCCGGCTGTTTTTCGCCCTGTTCGGTACCTATTCGGCGGGGACGTCCAGGGTCTGACCGGGGAAGATGTGGTCCGCGTCAGCACCGATGGCGCTCTTGTTCGCCTTGTACAGCGCGCGCCACCCGCCGTCGAGGTCAAGGGAGTCGGCGATGGAGGCGAGAGTATCGCCGGCGCGGACGGTGTACGAGGCGTGGCGACCGGAGGGCTTGGTGGCGCTGTCGGCACCCTCGCTCTCGTCGGCGCTGGGGCCGCGGTGGCGCCCGGTGCCGGCCTCGGCGTCGGCCGCCGTGTCGTCCGTTCCGACGTCGAACGCCCCGGTGTCGACCAGGCCCGAGGAGCCCTCGTCCTGTGCGGAGTTGTCCTGATTGTCACTGTCGGGCGTCAGCGTGGGGGAGCTGTCGGGCGACTGCGAGACATCTGCGCCGGAGGACGTGTCGGACTTGGAGGAGTTGTCGGCCTCAGGGGATGAAGAAGACGAAGAGGGTGAAGAGGAAGAAGCGGAGTAATCCTGGGAGGATTCGGACGAAGTGTCCGAGGAGCCGCTGGGCGACTTCGAGGGGTCGCCGGAGTCGTCGGAGTCGCTGGAGCCGCCGGACGAGCCCTTGGACTCGGACGACCCAGACGACGTGGACGAATCGAGCAATCCGGAGGATCCGGACACCTCGGACGGCGAGTCCTCCTCGACGCCCGTGTCCAGGTCGACCGAACCGGACTCCTGGGTGAGCCCGCTGAGCAGTCCGCAGGTGCGCCAGGCACCGACGCCCTGGTTCTCAAGGATCTTCTGGGCCACCGCGATCTGCTGCGAGCGGCTCGCCAGGTCGGCGCTCGGGGCGTAGTCGAGGCCGCCGTACTTGTCCCAGTCGTCCTGGGTCAACTGCAGCCCGCCGTAACGGCCGTTGCCGCTGTCGGCACTCCAGGAGCCGCCGGTCTCACAGTCGGCCACCTTGTCCCAGACGTTGCCCTCGGCCGCGCTCGCGCCGGTGGCGCCGAGGAGCGGGATGGCGATGGCTGACCCGGTCACTCCGGCCGCGACGAGGAGAGCCGGGGCCTGACGGGGGCGACGGTGACGACCGTTCCCGGAGAGCATGCGGGGACCTTTCGCGAGACAGCAGTGACCCGCGGCGCGTGAAACCTGGACGCCGACGTTGATCCGTGAACGTATAGGCAGACGATCACTTGTCACAAGTTAATGCCGCGTAGATCACGTGAAGATCACAGACATGAGTGCGTGTCACGTTTGCCGGGGTGGACGCACTCACCCAACTGGGGTGAACTCCACCGGAAGGGTACGCAGTCCGCGCATGATGAGGCCGCCCCGCCATCGCAACTCGGCCGGATCCACGGCGAGTTCCAGATCCGGGAGCCGGGTGAGGAGCGTCGCCAGGGCGGTCTGGCCCTCCAGGCGGGCGAGCGGGGCGCCGAGGCAGTAGTGGATGCCGTGGCCGTAGCCGAGGTGCTGGTTGTCGCGCCGGCCGAGATCGAGGACGTCGGGGTCGGCGAACCGCTCCGGGTCCCGGTCGGCGGCGGCCAGCACGACGAGGACGGGGTCGCCGGCGGCGATGCGCTGCCCGCCGAGGGTGAGCGGTTCGGTGGCGAAGCGCCAGGTGGCCAGTTCGACGGGGCCGTCGTAGCGGAGGAGTTCCTCGATGCCGGTTTCGAGGAGGGCGGTGTCGGGGGCGGCGGTGTCGTGGGTGGCGGTGTCGTGAGGGGCCAGGGACTTCTGGAGGCGGGCGCGTTGCTCGGGGTGGGTGAGCAGGGCGTAGGTGCCGTTGCCGATGAGATTTACGGTCGTCTCAAATCCGGCAAACAGGAGGATAAAGGCCATGGCTGCGGCCTCGTTCTCCGTGAGGTGCTCCCCGTGGTCGGAGGCGCGGATCAGGCCGGAGATGAGGTCCTCGCCGGGGGTGGGCGTGTCGGGGAGTGCCTCGCGCTTGCGGTGGATGAGGTCGGCGAGATAGCCGCGCATCTTCTTCACCGACCGTGCGACGCCGCCCCGCGGGCCGCCCTGGTGCCGGATCATCATGCCCGCCCAGTCCCGGAAGTCGTCCTGGTCCTCGCGGGGGACGCCGAGCAGGTCACAGATGGCGTAGATGGGGAGCGGGAAGGCGAACTCGTGGATGAGATCGGCGCTCCCCCGCTGCGCGAACCCGTCGATGAGCTGGTCGGTGAGCTCCTGCACGCGGGGGGCGAACTCGGCGACGCGGCGCGGGGTGAAGGCCTTGGAGACGAGTCTGCGGAGCCGGGTGTGGTCCGGCGGATCGATGTTCAGCAGATGCGTCATCAACTCGGCCTTGCGCTCCCCGGGGATACCGGTCTTGCCCTTGGCGTGCGCGGGCTCGTCGTGGTGAGCCGGGTTCTTGGAGAGACGGCTGTCGGCGAGGGCCTGCTTGGCGTCTGCGTACCGGGTGACCAGCCAGGCTTCCACCCCGCTGGGGAGCCGCGTCCTGTGCACGGGGGCGTGCTCCCGGAGCCAGGCGTAGGCCGGGTAGGGGTCCGTGGCGAACTCCCAGGTGAAGAGTTCGGGGGCCGGGGGGGTGGGGGTCGGGGGGTGGGGCTGGTTGGTCACTCCTTGACGGTATCCGGAGGGCTGTCGGGGGCGGAGCCAGGTGGGGCGAGGAAGGTGTCGGGAAGGCTCGTCAGGCTCGCGGCCGCAGCTCTGCGCAGCCATTCCTCGCCTTCCTCGACCTTGCCCTGCTGCAGCAGCAGGTAACCGATATACCTCTCGACGCCGACGGCGCCTCCCTGGTGAGCCCGGAGGTACATCTCCATGGCCTCGTCAAGCTCACCTCGCTCTTCCAGGATCGTGCCGAGGCTGCGCGCCCCAGGCGCTGATCCGCCCTCTACCGCCCGCCGGTAGAGACGCTCCACCTCGGCACCGTCAGAGTGACTCTCCTTTCGGAGGCGGGCGGCCAGCATGGCTGCGGCACGCGCGTCTCCCCGTTCGGCCCCGTAGCGAAGCCAGGTATCAGCCCCGGGGTGTCCACCCAGGGCAAGCTGGATACCAATGCTCCCCGCCACCTCGTGTCGCCCCCCGGATGCGGCCAGCTGGTACCAACGCAGCGTCTCGCTCGGGCTGCGGCTCACCAGCAGGTCGCCCAGTTCGTGCGCCGCCGCTGCGTCACCGGCCTCGGCCGCCCTGCGCAACCAGTACTCGGCCCGGTCCCGCAACAGGCTGCCCAGCCGGGCCGCGGCCTTCTCGCTGCCCGACTCCGCCGCCCGCTCCAGGTAGGAGAGAGCCCGGTTCTCCTCCCCCCGCTCCCGCAGGATCTCCGCCAGCTCCACGGCCGCCCACGCATCCCCCGCCTCCGCCGCCCGCCGCAGCCAGACCTCACGCTCGTCGCCCTCGGTGCGCCGGGCGAATCCGAGTGCCACCGCCGGGTCGCCCGCCTCCACGCGGGAGGACAGCGCAGTGCGGGCCGCGTCGAGGACGGCGGGGAAATCGAGCGAGGTACCCGGATCCCGGGCCGCGTCGAGCAGCGTCCACCACACCTCGTCCGGCACCGGTTCCAGGTCGCCCGACCGCAGCGCCTCCGCGACCAGCGCCCCGTACGCCCGCCGGGTACCTTCCTCCGCACCCGCGACGAGCAGCCCCGAGGCCCCGAACATCGGCGCCGTCGCCCAGGCCAGAGCGTCCTCGAACGACTCCCGGTCCTCCGCCCGGTACTGCTCCTGGACCTTCCTGAGCAACTCGGTCGGCACCGCCGCCGTGACCCCGCAGCGGGCCAGATCGACCGCCGCCCGGACCAGTAACTGCCCACGCGGGTGCTCCAGTTGGGTACCCACGCGACGCCACTCGTCGTACAGGTGATGCCCGACGGCGAAGTACGAGGCCACACCCTCCCGGCCGCTCCACATGTACGCCGGATACGCGCGCGGATCGTCGAGCGCCGCCAGCCGTGCCAGCTCCGCGTCGCTCCACTCGCGCGCCAGCTCCACCGTGCGCGCCGCGGCCACGACCCGGTCGCCCGGCGTGGTCCCGGCCCGCCGCCGGTAGTACTCGTCGGGGCTCATCGTGGCGAGCACGACGGCCCCGAGATGGTTGAGCCGTCCCAGCAGCCGCAGATCCAGGCCGCCCGCGCCGAGATGGCCGGTCAGCTCGTCCAGCCAGACCACGTACGCGCCGGGGTCGCCCTGGAGCGCGGCGACCAAGGGGCGCAGGTCCTCCCCGGCGTCGGGGGCGTACAGGCGTCGCGGGCCCTTCAGCGAGCGCACCGCGCGCCACGCGGTGTACGACTTGCCCGCGCAGGGTTCGCCGAGGATCACCACCAGGCCGTGGCCGGTGAGCTTGGCCCGTAAGTCCTCGTCGCAGTCGCGCTTCACGTACGGCGGCACATCGGGCACCCCTGGCACGGGCCGGGTGGGGCGTACGCCGAACTCCAGCGCCCCCACCTGCAGGATCGGCCGCCAGTCCGCCGGCGCGGGCACGGCACCGTAGTGGTTGTGCTGCACGCCGACCACACGGTCGTGGAACGTGGACTCGCGGAAGTCGATGTGGTCACCGGCGACGTGGTGCGTGACGCCACCGGTCACCACATGGGCGTTGTCACCGGTCACGGCGACGCCGATGTCACCGCCCGCCGCGATGGAACGGGGTCCGGCAGCCGTGACACCGGAGGCGGGCCCGGGCGGTGCGGGTTCGTCGGTGCGCTCGGCCGCGACGGTCTGGAGGTCGGAGAACTCCTTGGGATGGTTTCTGCGCAGAGCCGCCAGCAACCTGACCCACTCACGGGCGAGCGTACTGTCCGGGACCGCCCCTCCCGGGGTCCGGAACCAGAGCTCCACCGCCCCGGGAACACCCGACTGATCCAGCGCCTCCGCGATCCGACGCGACGCATCCGGTGAGCTGCCCATCACACGCACCAGCGCGTCCCGCAGCTCCTCCAACTCCGTTGCCACACCGGCCCCCACGCCTCGCACCCACCCGTTGCCCCAACGGTACTAAGAGGACACCCCCTCAGCAGCCCGCACCGCATCCCGATAGGCCCGCGCGGCAACCCGCAGTGCGGCCTCCGGGTCCACCCCGGCCGCCTCCGCGCGGACCGCCATCGCGAGGAGCTCGTAGCCGATGCCCTCACCGGTGGGCAGCGGCACCTCCAGTCCCGCCGTGCGCACCCGTGACGCCAGCTTCGCCGCGAGGGCGAGTCCCGGCTGGCCCAGGGGTATGCCCTCCGTCACCGACTCGCGCTGCTTCTCGACGGCCTTGGTGCGCAGCCAGTGCTCCTTGACCTCCTCGGGGGTCGTCGCCGTCTCGTCGCCGAAGACGTGCGGATGGCGGTGGATGAGCTTGGCGACGATGCCGCCGGCCACGTCGTCGATGGAGAAGGGGGCGGCCCCGTCCTCGGCGCGGCCCTCCTCCGCGATACGGGCATGGAAGACGACCTGGAGCAGGACATCGCCGAGTTCCTCGCGCAGCTCGTCGCGGTCGCCGTCCTCGATCGCCTCGACGAGTTCGTACGCCTCCTCGATGCCGTACTTCGCCAGGCCCTTGTGGGTCTGCTGGGAGGACCACGGGCACTCGGTGCGGATGCGGTCCATGACCTGGACGAGGTCGAGGAGGCGGGCGCCGGGCAGGTCGTAGGAGGCGGGGAGGAGTTCCAGTTCCGGCATCCGGATGCGGCCGGTGCCGGCCAGACGGGCGAGGCCGTCGGTGAGGGCCGGCTCGCCCTCGCCGGTGGCCACGACCACGACCGTGCGGCCGCCGGTGCACGCGTCGATCAGGTCCTGGGCGGTCGGGGCGGCCTCGTCCACCGTTATCCCGGCCTCCCGCAGATAGGGCAGCTGCGGGTGTGCGCCGTCCGCGCAGAGCACACGGTCGGCCGCGTGCAGTGCCTGCCACGCGGGCCAGGACAGCAGGCCGGGCGCGACACGGTGGCTGGTGGTGAGCAGGACGATACGGCCGGGGGCGGCCTCGGGACTGGTTGCGTTCACGATCCGAACGTAACCCACGACGCCGACGACACCCCGAGTTATCCACAGGCCGGAGTGGGCTCCGCCCTTGTCCACGGGCCGGGGCCGGGCTCCGCCGCTATCCACAGGGGAGGCGGCTGCGCCCGTACCGTCACGCCGTCTGCTGAACCCCCGCCGCCGTCACCTCGCGCACCCACGGCGTCTGTGCGTCGGCCCGGCTGCTCTTCTGGACGTCCCAGGTGCCGTAGCGCGGGTTGAGGTCGATGTCGAGCTTCTTGGACGCCTCGGACAGGGCGTTCCAGAACGCGGGCTTGCCGGTGTCGGTGCCGAGCGTGGTGGCGAGTTTCTGGGCCTCCAGCTGAAGGCGGAGGTTCTCGTCCACGCGCTGCGGGGGGATGCCGTACTGCTGGAGCCAGGCGGCCTCCAGCGCCTTGGCGCCGCCGACCTGCTCCTCCAGGCCGCCTCGCATCCGCTGGAGCTCCTTGCGGCTGACGGTCACGCCCGCGTCCTGGGCGGCGCGGTGCAGCACCTGGTCGAGGACCATGGTGTGCAGCACGTCGCGCGGGAGGGTGCCGGACTTGGCGATGACCTGCGCGTACTGGGCGTCGTCCGGCACGGCCGCGCGCTGCGCCGCGCGCACCTCGCTCACCCGGTTCTCCAGCTGCGAGACGGTGATCCGCTCACCGCCGACGACGGCGGCCGCGCCAGGGTGCGCGTCGTTTCCGCAGGCGGTGAGGAGCGGGGCCGCGGCGATCGCGACGGAGAGGAGGAGCGCGGTGCGACGGCGGCGGTGCAAGGGGACCTCCCGAGGAGAGCTTGTGCGACGGTGCACAAAGTCTTGCGGTGATCGATGGTAGGCAGTGGGCAAGCTCTGGCCAACCCATTCGACCAACGATTCACCAGGACTTCGGGCACCGAACCTCGCCGAAGCACCCCCGGCCGGCCCACCCGGGCCGTTCGGCGGTGGTGGTGTGCGGAACTACGGCCTGTCGTTTGGATCAGCCGGCGTCGCGGGCCCTAGCCGCGCACCTGCCCCAGCCACTGCAGTGTCCGCCGCACCTCGGTCGCGAGCGGGTGGCCGGGGCCGCGCAGGCGCTCCACGTCGAGCAGCAGGCGGGCCAGGGTGTCGTGGGCGGCGGGGCGGTCGCCGACGGCGAGCAGGAGGTGGCCGATGCGGCGGCGGACGTCGTGGGCGAGCTCGGGGTCGCCGGACACGTACTGGTTCTCGTAGTACGGCAGCAGCGCGCGGTACTCGGTGAGCGCGGCCGCCGGTTCGCCGAGCTGTTCCAGGCACTGGGCGGCGTCGTAGCGGAAGCGCAGGGACTGGGGGTCGGCCTGGCCGGCCTCGGCCGCGCGTTCATCGGCGAGGCGGCGCAGTTCGGGGAGCGCGCGCCGGTACTGCCCGTCGTCCATCAGCGTGGCGGCGTACTGCTTGCGCAGGGTGCGCACGACCGGGGAGTGCTCGCCGTGCTGTTCGGCGGCGGCGGGCAGGATCGCGCCGAGGATGTCGACGGCCTGGGTGATACGCCCCTCGCCGAGCAGGCGCTTGACCTCGTCGACGGCACGGGCGACGTCCGGCTTCTCGTCGGCGGGTGTGACCGGGGTGGCGGGGACGGGCTGGGGCGCGGGGGTGCGGGCGCGGTCCGGCCAGGGGGCGTGGGGGCGCAGGAAGGGGCGGGTGGGATCGAGGGGCGCTCCGGTGGGCGTCCCGCGCGCGGGCAGGAGGAGCTCCAGGTCCTCGTAGACCTCCTGGGCGGAGGCGGGGCGGTGCTGCGGGTCCTTCGCGAGCAGGCGCAGGACCAGGGCTTCGAGTGCCTCGGGGACCTCGGGGCGGGTCCGGCGCACGGGCAGCGGGGGCTCGTACAGATGCCGGTGCAGCACACCGAGGGCCGTCGAGCCCGAGAACGGCACGTCTCCGCTGAGGAGTTCGTGCAGGAGTACGCCGAGTGCGTACAGGTCGGTGTACGGGCCGACCGCGCCGCCCATCGCCTGCTCAGGGGCCATGTAGGCGGGCGAGCCGATCGGGGTGCCGGTGTGGGTGAGGCGGGTGGTGTCGGCGTCCATGACGGAGGCGACGCCGAGGTCGAGGACGGTGACCGTGCCGTCCTGCTTCACCATCACGTTGCGCGGCTTGAGGTCGCGGTGGACGATCGGCACGGCGTGCACGGCGCTCAGTACGGCGCACAGCTGCGCGGCGACCGCGACCGCCCACTGCCACGGGTACGGGTTGCGCTCGGCGAGATGGTCGGAGAGGTCGGCGCCGTCGACGTACTGCATGACGAGGAACAGTTCCTCGCCCTCGCTGCCCGCGTCGTGCACCGTGACAAGCCCGGGGTGGTCGACCTGCGCGGTCACCCGGCACTCGCGCACGAAACGGCGGCGCAGCTCGTCCGCCTCCTGTCCGGCCACTTTGTCGGGGCGCAGCAGCTTCACCGCCACGCGCCGGTCGAGCCGCTGGTCGTACGCCGTCCAGACCTGTCCCATGCCGCCCTGTCCGATGAGCGTGGACAGTTCATAGCGGCCGGCGACGACTCGTCCTGTCGCCACGGTCACCTTCCGCCCTCGTGGTTGCCGTCCTGCCGGCCGTCGTGCTGGCGCAGGTAGTCACTGAGCTCGTCGAGCTCGGCACGCACCTGGTCGATACGGGCGGGCGCCGGGCGCTGCGGGGGCGGCGGTGCGGGGGTGTGGGGGGCGGCGTCGCGCGGTGCCGTCGACGGCGGTGCCGGGGTCTGCGGCACCGGTGTGTGGGGCATCGGCGTGTGCGGTATCGGGGTGTGGGGTATCGGCGGCGACTGCGGCACGGTCGTGGCGGTGTACGGCGACTGGGGCTGCGGATAGCCGTAGGCCGGGGCCGGGCCCCGCTGTGCGGGGTAGCCGGGGAAGCTGAGCTGGTGGAAGTGGCGTATGTCCGCGGCGAGGTAGTACGAGACCGAGAGCACGATGCCGCCCAGGAGGAGCGCGAAGCCCGTCCAGCCGCCGGCGGTGTGGATCTCGTCGCCGGGCTCGGAGCCCATCAGGTAGAAGCCGAGGAACTCCACCACGATCGACGCCGCGAACAGGCCCCAGTCGAGCGGCTTTCGGGTCACGATGGCCAGGCGGAGCATCATCGCCCACATCAGCAGGCCGAAGCTGCACACCGAGAGCACGACGAAGAGCACGCGCAGGAAGACCAGCAACCCCGTCGGCGGCGGCTGCTTCACCGGCTGCGTATAGCCGTGGCCTTGCATGGCTGCTCCTGATGCCTGAAGTGAGCGACGAGATCGACCGCCCCTGCCCGGTGCGCGGCAACCTCGCTCGTGCGATTGTCGGTTCGAGCGTATAGGTCGACACCGACATACGGTCACCGGTTGTACCGAACCGTTGTCGTGCTGATCACTCCGCACGACATCCCAGGTCGCGGAGGCTCCGCCTCCGGATCAGCGGGCGCGCCGGTCCCGTCCCTCAGGCCGACGTACGCCGCGGGGCCGGCTCACAGCGGGTGCCGCATCCACACATTGGGCTCGACGTACACCGCGTAGCCCCGCTCCGGCTCGCACCGCACCGGTACCAGCGCGCCGGGCACCTCGATGTCGCCCTGGGTGTCGAAGGGCAGGCCGGTCCAGTCGCGCCACTGGTCCAGTGAGCCGGCGACGGTCATGGAGGCCGGGGCGATGGAGTCGATGGTGGCGCCGGCGCGGGCGTGGACGCGCAGCCACGGGTCGTGGAGGAGGCCGTCGGGGCGTACGCGGTGGGCGTACTCCTCGATGGGGGTGTGCGGTTCGAGGTGCTTGGCGCTGGGGCGGACCGGGGCGACGACCTCGCTGAAGCCGTGGGCTCGGGCGTTGTCGCGCATCGCGGAGAGCATCCGGGCGGACAGGCCGGCGCCCTGGGCGTGCGGGGCGATGACTACGGAGATGGCGCTGACCGTGTCGGGGCGGACCCCGGCGCGCTGGTCGGCGAAGGCCCACACCAGCACCTCGTCCCAGCCCCGGGCGGGCAGCCGTCCGCGCCCCTCGGCAGCGAGGACGAACGGCACGCTGTAGGCATGGGCGACGACCTCACCCGTCTCGTCCTCGGCGAACAGCACGTACTCCGGGAGTTCACGGGCGATCCGGCCGTAGTGGGCGTTGCCCACGAGGTCCTGAACCATGAACTCCGGCCATGTGTCCGCCATGTCGACGACCCGCTCCAGCATCTCGGGACGCTCGGCGAGGCTCGATACCTTCAACTCCATGCGCGTCACCGTAGGCGCGGGCGACGGCGCCGGAAAGCCGTTTTCCACGCACCGCCCGACAGCCCGGCACGCCCCGGGGCGCCCGTCACCCGCCGCACTGGCCGAGCATCATCTCCTTGTCGGCAGCCGTCACCGGCAGTTCGTACTTCAGCGACACCTGGGCGAAGCGCACCGCGTACGAGCAGCGGATCTTCTTGTTCGGGGGGAGCCAGGACGCGGGGCCTGAGTCGCCCTTGGAGCTGTTGGTGGGACCGTCGACGGGTATGAGGTTCAGGGGGTCGTTGGCGATGTCCTGGCGTTTGCCCTTCGACCAGCGGGAGGCTCCCATCTGCCAGTCGTACGACAGCGGCATGACGTGGTCGATCTGTACGGTCGTGGCGCGGGACTTGGTCCAGTCGATCGTCCGGCCCGTGTACGGGTCGTCCAGCGTCATGGAGGCCACCACGCAGTCCGAGCCGGAGCGGAAACGGACGTCCTCGCCGTCGCGCTTCAGGAGGTCGTTGCGGGTGTCGCAGCCGTTGCGGGCGAACGGGATGCCGCCCGGAGCCGAGTCCATCCACGCGTAGCCGAACTTGTCCCGGTCGTAACCCGTCTTGGGGCCGCGTCCCTTCGTCGCCACCTTCTCGATGAGGGCCCGCCCCTCGGCCCGGTCGGCGTCCGAGGTGAGCGGTGCCAGTCCTGGTTTCGTGCCGTCGGGGTTGTCGAGTGGGCTCACCGCGCGGCCGGAGCCGGCGCCCGGGGCCGCGGAGCCGGAGGCCTCGTCGTCCACGGACAGGTCGACGTTCTCGCAGCCCGTCAGTACCAGCACCATGCCGAGCATCGCCGCGGCGCTCGCCGCCCCGCCCCTCAGACGCATCACTGTGCGCCCCTCCCCTGCTAGCCCGTTCCGCCCCGCACAGGCGGTCTTCCCTCGTACACCGTCGCGAACACGGTAGCGACCCGGCGCACGGCGGCATTCAAGAGGTTCGGACCGAGGGTTCAGACCGGAGGTACAGACCACAACGAGCCTGTCGCGCATACCTCGCAACCCGGGCGTATCGTCGGTGGGGAATCACCTCCGGGAGGAGCGGAAGGAGCTCTGCATGGGCATCTTCGACAGGTTCAAGAACCGGCATTCACAGGACAAGGCCAGGGACATGTCCGACGCCGCGGAACGCAAGGTCAACGAGAAGACGGGCAACAAGTACGAGCGCCAGGTCGACGACGCGCAGCAGCGGATGGAGCGCGGACTCGGCATGGACCGCGACAAGCCCGAGCAGCCATAGGACCTCAGACCCACGGAGGAGCACGACTCACAGTCGGGGTCACAGCCAAGCTTTCACTGAACCACCTTGCGAACAGAGGCCGTCCGCGGAGGCCCACCTCTTGCGGGCGGCTTCGCGCCGTCGGCAACCCTCAACCAGACAGGCCTCTCCTCACACCTTCCCGATCCCCAACGTCGTCTCCGAAGGCAGCAGACCGGAAGACAGCACCGCCACCCAGAACTCGCCCAGCAGTTCCACCAGGCGGTCGACCTCCTCAAGCGTCAGGGCCCGCCAGGGCGCGGCTGCGAGTCGGTCGGTGTGCTCCTCGACGGTGCGGCGCAGTTCGCGGCCCGCCTCCGTCGCCGTACCGTCGGCGGCGTCGACCAGACCACGGGCGGCCAGGCGGTCGCGGGCGGCCGTCCATTCCTCGGGGTTCCAGCCCCGGCTCTCGAAGCGTTCGACGGATGCGGCGCCTATCGCGGCGAAGGACACGAGCGATTCGACGGGGTCGAGGCCGGCCACCTGCAGGGCCGCTATGTGGCCGTCCCCGCGGTGCTCCCGCAGGACGGTCGCCGCATGCCAGAACTGGAGGTGCGGGGCCTGCGGCCAGTCCAGGGCGGCGTTGGCCGCGGCGAGCGGGCGGCCCGCGGTGTCGGCCGCCTCGGCGGCGCGGCGGGCGAGCGCCGCGGCTTCCGCCAACTCGGGGCTGTCCACCCGGTCACCGAATATCGCGCGGTACGCACGATCCATGCCCCTCACCCTCGCCCGCAACAGGGCCTCGGGGCTCGCGATCTTCCACGCGGGGCCGATGTGCTCGGCGACCATGCGCGGGCTGAAGCTGTAGAAGGCCGACGTGACCTGTTCCGCACCGACCGCCCCCAACGGCGCAGCCCGGTAGGGGAAGTAAGTCGGCCAGCGCTCCGCCGTGCCGTAACCGAGCGCGGCCGCCTCCTCGAAGACCTCCGGCGCGTAGTACAGCACCGCATGCAGCGGTTCCAGCAGGTGCCAGAGCTGACGTACCCGACCCGAATCCAGACCGCCTTCGTGCTTCACCATGACGCAACTCCCCCAGTTCGACATCACGAGACCCGAAGCCCGGGCCCGAGTCTCAGAACTTGACACCGACAAGATTGCCCGGCACCGCCGAACTTGTCAATGCCTAGATTCCGCGTACGCTGATGACATGGCCCCCGCACAACAACCGCCCGCCCAGAGGCAGCCGTCCGCCGCCCAGAAGCCGTCCTCCAGCCGCCCCTACCACCACGGCGACCTGCGCCGCGCCATCCTCACCGCGGCCCTGGACGTCATCGCCGCCGACGGCCCCTCCGCTCTCAGCCTGCGCGACCTCGCCCGCCGGGCAGGCGTCTCGCACGCGGCGCCGGCGCATCACTTCAAGGACCGCACCGGACTGCTCACGGCGATCGCCGCCGAAGGGTTCGGCCTGCTCGCGGGCACCCTCCACGAAGCCGGGGACCTCAAGGACGCGGGCGTCCGCTACGTCCGCTTCGCACGCGAGCACCCCGCCCACTTCCAGGTGATGTTCACACCCGAGCTGCTGCGCGCCGACGACCTCGAACTGACCACGGCCCGCGCCCTCGCCGGCGACGCACTGCGCGGCGCCGTCTCCGCCGTACGGCCCGAGGGCCTCGGCATCGACAGCCGCCTGGCCGGCGTTGCCGCCTGGTCCCTGGCCCACGGCTTCGCCACGCTGCTCCTCAGCCACAACCTCGACGGTCCCGTCGGCGACAAGGACCCCGAGGAGGTGTTCCGGGCACTGGCGGCGACGCTGTTCCGGAGCGAGCCCCGAGACGGGGCTTGACCTCAAGTCCGCTTGAGGTCCCAGAGTGATCCGCATGAACACCGAAGCGGAAAGCATCACCGGACAGGCGGACTTGAAGGCCATCGAGGACGTCGTCGCCACCGTCGAGAGCACCCAGCGCGCCAAGGACCCCGAGGGCTTCCTCGCCCTCTTCCACCCCGACGCGCTCTGGACCACCGGCCACGGCAAGGTCCTCATCGGCCTCGACGCGATCGCCGAGTTCACCCGCGCCGTACTGCCCGCCGCGACCTGGGACGGCGAGGTCACCTACGAGGTGGTGCACACGCAGTTCCTGCGGCCCGACGTGGCGGCCGTCAAGGTCCGGCAGGTCTACCACTCACCGCAGGGCGACACCGAGGGCGCCCCGCTGTACGTCATGACCAGGCAGGACGACGGACGGTGGCTGCTGCACGCCTGCCAGAACACCGAGGTGCGGGCCGACTAGAAAGCCCGACCAGAAACGACCGGCACCACAGAAACGGCTGACACCACAGAAGCCGCAGGAGCCGCGGGCACCGCAGGCCCCGCAGAGCCCGCCGACCTCACGACCCCAGAATCGACGCCAGGAACTCCCCGACCCACCCGAGCAGCTCCCGCCCGACCAACGGCTTCCCGCCCACCTTCGCCGTCTTCGGACGCGGCACCAGCACCTGATGCACCGCCGGCTTGATGACGGTGCCCGGGTACAGCCGCTTGACCCTCAGCTCCTGGGACTCACGCAACTCCACCGGCGCGAAGCGGATGTTGTTGCCCTGCAGGACGATCTCGCCGACGCCACACGCGCGTGCCAGCATCCGCAGACCCGCCACCAGGAGGAGGTTCTCCACCGGCTCGGGCAACTTGCCGTAGCGGTCGGTGAGTTCCTCTCGTACGGCCTTGATGTCCTCCTCCGTGTTGGCGGAGGCGATGGAGCGGTAGGCCTGCAGCCTGAGCCGCTCGCCCGGCGCGTAGTCGTGCGGGACATGGGCGTCCACCGGGAGCTCGATCTTGACCTCAAGGGGCGGCTCCTCCTCGACCCCGCCC
Organism: Streptomyces sp. NPDC059010; assembly: GCF_042740355.1. Taxonomy (NCBI): domain Bacteria; kingdom Bacillati; phylum Actinomycetota; class Actinomycetes; order Kitasatosporales; family Streptomycetaceae; genus Streptomyces; species Streptomyces sp. NPDC059010. The sequence continues at coordinate 99,760 of NZ_JBHYJA010000015.1, forward strand.
TCCAGCGAGGCCCGGTAGTCCGCGACCGCCTCGCCGACCATCCGGACGTACAGGTCGAAGCCGACGCCCGCGATATGGCCGGACTGCTCGCCGCCCAGCAGGTTGCCGGCGCCCCGGATCTCCAGGTCCTTCATGGCGACGTACATGCCCGCGCCCATCTCCGTGTGCTGGGCGATGGTGGCGAGGCGCTCGTGGGCGGTCTCGGTGAGCGGCTTCTCCGGCGGGTACAGGAAGTAGGCGTATCCGCGCTCCCTTCCCCGCCCCACCCGGCCGCGCAGCTGGTGCAGCTGGGACAGGCCGAAGTTGTCGCCGCGCTCCACGATCAGGGTGTTGGCGTTGGAGATGTCGATGCCGGACTCGACGATCGTGGTCGACACCAGGACGTCGAACTTCTTCTCCCAGAAGTCGACGACGACCTGTTCCAGGGCCTGTTCCGACATCTGACCGTGCGCCGTGGCGATGCGCGCCTCGGGGACGATCTCGCGCAGGCGGGCGGCCGCGCGGTCGATGGACTCGACCCGGTTGTGGATGTAGAAGACCTGGCCCTCGCGCAGCAGTTCGCGGCGGATCGCGGCGCCGATCTGCTTCTCCTCGTACGGGCCGACGAAGGTCAGGACCGGGTGGCGCTCCTCGGGCGGAGTGGTGATCGTCGACATCTCGCGGATGCCGGTGACCGCCATCTCCAGGGTTCTGGGGATCGGGGTCGCGGACATCGTCAGCACGTCGACGTTCGCGCGCAGCTTCTTCAGCTGTTCCTTGTGCTCGACGCCGAAGCGCTGCTCCTCGTCCACGATGACCAGGCCCAGGTCCTTGAACTTGGTCTCGGACGAGAACAGCCGGTGCGTGCCGATGACGATGTCGACCGAGCCCTCGCGCAGGCCCTCCAGGGCGGCCTTCGCCTCGGTGTCGGTCTGGAAGCGGGACAGGGCGCGCACATTGACCGGGAACTGCGAGTAGCGCTCGGAGAACGTCCCGAAGTGCTGCTGCACCAGCAGGGTCGTGGGGACCAGTACGGCCACCTGCTTGCCGTCCTGGACGGCCTTGAAGGCGGCGCGGACCGCGATCTCCGTCTTGCCGTAGCCGACGTCGCCGCAGATCAGACGGTCCATCGGGACCGACTTCTCCATGTCCTCCTTGACCTCGGCGATGGTCGTCAGCTGGTCGGGCGTCTCGGCGTACGGGAAGGCGTCCTCCAGCTCGCGCTGCCAGGGAGTGTCCCCGCCGAAGGCGTGCCCGGGCGCCGCCATACGCGCGCTGTAGAGCTTGATCAGGTCGGCGGCGATCTCCTTGACGGCCTTCTTGGCCCGCGCCTTGGTCTTCGTCCAGTCGGCGCCGCCCAGGCGGTGCAGAGTGGGCGCCTCGCCGCCGACGTACTTGGTGATCTGCTCCAGCTGGTCGGTGGGGATGTAGAGCCGGTCGCCGGGCTGGCCGCGCTTGGCGGGGGCGTACTCGACGACGAGGTACTCGCGCGTGGCGCCCTGTACGGTCCGCTGCACCATCTCGATGTAGCGGCCCACACCGTGCTGCTCGTGGACGATGTAGTCGCCGGTCTCCAGGCTGAGCGGGTCGATGGTCTTGCGGCGGCGGGCCGGCATGCGGGCGCCGTCCTTGCCGGCCGCCTTCTGTCCGGACAGGTCGGTCTCGGTCAGGACGGCCAGCTTGAGCACCGGGTCCACGAAGCCGTAGTCGATCGATCCGCAGGCGACATGGACGACAGACGGGGAGATCTCCCCCAGGTCCGCCTCCAGGCGCGCCGCGACGCCCTCACCGCCGAGCACTTCGACCGTGCGGGCCGCCGGGCCGTGGGCCTCGGTCACGAAGACCGTGCGCCAGCCGTCGGCGAGCCAGCCCTTGGTGTCGGCGAGCGCCTTCGCGGTGTCACCGCGGTACGACTCGGGCGCGTGCATGCCGAGCTTCAGGGTGTCCCCCGCCGCGTCAGCGGCAAATGTCTCCGTGAGCTCGTCGTCGGCCGCGAAGGGCGAGACCGACCACCACATCATGTCCAGCTCGCGCGCGCGGTCGCGTACGTCCGCGATGGACCACAGGGAGGCCGCGCCGACGTCGATGGGCGCCTCGCCGCCGCCGGCCGTGGCGGCCCAGGACGCCTGCAGGAACTCCTGACTGGTCGCCACGAGATCGCTGGCACGCGTGCGTACCCGTTCCGGATCGCATACGACGGCCATGGCGCCCTTGGGCAGGACGTCGAGCAGCAGCTCCATGTCGTCGACCAGCACCGGCGCCAGGGACTCCATGCCCTCGACCGCGATGCCCTCGGCGATCTTGCCGAGCAGTTCGCCCAGCTCCGGGTGCTGCTCGGCGAGGGCACGCGCGCGTGCGCGCACCTCGTCGGTGAGGAGGAGTTCACGGCAGGGCGGGGCCCACAGGCCGTGCTCGGCGACTTCGAGGGAGCGCTGGTCGGCGACCTTGAAGTAGCGGATCTCCTCTACGTCGTCGCCCCAGAACTCGATGCGCAGGGGGTGTTCCTCGGTGGGCGGGAACATGTCCAGGATGCCGCCTCGTACGGCGAACTCGCCGCGCTTCTCGACGAGCTCCACGCGCGCGTACGCGGCGGCCGCGAGGGCGTCCACGATCGCGTTCAGGTCGGCGGTCTGGCCGGTCTTCAGAGCCACCGGTTCGAGGTCGCCGAGACCCTTGACCTGGGGCTGGAGGACCGAGCGGACGGGTGCCACGACGACCGAGACCGGGCCCGTCTCGGGGTCGTCCGTACGAGGGTGGGCGAGCCGGCGGAGCACCGCGAGGCGGCGGCCGACGGTGTCGCTGCGGGGGCTGAGGCGCTCGTGCGGAAGGGTCTCCCAGGACGGGTACTCCACGACGCCCTCCGCGGGGAGGAGGGAGCGCAGGGCTGCCGCCAGGTCCTCGGCCTCCCGCCCCGTCGCCGTCACCGCGAGGAGCGGACGGTCGGTCTCACGGGCCAGGGCGGCGATCGTGAACGGACGGGCCGCCGGGGGGCCGACCAGGTCGACGTGCATGCGGTTGCCGTCTGCGGCCGCCGTGATCGCTTCCGCGAGGGCGGTGTCCTTGACTACGGCGTCGAGCAGACCGTGCAGGCTCATTCGGGGGCGCTTCCGTCCGGGGTGGGCAACACGAAGGGCCCGACGCGGGTAACGGGCCGGGGTCTTCCAGCGTACGTCGCTGCGCGGGCGGGCGCGGGGCCTGTGGATAACGCCGGTTCTCTGCTGTATGGCGCCCGGACCGCGCTGTATGGCGTCGGTACCGCGCTGTATGGCGGTGGTACGGCGTCCCGGGTCCGGGACGAAGTCCCCCCTGCGAGTCAAGGCCACGGATGTACACCGCGTAAGGTCCCCTCATGCCCACCTCCGCCACGTCCACGACCAAGGACACCTCCACGGAGCCCCATATACCGGCGCAGGACACGTCCCGCTCCTCGGGAACCGAGCGGCCCGACGGTGGCCGGCGTGATCCATGGCTGCTGGCCGCGGCGCTGTTCGTCGGGTACGCGATCGTCTCCGTGGGGCGGTACCGGCATCTGGGCCAGAAGTCGTGGGATCTCGGCATATTCGAGCAGGTCATACGGGCCTACGCGCATCTCCAGGCGCCCATCGCCGATCTAAAGGGCCCCGGGTTCAACATCCTGGGCGATCACTTCAGCCCGGTCACCGTCCTCCTCGCGCCCCTGTACCGGGTCTTCCCCTCGCCCGTCACCCTCCTCGTCGCCCAGGCCGCGCTCTTCGCCCTGTCCGCCGTGCCCGTCGCCCGTGCCGCCGCCCGGCTGCTCGGGCGGGCGCGCGGGCTGGCGCTCGGTGTCGCGTACGGGCTGTCCTGGGGGTTGCAGCAGGCCGTCGACTTCGACTTCCACGAGATCTGTTTCGCCGTACCGCTCATCGCCTTCAGCCTTGAGGCGCTGCTCGCCCGGCGCTGGCGTGCGGCTCTGCTCTGGGCGCTTCCCCTCGTCCTCGTGAAGGAGGACCTGGGGATGACGCTGGCCGCCATCGCCGTGGTCGTCGCCCTGCGCGCACGCGGTGACTCCCCGCGCGCTGCCCGGTACGCGACCGGCGTCGCCGTCCTCGGCGTGGTGGCGGTCGCCGCCACCCTCCTGCTGGTCATACCGAGCTTCAACAGCGCCGGCACCTATGACTACTGGAACAAGGTCAACGAGTCGGGGGGCGGCGGGCCGCTCGACGGGCTCGACACCAAGCTCCGCACGGTCGGGTGGCTGCTGATCCCCACGACCGGACTGCTCGCCCTGCGGTCCCCGCTCCTCCTCGTCGCCCTGCCCACCATCGGCTGGCGTTTCGTCTCCTCCTATCCGCAGTACTGGGGCATCGACTGGCACTACAGCGCCGTCCTGATGCCCGTCGTGTCCCTCGCTCTCGTCGACGCTCTCGACCGCACCCGCGACAGCACACGCGCGTGGCTGCGTTCCTACGCCCAGCACCTGCCCGCCGCCGTCACCGCCGCCTCCCTCGCGCTCACGACCTCGCTGCCGCTGGCCTCGCTGGCCGAGAGCGAGATCTATCGCAAGCCCGCGCGCGTGACCGCGATCGAACGACTGCTGGCCGAGATTCCGGACGGCGCCTCCGTCGAGGCGAACATCGCGCCGATCAGCCGGCTCACCTCACGTTGCCGCGTCTTCTGGATCACCACTACGCGCGGCATCAACCCCGACTTCATCGCCCTCGACAACTCCCGCAAGCGCTACCGCGACGTCGAGGCCTACGCCGCCTCCCTCCACCCCGAGGCCCGGTACACCGTCGAGGGCAACGTCTACGGAGTCGTACTCCTCAAGCGGCGGTGACGGCCTTGGGCCCGGTCCGGAAGGCAATCCCTCCGGACCGGGCCCGTCCCCCGCAACCCCCGTGTGCGGTGGCTATTCGGTCGCTATCGCGTTCAGTACGTTCATCCGGCCCGCCCTGAACGCCGGGACCAGCGCCGCGAACAGTCCCACGAACGCCGAACCGATGAAGACCCCGATGATCGTCGGCCACGGGATGTCCAGGACGTTCAGGCCCTCCAGGGCCAGGAGCCGCTGGGCCGTCGCGCCCCAGCCCATTCCCAGACCCAGGCCGAGCAGGGCGCCGAACAGGGCGATCACCACCGACTCCATGCGGATCATGCGGCGCAGCTGGCGGCGGGAGAGGCCGATCGCGCGCATCAGGCCGATCTCCCTCGTCCGCTCGACCACCGACAGGGCCAGGGTGTTCACGACGCCCAGGACCGCCACGATGATCGCCAGGGCCAGCAGGCCGTAGATCATGTTCAGGAGCTGGCCCATCTGGTCCTTGAGCTCCTCCTTGTAGTCGGTCTGGTCGCGGACCGGGTACTGCGGGTAGTCGTGCAGCGACTTCTTCAGGGCCGCGTACGCCGCCGTCTCCTGGCCGTCCTTCGCCTTGCCGAGCAGCATGTCGCTCTGCGGGATCCGGTCGGCGGGGAGGTACTTCTGCAGCGTCTCGATGCTGATGTAGCGCGCGCCCTGGTCGAAGGAGGTGTCGTCGTCCGTGACGGCCGCGACCTTCAGCTTCGCCGTCTCGCCGCCCTTGAAGGCGACGGAGATGGTGTCACCGACGTGCACGCCGTGCTTGGTGGCGTAGTCGGAGCCGACCGACATGGCGTCCTTGCCGTAGGCGGCGGACAGGGTGCCCTCCGTCGTCTTGCGGCGCAGGTCCTCGGCGTACGTCGGGTCGGCGGCCGTGAGCCCCGTGTCGTCGGCCTTGCCGTCCGGCGAGGTCAGCGTCGCCTTGATGTCCTTGGAGCGGCTGACGTGCTCCAGGCCCGGCGTCTGCCGCATCGCCTTCTCGGCGTCCGGGACGATCCCCTGCTGACCGCGCATGACGATGAAGTCCGCGCCCACCGACTTGTCCAGCTCGCTCGTCGCCGAGGCGACCATCGAGGAGCCGACCACCGACAGACAGGCCACCAGTGCGAGGCCGATCATCAGGGCGGCGCCCGTGGCGCCGGTGCGGCGCGGGTTGCGCAGGGCGTTGCGTTCCGCCATGCGGCCGACCGGGCCGAAGGCCCGCAGCAGGACCGCGCTGATCACCCGGACCACGCCGCCCGCGAGCAGCGGGCCGATGATCACGAAGCCGATCAGGGACAGCACCACGCCGCCGCCCAGCATCAGCGCGCCGTCGCTCGCCTTGTCGGCCGTGGCGGCCGTGTAGAGGGCGAAGGCGCCCGCGCCCGTCAGGACGAGTCCGATCAGACCGCGGATCCAGCCGGCCTTGCCGTCGGCCGGTGTTCCGGCGTCGCGCAGGGCGGCCATCGGGGAGACCTTGCCGGCGCGGCGGGCGGGCAGGTAGGCCGCCAGCACCGTCACCACGACGCCGAGGATCAGGCCGACCACGGGGGTCGTCACCTTCACCGTGAGGTCGTCGGTGGAGAGGTTCATGCCGGCCATCGACATCAGCTTCATCAGGCCGACGGCGATACCGACACCGGCGCCCACGCCCAGCACCGATCCGACGAAGCCGAGCAGCAGTGCCTCTATCAGCACGGAACGGTTGACCTGGCGGCGCGAGGAACCGATCGCCCGCATCAGACCGATCTCGCGGGTGCGCTGGGCGACCAGCATCGAGAAGGTGTTGATGATCAGGAAGATGCCGACCAGGAACGCGATCCCGGCGAAGCCGAGCATGGCGTACTTGATGATGTCCATGAACTCGCCGACGTCCTTGCGGTTCTCGTCGGCGGTCTCCTTGGCCGTCTGGATCTTGTACGCCGCGTTGGACGCCCCGCTGGACGCGCCGTCCAGTGCCTCGGCGACGTTCCGCTTCAGCTGCGCGTCGCTCACGCCGGCCGCCGCCGTGACGGCGACCTGGGTGAAGCGGCCGGTGGCGCCGAGCAGGGTGCGCTGGGCGGTCTCGGTGTCGAAGTAGACGACGGCCGCGCCCGGGTTGGTCACCTTCCAGGAGGCGATGCCGACGATCCGCGCGCGGATGTCGCCGGTGGCGGCGATGGTGCGCAGTTCGTCGCCGAGCTTGAGGTCGTGCTTGTCGGCGGTGTCCGCGTCGACCATGACCTCGGTGGGCCCGCGCGGGGCGTGCCCGGAGGTGATCTCCATAGACTTCAGGTCGTTGCGGGTCCAGTTGCCGGCGAAGGTGGGCGCGCCGTTGGAGGAACCCATGTTCTTGTTCTCGGAGTTGACGACCGTGACGTTCGTCGAACCGACCGCGCCTTCCGCCTTCTTGACGCCGTCGACGGCCGCGACCTGCTCGACGGTGGAGGCGGGCAGCGAGACCGGCCGGCCCGTACCGGCGCCGTCGTCCTCGTCCTCGGCGCCCTTCGGGCTGACGGTGACGTCGGAGGAGGTGACGGCGAAGAGCTTGTCGAAGGTGGTGTTCATCGTGTCCGTGAACACGAGCGTGCCGCACACGAAGGCCACCGACAGCAGCACCGCCACGGCCGACAGGGCCATCCGCCCCTTGTGCGCGAAGAAGTTGCGCATCGAGGTCTTCAGGACGGTCATGACGTACGCCCCCGCGCGTCGAAGTCCTTCATGCGGTCCAGGACGGTGTCGGCGGTCGGCTTGTACATCTCGTCGACTATGCGGCCGTCGGCGAGGTACAGCACACGGTCCGCGTACGAGGCGGCGACGGGGTCGTGGGTGACCATCACGATGGTCTGCCCGAGCTCGTCCACCGACCTGCGCAGGAAGCTCAGTACCTCGGCGCCCGCGCGCGAGTCGAGGTTTCCGGTCGGCTCGTCACCGAAGATGATCTCCGGACGGGCGGCCAGGGCACGGGCGACGGCGACGCGCTGCTGCTGACCGCCGGAGAGCTGGGTGGGCCGGTGCTTGAGTCGGTCGGAAAGTCCAACTGTGTCGACCACGCGCGCGAGCCACTGCTTGTCGGGCTTGCGGCCGGCGATGTCCATGGGCAGCGTGATGTTCTCCAGGGCGTTGAGCGTCGGCAGCAGGTTGAACGCCTGGAAGATGAAGCCGATCCGGTCCCGGCGCAGTTGCGTGAGCTTCTTGTCCTTCAGGCCGGTGATCTCGGTCTCGTCGAGATAGATCTGCCCGCTGGTGACGGTGTCGAGCCCGGCGAGGCAGTGCATCAGGGTGGACTTGCCGGACCCCGAGGGGCCCATGATCGCGGTGAACTGCCCACGCGCGATGTCCACGTCGACATGGTCGAGAGCGACGACCCGGGTCTCCCCCGACCCGTACGCCTTGACGACCTGCCGCGCCCGCGCGGCAACGGCCGTACGCCCTCCAGTGCCCCCGTGCCTGGGAATGGTCACAGCCGATGTCACGGTATGTCTCCTATTTCGATCAATGAATGAATCGGGTGGTCCAACAGGTGGATCCGTCGTTCAGCGGGTGAATCACGAGAACTGATACGACGGTCAGTCTCGCGGCGGGAGAGGGGCCGGCGCGCTGGTGCTCAGCCCCGTCTTGTGCGGGGGAAAACCCCACCCCCGCGGGTTCGGTCAGCCGCCCCCCAGCGGCGTACAGCCAGGCTAAGGACGAGCCGGGTCATGTCTCATCCTCCGCCGGTACGAAGCCTCCCCGAGCCCTAGTACGGAGGTACCCCTAAGGGCTGTCCTCCCTCCGGTGGAGGACTTCTAGGGGTTGTCTCCCCCGTCGGACGCATCCAGGCTCCACCCTCCCGCGACGTGAGGGTCAAGTGGGAAGCTGTTCGCGGCAGATAGATGCACGGGGAAACCAATACGGGGATACCGGCACGGAAAACGACACGGGACACCAACACGGGAAATCGAGGGGAAGGAACCCGGTGGGCAGTACGACACCCGCGATACGCGACACCGCACAGCACACCGGATCAGAGAAGCGAGCAGCCGTGGTCGCGGCCCTGATGCTCGCGATGGCGCTGGCGGCACTCGACTCCACCATCGTCTCCACGGCCGTACCGCAGATCGTCGGTGACCTGGGCGGCTTCTCGGTCTTCTCCTGGCTGTTCTCCGGCTACCTGCTGGCCGTGACCGTGACCCTCCCGGTCTACGGCAGGCTCTCCGACACCTTCGGCCGCAAGCCGGTGCTGATCGCGGGCGCGGCGTTGTTCCTGCTGGGCTCGCTGCTGTGCGCGGTGGCCTGGAACATGGCGGCGCTGATCGCGTTCCGGATCGTGCAGGGGCTGGGCGGCGGGGCCCTCCAGGGCACCGTCCAGACCCTGGCCGCCGATCTGTACCCGCTCAAGGAACGCCCGAAGATCCAGGCCAAGTTGTCCACGGTGTGGGCGGTTTCGGCGGTCGCCGGCCCGGGGCTGGGCGGGGTCCTGGCCGCGTACGCCGACTGGCGCTGGATCTTCCTCATCAACCTGCCGATCGGGGCGGTGGCGCTGTGGCTGATCGTGCGTCATCTGCACGAGCCGGGGCGGGAAACCGACAGGGACGCGAGCGCCGCGGACACCGCGGACACGACGGGTACGCGTACGCGTGCCCGTGTCGACTGGGCGGGCGCGCTGGCGGTGTTCGCCTGCGGGGGCGTGCTGCTGACGGCGCTGGTGCAGGGCGGGGTGGCGTGGCCGTGGCTGTCGGTGCCGTCGATCGCGCTGTTCGGTACGGGACTTGCGCTCGCGGCGGTCGTGGTGGCCGTGGAGCGCCGGGCGGCCGACCCGATCATCCCGGGCTGGGTGTGGCGCCGCCGGACGATCGCGGCGGTGAACCTGGCGCTGGGCGCGCTGGGTCTGCTGATGGTGGCGCCCGCGGTCTTCCTCCCCACGTACGCCCAGTCGGTGCTCGGCCTGGCCCCGGTGGCGGCCGGATTCGTGCTGTCCGTCTGGACGTTGAGCTGGCCGGTGTCGGCCGCGCTGAGTCAGCACGTGTACCGAAGGATCGGGTTCCGGAACACCGCCATGCTGGGCATCGGGTCGGCCTCGCTGATCCTGCTGGCGTTTCCCTTCCTGCCGTATCCCGGGGCGGCCTGGCAGCCGGCGTTGCTGATGCTGTTGCTGGGGGCGGCGCTGGGGCTGTTCCAACTGCCGCTGATCGTGGGCGTGCAGTCGACGGTGGGCTGGTCGGAGCGGGGGACCGCGACGGCGTCGGTGCTGTTCTGCCGTCAGACAGGGCAGACGGTGGGCGCCGCCGTCTTCGGCGCGGTGGCGAACGGCGTGCTGGCGGCGCGGCTCGGCGGCGCGAACGACCTGGACTCGGTGACGCGGGCACTGGATTCCGGCGGTACGGCACCGGAGGCCACGCGGCGTGCCATCGCCGACGCGGTGCACGCCGTGTATCTGGGCGCGTCGTGCGCGGCGGCGCTGGCCTTCCTGGTGCTGTTGCTGCTGGCGCCGAGGCGGTTCCCGGTACTCACGGACGAGGCCCTTGCCGTCAAAGAAGACGCCCTCAAGGAAGACGCCCTCAAGGAAGGCGCTCTCAAGGAGGACGGAAGCTGACTGCGAGCACTCCGGTCGCGGCGGCACACGCGTGTGCCGCCCAGGTCGCGGCACACGCGTGTGCCTCAGTCCAGCGTGAGGCGCGCGGCGACCGGCAGATGGTCGCTGCCGGTGGCGGGCAGCGTGCGGATGTGGCCGACCGTCGCCTCGCGGGCCATGACCTGGTCGATCCGGGCCAACGGCAGGGCGGCCGGGAAGCTGAACGCGAAGCCCCGCTCCGCCACGTTCATCCGTGAGGTCAGCGGGTCCAGCCCACGGTCGTCGACCGTGCCGTTGAGGTCGCCGAGCAGGATCACCGTTCCCAGTTTCTCGACGGCGACGGCCTCGCCCAGCAGGCCTGCGCTCTCGTCGCGCCAGGAGGACGCGAGGCCGCTCGCCCGCACCCGGACCGAGGGCAGGTGCGCGACATACGCCGCGAGGTCGCCGTACGGCGTGTCGACCTCGGCCCGCAACCCACGGCTCCAGGCCTCCGCGATCCCCCGGGGCTTGATGTCCACCGGCCGAGCACCGGTGAGCGGATGCTTCGACCACAGCCCGACGGTGCCGCGGACCTCGTGGTACGGGAACTCCGGAGCGAGCGCCTTCTCGTACTCCGGCAGCGCCGACGGCACCAACTCCTCCAGCGCGATGAGATCGGGCTCGGCGTCGGCCAGGGCGCGGGCCGTGCCCGCCGGGTCGGTGTTCTCGTCGCTGACGTTGTGCTGCACCACGACCAGGTCACGCGCGCGTGGCTGCGGCTCGGGCAGAAGCAGCCCGCCGAAGTCGTACGTCCAGACCGCCACCGGCATGAGCAGGGCCAGGAGTGCGAGCGCCGAGCGGTGCAGCAGGGCCGACCCCAGCAGCGCTACGACCACCAGGCCGAGCCACGGCAGGAAGGCTTCCACCAGGCTCCCCACCCGCCCCACGGCGTTGGGCACCACCCGGTGGAACGCCAGCAGCCCGGCCGTCAGCACGGCGAGCGCGGCGAGCACCCGCCCCCGTGCCCACCAGGGCGCTACCGCTCTCACCGTCGACGTCACGCCTGCCAAGACGATCTGCCGGGTAAATCGGTTCGGATGGGCACGTCCGTGTCCCTATCCTGCGGCTCATGGTGACGTTGGAGCGGCTGCGGGCCGATCACGCGGATGCGCTGGTGGCGTTCGAGCGGGAGAACCGGGAGTACTTCGCGCGTACGGTGCCGGATCGCGGGGACGCCTACTTCACCCCTGCCGGGTTCGCCGCCCGGCACGAGGCGTTGCTGGCCGAACAGGACGCCGGGATCTGCCACTTCCACGTCGTACTGGACGGCGACGGCCGCCTTCTCGGGCGGGTCAACCTGGTCGACGTGGCCGACGCATCGGCCGAGCTGGGATACCGGATCGGCGAACGAGCGGCGGGCAAGGGCGTCGCCACGGCGGCGGTCGCCGAGGTGTGCCGGGTGGCCGGTACGGCGTACGGGCTGACGTCCCTGGTCGCGGACACCACCTTGGACAACCTCGCGTCCCGGGCCGTCCTGGAGCGCAACGCCTTCACCGCCGTGGAGCACCTCACCGTCGGCGGACGCCCCGGGATCCGCTTTCTCCGCTCACCTCTCCTCCCCCACCCGACGCGCTGACCGCCGACCCACCACCTAGGGCAGGTCCCCCACCTCCTGTTCCGGGACGGACCGCCCTCCGGGAGGACGCCACGTCGCCGTCCGTTCGCGTCTGCTGGAGTCGTGGATCTCAACAGGCGTACGGCGATGGCGGCGGGCGTGGGCGCGGCGGTGGCGGTGGCGACGACGGGCGGCGGCACACGCACAGCCCGGGCGGCCGGCCCGGAAGTTGTCAGCGTGCCCGGCGAGTCCCCGACCCGCACGAACATCCCGGTCGCCCGGGATCGCCGCGCCTCGGGCGGCCGCTATCTCGCGCTGCTCACGACCGAGCAGCCCCCGCCGGACACCGGCTGGTTCGCGACCTACCGGGTCCATGTCCCCCACGAGGGCGTGTACACGCTCACCGCCGTGGCGACCGCGCCCGTGGAGACACCGCACACTGAGGCCGTCGCCTCGTATCTCCAACTGTCCGTCAACGGCGGCCCGTTCACGGACCTGGCCCGCTCCCAGCCGCACTGGTACGGCTCGTCACGAGCCTGGGGAGATCTTTCCGAATTGGATCTCGGCGAGTGGGAACTCCGCGGCGGGGACAACGCGTTCACGTTTCGGGTCATCGAGCCCGCGATCCTTGACAACAGCACTGCGTATGTCCTGTCCCTGGACCACTTCGCCCTGCGCCCCATGCCCGGCCCGGCTCTCCGCGAGGCCCATGTCCGCCGCCATCGCGTCGGCGACCCAGCCCACCTCCGTCTGACCCTCGACGGACACGCCGCCCGCCCGCACCCAGTCCGCTACACCGTCACCGACTACTTCGGCCACCAGGTCGCCGACGGCAGTACGACCATCCGCGCAGGCCACACCACCACGACCGTCGCCCTCCCGGCCGACCTACCGCCCGGCCACTACCGCATCCACACCGACGACGGCACGACCAGCACCTTCGCGCGTCTGCCCGCCCGCCCCGCGGTCGCCGCCCCGGCCGGCAACCGCTTCGGCGTCAACGTCTGGTCGTCCTCCCTCGTCCCGCCCTCCCGTCTGGCCGAATTCGCCGCCGCCATACGGGACATGGGCGCCGGATGGGTGCGCGACGGCCAGTCCTGGCCGGTGGCGGAGTCGGCCCCGGGCGAGTACGACACCGCCCGCCACGACCGCACGGTCCGCACCCTGCGCGCCCACGGCCTCGCGGTCCTGGACGTCCTCTCCCCCGCCCCCGAGTGGGCGATGACCGACGCCTCGCTCCCCCTACCGGCCGACCTGCGCCACGCCTACCGCTACGCCCGCCACCTCGCCCTGGCCGCACCGGAGGCACTCCAGCTCTCCAACGAGCCCGACGTCGACACGACCCGTAGCACCGGCGACGCCCACGCCGCGTACGTGAAGGCAGCCGCACTCGGCATCAGGGACGCCGGTGACGAACCGCCGCTCGTCGTCCTCCCCGGCATCGCGCAGTCCGGCCCCTTCCAGGACCTGATGCTCGCGAACGACGTCGTCCGGTATGCCGACGCGTGGGCCTTCCACGGCTACCCGGATCCGGCCGACCAGGACGACCCCGGGTTCCCCGGCGCGGCAGAGGAACAGCACGCGCTTGCCCGGCGCCATGGAGCGGATGACGTGCCACTGTGGATGACGGAGTGCGGAGCCTTCCTGACGGCATCGGGGCAGGCGCGCGACCTCGCTCCGGCACAGGAGCGCGTCCAAGCCCGGTACTTGGTGCGGTCGATGGTGGAGGGGCTGGCCGCCGGGAACGCCCGCCAGTTCTGGTTCGCGGGACCGCCGCTGCTCGACGACGGTGTGTACTTCGGGCTCATGGACAGGGAGTTCGGCCCGCTGCCCGCGTACAGCGCCTTCGCCGCTCTCACGTCACTGCTGGGTGCGGCCCGGTTCGTCGGGCGGGCCGCCCGACTCCCCTCCGGTGCCGAGGGGTTCGTCTTCGACAGCGGGCGGGGTGAGCTGGTCACCGTGGTGTGGGCGACGCGGCCGGTACGCATCAAGGTGACGGATGGGGCGTACGACATCATGGGCCGTCGGCTGCCCGACCGGGCCGTGACCGCCTCTCGCGACCCCCTCTACCTCGTCTCCCCCGGCACCCCCGGCAATCGGCCTCCCGTACCGGCGACCGGGCACTCCGGGCGGCGCCGTCTCTCCCCCGCCGAACACATCGTCCTCAGCCAGCGTTACGCCGCCCGCAGCGCCGCGCCCGGCAAGCAGGACGGCGACGCGCCCCCACCGCACGGCTACCGCCTCGGCCGCCGTACGCGCATGACCGTCGATGTCTACAACTTCGGTGACTCGGGGCGGCATGTGACCGTCACCGCGGAAGCGATGGGGGCGGGGTGGTCGGTGCTGCCGGTGGCGGGCACACGGGTGTGGGTGCCGGTGGGAGGGCGGGTCGGCGTGGAGTTCGTGGTCGTCGCGGGCCGGTCGGTGAGCCGGCGGACGGATCGTCGGCTCAGGTTCAGGGGGAGGCTGGAAGGTGGGGGCGAGGTGCCCGCGAGTGTGGCGCTGGTTCACCTCAAGTAGCGCCGTGACCGCCGGTTGCCTCTCGTGGCGCAACAGCCGCTTCATAAGTCCGAGTTAACCGGGGTAACACCCCAGGTCAGGCAGGGTATGCCGTAGTAAGCGCATACCGACTGATCAGTTTGGTGAAACCCTCGCGCACTCCCGGTACCCCCAAGTAACGTGCATGGCTCGCCCGCCCCCCACCTCCCTGCGGTCCGCCGCACCGGACCCGAGCCACGCAAGGAGCACCGGGATGTCCTCCCCGTACGACCCCTACGACCCGCGCGACCCGTACCGCCCGCAGGACCCGTACTCGTCGGCCCCCACGCCGACGTATCCCTCACCTCCGTATACGTCTCCGGCTTCCGCCACATACCCCTGGCAACCCCCCATACCGCCGGAACCACCCACGCCCCCACGCCATCGAACCCCGGACCACCCGCCCCTGGGACACCACAGCGATCTGCGGATCCTGCGTACCGCCTACCGCTGGCAGCGGCGCGTGGCGACGCTCACCGCGCTCGGGTACTTCACCCTGTTCCTGATCCTGTCCGCCTTCGCACCCGGGTTCATGACGAGCACCGTCGCCGACGGGCTGCCCGCCGGACTGCTGCTCGCGCTGCTCCAACTGCCGGTCACCTGTCTGGCGATATGGCTGTACGAGTACACGGCCGGCCGCTACGTCGACCCCCTCGCGGACCGCATCCGACGGGAGTCCGAGGTGGACGCCAAGCGCGAGGCCGGGAAGAGGGGGACGGGGCGATGACGGACTTCAGCGGAAACGCGCAGTCGATGTCGCTGGTCGCGTTCTCTGCCGTCGCCACGATCACGCTGCTGCTGTGTGTGATGACGGGCCCGGACCGGGACGACCTGGACGAGTTCTACACGGGCTACAGCTCGCTGTCCCCCATGCGCAACGGCCTGGCGATCGCGGGCGACTACATCAGCGCGGCGACCGTGCTGGGCACGACCGGGGTGGTCGCGCTGTGCGGCTACGACGGCATCGTGCTGGCGCTGAGCACGGTCCTGTCACTGATGCTGCTGATGTTCCTGCTGGCCGAACCCCTGCGCAACGCGGGCCGGTTCACGATGGGCGACGTGCTGGCGCGCCGTATGCCGGGGCGGGGCGTGCGCGTCGCGGCGTGCGCGGTGACGCTGGCCGCGCTGGTGCCGCTGATGCTGGTGCAGCTGGCGGGGACCGGGCAGTTGCTGGCGTTCATCCTGGGGTTCTCCAGCGACTCCCTCAAGACGGGCTGCGTCATCGGGCTGGGTGTGCTGATGATCAGCTACGCGGCGATCGGCGGGATGAAGGGCACGGCCCTCATCCAGATGCTGAAGATGGTGATGCTGCTCGGATCGGGCGCCGTGGTCGCCCTGATGATGCTGCGGCGGTTCGACTGGGACCCGGGCGCGCTGTTCGACACGGCGGCGCAGCAGAGCGGCGTCGGTTCGGCGTTCCTGCAGTCGGGGCTGCAGTTCGCGGGCAGTCCGTATCCGCGCCTCGACATGATCGCCTCCCAGCTCGCGATCGTCCTCGGCGGCGGGGTGCTGCCGCACATCACGATGCGCATGTACACGGCGACCGGGGCGCGTCAGGTGCGCAGGTCCATGTCGTGGGCGGTGTCGAGCGTGGCGCTGTTCGTGCTGGTGATCACGGTGGTCGGCTTCGGCGCGACGGCGCTGATCGGGCGCGAGGCGATCGCCGGGGAAGACCCGCGGGGCAACACGGCGTATCTCCTGGGGTCGCGGGCCGCCTTCGGCGCGGACATCTCGACCGCGGAGAGCCTCCTGTTCACGGCGGTCACGACGGCGATCTTCCTGACCGTGCTGGCCTCGGTCGCGGGCATGATCCTCGCCTGCGCGAACTCCCTCGCCCACGATCTGTTCGCCGCGCGGGTACGGGAGTTGTCCGGACACCGTGAGATGGCGCTGGCACGGCTGTCGGCGCTGGCGGTCGGCGTCCCGGCGATCCTGCTGGCGACGATGGTCCAGCACCGCAGCCTGCAGCCACTGGTGACCCTGTCCTTCACGCTGGGCGCCTCCGCCATCGCCCCGGCCCTCATCTACAGCCTCTTCTGGCGCCGGTACACCAGGGCCGGGCTGCTGTGGACGCTGATCGGCGGTTCGGCGGTGGTGCTCGTGCTGATGCCGGGGACCAACCTGGTGTCCGGCTCACCGGCCGCGGCCTTCCCCGACGCCGACTTCAACTGGTTCCCGTTCACGACACCCGGTCTGGTGTCGGTGCCGGCCGGGTTCCTGCTCGGCTGGCTGGGGACGGTCGTGTCGGGGCGGGGGAAGACGGACGAGCAGCGGCGGGAGTACGAGTCCGTGGAGGGGTGGATTCTGGCGGGGGCGGTGCGAAGGGGGAACTGAGAGGCGGGGCAGCGGCCGGGCGCAAGGGGGGCCGGGGCGACGGTGAGTGGCGGGAAGGGTGCGGCCCGGGAAGGGTCGGGTCACTCACCCTTCGTGGCCTGCATCTCGGTGTCGGGCTCGGTATCACTCCCGGTCGCGCTGTCGGCTTCGCCGCCGCTCTCCAGCTCAAGCTCGGCCGCCAGCTCGCCCTCAAGGGCCACCTGACGCGTCAGCAGAGTCAGGCTGTTGCGCATCTGGTCCATGTGCGTGCGGACCTCGTCCCACTTCTCCCCGTGCTCGCGCAGCACCTGCTCCGTCTCGCGGTCGATCTCGACCGCCCGCTGCCGGGCCGCCTCGACCAGCTGCGTCGCGTGCGTCTGCGCCTCCGCCTGCAACCGCTTCGCCGAGGCCTCCGCGTCCACGAGCACCTGTTTCGCCTCGGCCAGCGAGGCCTCGGCGCGCGCGACGCCCTCCGCCTCCGACACGTTCAGCGCGGCCAGCCCCTCCTCGGCCTCCCGCTCCACCTCGGCCCACCGCTCGGCCTGTTCCTTGGCCTGCCCGGTGAGCAGCCCGTCGGTGCGGTGCCGCACCTGGCGCAACGGGCCGAGCACCTCCCCGCGCCGCTCCTTCAGGGCACGCTTGGCGGTGATCCGGATCTCGCCCGCCTCGCCGCGTGCCGCGAGCAGCCGCTGACGGGCCCATTCGTCGGCCGAGGCACTCAGGGTGTCGGCGTAGGCCTGGGCCGCGTCCCGCACGTCGTCGGCGTACGACTGGGCCTCCTCGGCCGTGTGCCGTGCCTCCTCCCGCGCCGCCTCGCGCACGGCCTCTGCCTCCTCCTGCACCAGCTCGAAGAGCCGGCGCGCCCGATCCCCCAGCGTCTCGTACGTCTGCGGGGCCAGCTCCGCCACGGTTTCCCGCAGCTCCACCGCCTGCGCCTCCATCTCCTTGGCGAGCACGGTGAGCCGGGCGGCCCGCTCCCAGGCGGCGTCACGGTCGTGGAACAGGGCGTCGACGAAGGCGTCGACCTGTTCGGGACGGTAGCCGCGTCCTCGTACGACCACGAAGTCGTAGAGCGAGACCGGTGCGCCGCTCATCCAGGAGCCCCTCTCCGCGGTACGGATGTGAAAATGATGATTTAGCGCACATCTTGATGTATCGGGCGGAAGCGTTCATAACGCGACACTCCGCTCATGGGACACGGGTGGAGGCACTGAGACCCCCACAAAAAGCGCGTACGGGCGCATACGAAAGGGCCGGCCCCGGTCGCACAACCGAGAGCCGGCCCTTTCACCCCCGCACGCCGCTGTCAGCGGCAGCCGGGTGATGTCACATCACGACAAGCAGCTGGGGGACGGGGTCACAGCAGGCCGTCCCACATCTGCTCCAGCAGCACCGACCACCAGCTCTCCGGCGAACCGAGCGCCGCCGGGTCGAGGGCGGCGAGCTGAGCCTGGAAGTCGACGGTCCAGCGGCCCGCCTGCTCCTGGTTCAGACCGAAGCGCAGCCGCCACATCCGGCCGAGCAGCGCCAGGCAGCGCTGGAACTCGGGCAGGCCGGTGTTCACGAACTGCGGCGGTACGGGAGCACCGCCCGGGCCCGCCTCCACCGGCACGGCGACGATGCTCGCCGTCCCGTACTGCACACAGAGGGCCCTGCCGAAGTCGCTGCCCATGACGAGGTACGAGCCCGCGTCCGACGCCGGCTGCACCCCGCGCTCCTGCGCCAGCTCCGCCAGCGTCGGAACGGGCCGCCCCGGCTGGGCCTGCGCCCAGAAGAACGGGCCCATGTCCATCGGCAGCCCGCCGACGACCAGGCTGTGCGCCACGACCGGCGGTACGCCCTGCCGCGACACGGCGGCCTGCTCGAACCGGAAGATGCCGGGTCCGAACGCCGCCGCCAGCTCCTGCGCGACCCCCTCCGGCGGGATCGGCGGCGCCGCCTGCACCTGCGGAAGCGGGGCACGCACGGGTGCCGGGCGGGCGGGCCCGTCGGCCACCTGGTGCAACTCGCCCTGATGGGCGATCAGTTGCTGCATGCCCTGCTGCCGGCTCGCGTGATCCGTGCCGTACGGAGCGATCGACGTGATGCGTGCCTGCGGCCACTGCTCCCGGATCATCCGCGCACAGTACGCACCCGGCAGCTCGCACGACTCCAACTCCGTGTGCAGCTCCAGCACCTGGTCCGGCGGCACGTTCATGCCCCGCAGCTCATGGAAGATCTGCCACTCCGGGTGCGGCGTCCCCGGCGCGGAACGCCGGATCAGCTGCTGCTCCGAGCCGTCCTGGGCGCGATAGCGGAGGACGGCCTGGTATCCGGGGCCGACGGTGGGCTGGGCCGGGGGCTGCTGGGGGTAGCCGTAGGCCGGAGGCTGACCGGAGCCGGCCTGCCCCGGACCGGGCTGCCCCGGTTGCCCCGGACCGGGCTGGCCGGGAGGCGGCGGTACGGCACCGGGCGGCATCGGGGGCTGCGGGGCACCCGGGGGCATGCCGGGGGCACCGGGCATTCCGGGAGCGGCAGGAGCACCGGGAGCGGCAGATGCGCCAGGGACACCGGGCATGCCGGGAGCAGCGGGCCCGCCCGCAACGCCGGGAGCGCCAGGGGCGCCGGGAGCACCCGGCGCCGGTGGCGGCGGAGGCACCCCGGGGCCGCCCACCGGGGGCGCGGCCAGCACCGTCTCCGCGTGGTGAACGCCACCCTGAGCGCCGGGTCCACCCGGCGTGCCGGGAGGCTGCGGAGCACCAGGAACGCCGGGAGCACCCGGAGCACCCGGGGGCTGCGGAACGCCAGGCATGCCGGGCGCACCCGGAGGGCCGGGCGGGTTGGGGGCGCCGGGCGGGTTCGGCGCACCCGGAGCACCGGGCATGCCAGGAGCGCCCGGCGGCGGCGGGCCGCCCATCTGGTTCGGGTCGGCGAACACCGTGGCGGCATGGTGCACACCGGGCGGGTTCGGCGCACCGGGCGCACTGGGCGCTCCAGGGGCACCCGGAGGACCGGGCGGCTGCGGCGCACCCGGACCGGCGGCACCCTGAGGCCCATCGGGCCCGAGCGCCGACACGAGCTGCGTCGGAACATACCCACCCGCAGGCGTACCCGGAGCACCCTGAGCGCCAGGCGCACCCGGAGCAGCCGGCGTGCCCGGAGCAGCCGGCGGAGGAGGCGTACTCCCCGCGCTGCTCCCCGCACCCGCCCCCGGCACCCCCGGAGCACCCGGCGGAGGAGGCGGCGTGGCCCCGCCCCGCGCGCGTGGCGGAGGCGCCGCCTTGCTCGTCGCGGCATCGGCGATGTCCCCGGCGTTCGGCGCGAGCGACCGCCCCGGCGTACCGGGAGCCCCCGGAGTACCCGGAGCCTGCGGCACCCCCGCCCCATCGGCGGGCCCACCCTGCGGGTAACCGTAGGACGGCGCACCCGGCCCAGGCGGAGGAGGCGGCGTAGCACCCGGCGCGGGCGCCGACGGCGGCGTACCCGGCCCACCGGCACTCTGCGGATAGCCGTACGCCGACCCACTTGGCGCCGACGGTGCGGACGGAGGCGGCGGCGTACCCGGCCCACCCGCACCCTGCGGATACCCATACGCCGACCCACCCGGCCCAACCGGAGGCAGCGGCATCGCACCCGGTGTGTCCGGCTCGTCGAGTGCCGGCTCGACCGCCGTCGGCGGAAGCCGGCTGCCGCCCGAGATCAGCGCGGTCTGCGCGTCCGGCGGCGTCATGTCGTCCTCGTTCAGCGGCGGCGCGAACACCGTCTCCGGCAACGGCACGGAACGGTCCTCGCCGATATCGATGCTGGTGTCCGTCCCGGCCCACGGAGTCGCCCCATCGGGCACACCCGGCGCTGCAGGCGTACCCGGCGCTACAGGCGCACCACCGGCCGTACCGCCGGAGGCACTCGCACTCGCACCGGCACCCGCCCCCACACCCACGCCCGCACCACTGCCAGACGTGTCAGAACGGTCGGCCCCAGCCCCCGGATCCCCGGCCCGCGAGCCACTCCCATCCCGCTGATCCGGGATCCCCAACTTGTCCGCCGCCTCCTGCAACCACTCCGGCGGCGTCAGCAGGAAGGACGTCTGGTTCAGGTCCACCCGGGCCGGAGCGGCCGGTGCCGGTTCCGCCGCCGCGTCCGCACGGCCGTACTCCTCCTCGTACCGGCGAATCACCTCACCCACCGGCAGCGACGGCCACAAGGTGGCCTCCCCGCTGTCCCGGGCGATCACCAGCCGCTGGTCGCCCCCGTCCGAACGCGGTCCGTCCGAACGGTCCTCGGCCCACACGACGAACCCGAGCTCGAACTCCCGTACCCGCACCTCACGATGCTGGTACGACGGCACTTCGCCGTTGATCCACTCTTCCGCGCGCTCCTGCGCCTGTGCGAACGTCACCATCGCGAAGCTCACTCCCCCACCGAAGCCGCAGAAGACGCCGAAGCCACCGGCACCGCACGCGCGAACCCGCCGTCCACCATCAGATTCGCCACCGTCTCCAACTCCGGCGGAGAACCCGCCAGCCGGGACAGAAACGCGTCGAAGTCCTCACCGCACGGCAGCAGCAACCGCTCCACCCGCTCGGGCGCCGGCCAGGCCGGATCCACGTCCCGCGCGTCGTCGTACGCGCAGAACCACACCGAACCGACCCGGTCGCCCTTCACCTTCACGGCCAGCAACCCGCCCTGCACGAACCCGACGCCCAGGAAGTCCTTGGTCAGATGGTCCCGCAGGCACTTGTTGACGTAGACCAGGTCATTGATCGCCGCCTCGTCCCGCACCGTGAACAGCGGCTGGTCGACCAGCAGGCCCAGCTCCGGATCGAGCGCCGTCCCCACCGGGGCACACCCGCCGGCCGCCTTCAGAAATGACCGATACGCGCCCGGCAGCCGGTACCCGAGGTCCTCCTCGACCCCCAGCACCTGGGACTCCGTCACCGCCACACCCGACTTCGGCAGCCGGAAATGCGCGGGCCGCGTGTCCTGCAACGGCCGCGTCCCCCGCTTGTTCTGGTCCACCGCCGATGTCGCGATCCCACCGTGGTGCCGCAGCAGCGCCTTCACCTCGACCGGGACCAGCTCCAGCCGCCGTGAACCCACCGCGTGATGCCACGTCCAGCCGTGCGGCGTCGCCACCGCCGGCACCGTGTCCCACAGATCGTGCCCGGACGCGGCCAGCGCCGCGTTCGCCGACACGTAGTCCGTCAGCCGCAACTCGTCGACGCCGAAACCCTCCGGCGGCTCCGCGATCTCCGCCGCCGCACGCGCGTAGGGCGAGAAATCGGGGTAACCACGGTCGTCGACGCGTACTCCTCTCGGGTGACGGGACGCGCGTACCGGATCCGGGAAATGCACGACCTGCCCGGCGTAAGCCGCGTTCGGCGGCACGGCTTGTCCCGCGGCCTGGCGGCCGGGAGGTGCCCCCAGCCCGAGCCGACCTGTCGTCATGACGGTTGCCCCCTGCGGCGTTCTGATACGGCCCGCCATGACCACACACGGTCACAACGCCCCGTATCCACTGTCTCGTCTGCGTCCACACGTCACCGCATGGAAAGCGGTGCCGACAGCCTATGCGGTACGACGACACGGGTCACCGGCGCCGGTCATGCCCCCCTCCGCTTCCGTGACCAGCCGTCACCCCGCCGTGACAGCCCGCCCAAACCCGGGCGTGTCGCGCCGCCCCAGCTTCCGCACCCGCCACGGCATTTGGCACTCTGTGACGTCCGAGAGCATGCCCGGGGGATGCTCGGGAGGGGATGACGATCATGAACACCACGCAGACGGGACCCGACGCCGCGAGGTCCGGCGACCCCCGCATCGGCTGGAGCGCCACCGAGACCCCTCACGCGCCCGCCCTCCGCCACCGCCGCGACGGGATACTCCCGACCGTCGCCGCCGCCCTCTCCGTGCGCGGCGCCACCCTCACCGGCACCGCCGCCCGCGGCGACCAGCCCCCGGAACTTCACCACCTCGTCCAGGACTTCCTCGACACCCTCACCAGCGGCGAACGCGACCGCTTCACCGGCCGCTGCGCCGAGACCATCCTCATCTCACGGCACATCGCCACCGCCGACGCCACCCGCAGCAAACGTGCCGCCCGCAAACCCATGACCAACGGCGAAGCCCGCAAGGTCCTCAAGCAGGCCAAGCTCACCGCCCGCCGCATCCGTGAGGACGGCGACCCCCTGCACGGCAGCTTCGCCGCCCCCTGTCGCGCCTGTACCGCCCTGAGCGCCCACTTCGGCGTCCGTATCGTCGACCCGACAACGGCAGACGGCTGACCTCCCCCGCCCACCCGCACGACCGCACAACGGCACGACCGCACGACCGCCGGGCGGCCCACCGCTGCCGCACACTCCGGCCCACTCGACGATCGAAGGGCAGATGCACACCGACCGCACCTCCTCCACCCGTTTCCCCGTCCCCGTCGACGCCGCCCTGCGCGCCGCCGGCTGGCAGCCCGGACGCTGGGACATCAAGCAGGCCGAGTTCTGGGCCGACGCCCTGCGTGAACACGCCTCACCCGCCGGCCACCGCCACGCCGTCTTCCCCGCCGCCGTCGAAGCCTGGGCCGAGTTCGGGGGCCTCCACATCAGCCCCGCGGGCCCCGGCCGCCAGGTCGCCCCCGCGACCCTCCACTTCGACCCCCTGCACGGCCTCCACATGGCCCGCACCCTCGGCGACCTCGGCCGCGCCCTCGACACCGAGGTCTGCCCGCTCGGCGCCGAGACCGACACCCAGGCCCTCCTCGCCATCGACACCGAGGGCCGCGTCTACACGCTCGACCACACCGGCGACTGGTATCTCGGCCCGGACATCGACCAAGCCCTCGCCGGCCTGGTCGCGGGGATAGAGCCGGTACGCCTCACAGCGGGCTGACACCCGGGACGGGACGGCGCGGGAACGGCGGCAAGGACAGGTGACCGGCCCCCGCGGCTACGCCGCCGGAATCACCGCCGACACCCGGAAACCCCCCGCATCCGTCGGCCCGGACACGAACACCCCGCCGAGCGCCACGACGCGCTCCTTCATCCCCACCAGACCGTTGCCCCCCGACGGCAGCCGTGCCGACGACTCCGACGACGCCTCCGGCGGCGGTTCGTTCTCCACCTGCATGGCGATCTCCGACACCCGATGCGCCAGCCGCACATGCGTCTTCGCCCCCGCCGCATGCTTGTGGACGTTCGTCAGCGCCTCCTGCACCACCCGGAACGCCGTCTGCTCGACCTCCCGCGCATACGACCGCGTCTCCCCCTCGACGGACAGATCCACCACCATCCCCGCGGCGGCCGACTGCCCGATCAGCTCGTCCAGCTCGGACAGACAAGGCCCCTCACCGGCCACGTCGTCCTGAGCACTCCATCCCCGATCGGCCGCGGCGGCGGCGGCCGCCCCCACAGCGGCGAGCGGTACGACAGCCCCCTGAGCCCGATCCGCCCGCGCACCCCCGCTCCGCAGCACCCCGAGCATCTCCCGCAACTCGGTCAACGCCTGCCGCCCCATGTCCCCCACCAGCGCGGCGTTCTTCACCGCCTTCTCGGGATCCTTCCGGGCCACGGCCTGCAGCGCGGCGGCATGCACGACCATCAGACTCACCCGATGCGCGACGACGTCATGCATCTCCCGCGCGATCCGGGTCCGCTCCTCGTTCCGCGCCCACTCGGCGCGCTCCTCCGCCCGCTCGGCGAGCAGCTGAAGCTCCCGCTCAAGAGAGTCGGCCCGCTCCCGAAGACTCTCCATCAGCCGGCGCCGCGCACCCACATACAGTCCGAGCAGCAGCGGCGGCGCGGTCATGCCGAGGGCGGTGGTGATCGACGCGAACGGGATCACCCAGTCCCCGAAGGTCAGACTCCCCCGCGCCATGTCCTGCCGGGCCCACACGAACGTCACGATCAGTGTGCCGACGAACGACATCCCGGCGAGCGAGCCGATGATCCGCCGCGGCAGTTCGGACGCGGCCAGGGTGTACAGACCGACGATGCCCATGAGGAAGCCCATCTGGGCCGGCATCACCGCGATCGACACCAGCACGACGGCTATCGGCCACCGGCGCCGCAGCACCAGCACGGACCCCGCCAGCACCCCGAACACGACGCCCGCGGCCACGGGTATCCCGGCGTCCTTCGCGAATCGAACCCCCTCGACCCCGCACTCCAGCGCGGACACGACGGCCAGACTCACGTCCAGCACCGCACTGCGCAACCTGCCCCACCACCACGGTCCCGCCCCCTCCGGCGGAGCCCCGGCGCGGTCTTCCCCCGTCGTGGTCATGCCTCCAGCCTACGGGCGCCCGGTACCGCTTTTCCGGCGAGTTTCGACGACTGGCCTACACCACACTCCGTGACCGAACGTAAGCGAAACAGCCCGATATCCCTCGAACTGCCGAATCGCACACCGTTCGCCCCCGGACGCCGACTTCGGGGCACCGCGAGAGCGGGCCGCGGGGCCACGGCGAGCGCCGACCTGTACCGTCGCACGGAAGGCGCCCCGTACGGCATAGTGTTGGGTGCCGACTCGGCGACCTGGCCATACGTCCGGTTCAGTCGGGTTCCATCCCCCGTGGTGTAATTGGCAGCACTGTGGCTTTTGGTGCCATCTGTCCGGGTTCGAGTCCTGGCGGGGGAGCAAGTTCTCAAGCGCGGGTCCCGACTGCCAACAGCTCAGTCGGGACCCGCTCCCATGTCCCCCACAAAACGCCCCGGTATCCTGCGGATGTCACCCCACCCCCTCCACAGCCGAAGGGCATCCCGTGAGCGCCATTCGCCCGGCAGCCGTCGTCGTTCTCGCAGCGGGTGAGGGCACCCGTATGAAGTCGGCCACACCCAAGGTCCTGCACGAGATCTGCGGACGCAGTCTCGTCGGTCATGTGCTCGCCGCCGCGAGCGAGTTGCACCCCGAGAACCTGGTCGTGGTCGTGGGGCACGCGCGGGAGCAGGTCGTCGCGCATCTCGGCGAGATCGACCCCGGCGTACGCACCGCCGTACAGGCCGAGCAGAACGGCACCGGGCACGCTGTACGGATGGCCCTTGAGGAGCTCGGCGGTGGCATCGACGGCACCGTGGTCGTCGTCTGCGGCGACACCCCCCTCCTCACCGGCGAGACCCTCACCCGCCTCGCCGCCACCCACTCCGCCGACGGCAACGCCGTCACCGTGCTGACCGCCGAGGTCCCGGACGCGACCGGTTACGGCCGGATCGTGCGGGACGGTGCGACCGGTGCCGTGACCGAGATCGTCGAGCACAAGGACGCGACCGACGCACAGCGGGAGATCCGGGAGATCAACTCGGGTGTGTTCGCGTTCGACGGGCAGTTGCTCGCGGACGCCCTGGGCAAGGTCCGCACGGACAACGCCCAGCACGAGGAGTACCTGACGGACGTCCTCGGCATTCTGCGCGAGGCCGGTCACCGGGTCGGCGCGTCCGTCGCCAGCGACTTCCGCGAGATCGCCGGGATCAACAACCGGGTGCAGCTGTCCGAGGCCCGCCGGATCCTGAACGACCGGCTGCTGACCCGCGCGATGCTCGCCGGTGTCACGGTGGTCGACCCGGCGACGACCTGGGTCGATGTCACGGTCACGTTCGACCAGGACGCCCTCGTCCAGCCCGGCACCCAGCTCCAGGGCTCCACGCACCTCGGCGAGGGCGCGGTGGTCGGCCCGAACTGCCGGCTGAAGGACACGAAGGTCGGCGCCGGGGCACGGGTCGACAACACCGTGGCCGACGGCGCGGTCGTGGGAGCACAGGCGAGCGTGGGGCCGTACGCGTATCTGCGGCCCGGGACCCGTCTCGGCACGAAGAGCAAGATCGGTACGTACGTCGAGACCAAGAACTCCTCGATCGGCGAGGGGACGAAGATCCCGCACCTGTCCTACGTCGGTGACGCGACGATCGGTGAGTACACGAACATCGGTGCCGCGAGCGTCTTCGTGAACTATGACGGAAAGGACAAACACCACACCACGGTCGGCTCCCACTGCCGTACCGGTTCGGACAACATGTTTGTGGCTCCCGTCACGGTCGGGGACGGCGCGTACACCGCGGCCGGGTCCGTGATCACGAAGGACGTGCCGCCCGGTTCGCTGGCCGTGGCCCGTGGTCAGCAGCGGAATATCGAGGGTTGGGTGGCTCGCAAGCGTCCGGGCAGTGCGGCCGCGAAGGCGGCCGAGGCGGCGTCTCGGCAGGTCGAGAGCGAGGACTGACCGGAAACCGGTGCGTCAAACACGGCGTACCGTGATAAGTGCACACCCAGCTGCGACACCTCTGAGGAGACAGTGCTGTGACCGGGATCAAGACGACCGGCGAGAAGAAGTTGATGTTCTTCTCCGGCCGCGCCCACCCCGAGCTTGCCGAGGAGGTCGCCCAGCAGTTGGGGGTCGGGGTCGTCCCCACAAAGGCCTTCGACTTCGCCAACGGTGAGATCTACGTCCGCTACCAGGAGTCGGCGCGTGGCGCGGACTGCTTCGTGATCCAGAGCCACACGGCTCCGATCAACCAGTGGATCATGGAGCAGTTGATCATGATCGACGCGCTGAAGCGTGCGTCGGCGCGCTCCATCACCGTCATCGTGCCGTTCTACGGTTACGCGCGGCAGGACAAGAAGCACCGTGGGCGTGAACCGATTTCGGCACGTCTGATCGCGGATCTGATGAAGACGTCGGGTGCGGACCGCATCCTGACCGTGGATCTGCACACGGACCAGATCCAGGGCTTCTTCGACGGCCCGGTCGACCACCTCTTCGCTCTTCCGCTGCTCGCGGACTACGTGGGCCGGAAGGTGGACCGGGCGAAGCTGACCGTCGTGTCCCCGGACGCGGGTCGCGTGCGGGTCGCGGACCGCTGGTGCGACCGGCTGGGCGCTCCGCTGGCGATCGTGCACAAGCGGCGCGACAAGGACGTGGCGAACCAGGTGACCGTCCACGAGGTCGTGGGTGAGGTCAAGGGCCGCGTGTGTGTGCTGGTGGACGACATGATCGACACCGGTGGCACGATCTGCGCGGCGGCCGACGCGCTGTTCGCGCACGGCGCGGAGGACGTCATCGTGACGGCCACGCACGGTGTGCTGTCGGGTCCGGCGGCGGACCGGCTGAAGAACTCCCGGGTGAGCGAGTTCGTGTTCACGAACACGCTGCCTACGCCGGGTGAGCTGAGCCGCGACCTGGACAAGCTGACGGTGCTGTCGATCGCGCCGACGGTCGCGAACGCGGTGCGTGAGGTGTTCGAGGACGGTTCGGTGACGAGCCTGTTCGACGAGCAGTAGAGATCCTTTTGGGTACGGCCTCCCCCTCCGAGTAGACTGCTTCAGTTGCTCGGCGAGGGAGGCCGTTCCCGTTGTTCTGCGGGATTCGGTGCTCCGTTATCGACGCGCTCTTCGTAGCAGGCCGTTCGTGGCCGGGTGACCACGTCCGCATCTAGTTCTACGAGGAGTGAACATGTCCGAGGTCAAGATCTCCGCCGAGACCCGTACCGAGTTCGGCAAGGGTGCCGCCCGCCGTATCCGCCGTGACTCGAAGGTCCCCGGTGTCCTGTACGGCCACGGCTCGGAGCCGCTGCACCTGACCCTGCCGGGTCACGACCTGCTGCTCGCGCTGCGTACGCCGAACGTTCTGATCGCCCTGGACATCGACGGCAAGTCCAACGAGCTGGCGATCCCGAAGGCCGTCCAGCGTGACGCGATCAAGGGCTTCCTTGAGCACGTCGACCTGCTGCTGGTCAAGCGCGGCGAGAAGGTCACGGTCGAGATCCCGGTGCACACCGAGGGCGAGCTGGCCGCCGGCGGCAACCTGCTGGAGCACGTGCTGAACGCGCTGCCGGTCGAGACCGAGGCCACGCACATCCCCGAGTCGGTCACCGTGTCCGTCGAGGGCCTGGAGGCCGGCGCCTCCGTCCTCGCCAAGGACATCACGCTGCCCAAGGGCACCACGCTGGCCATCGAGGAGGACGCTGTCGTCCTGCAGGTCCTGGCCGCGCAGGCCGAGGAGGCCCCGGAGGGCGAGGCCGCCGAGGGCGAAGAGGTCGCCGAGGCCTGATCCTCAGGTCTGGCAGAGGCGTGATCCTCGGCTCTGTCATCGGTTCGCCAGCCGCTGTTCCCGACGGGAGCAGCGGCTGGCGCGTATCAAGGGAGACATGGACGTGACGAGCGACCCGAGTGCCCCCTGGCTGATCGCCGGCCTCGGTAATCCGGGGCCCGAGTACGCCATGAACCGGCACAACGTGGGGTTCATGGTGGCGGATCTGCTGGCCGAGCGGATCGGGGGGAAGTTCAAGCGGGCGGGGAAGGCCCAGGCGCAGGTCGTCGAGGGGCGGATCGGGCCGCCGGGGCCGTTGAACCGGCGGGTGATCCTGGTGAAGCCGATGTCGTTCATGAATCTGTCCGGCGGGCCCCTCAACGCGTTGCGGGACTTCTACAAGGTGCCGGTGGGCAATATCGTCGCCGTTCATGACGAGTTGGACATCGACTACGGCACCCTGCGGCTGAAGCTCGGCGGCGGGGACAACGGGCACAACGGGCTGAAGTCGATGACGAAGGTGATGAGTTCGGAGTATCACCGGGTGCGGTTCGGGATCGGGCGGCCTCCGGGGCGTATGCAGGTCGCGGACTTCGTGCTGAAGGACTTCTCCTCCGCCGAGCGCAAGGAGCTGGACTACTTCGTGGACCGTGCGGCGGACGCGGTGGAGTGTCTGGTGATCGAGGGGCTGGAGCGGGCGCAAAGCACGTACAACTCCTGACTTGTCCGCCCGGTCGAACGGGCCGAGGTTGACCGGGCGCAGGGGCATGGCCAAGGATCGCGGCCATGCCTTCTGCCGTTGTCTCCAGTCAGGGCGCTGCCGCCGCGCTGCGCTTCGGGCGGGTCGCGACGATGGGCACGGTCGCCGTGCTGATCCTGATCGCGGGTGTGTGGGCCTCGTGGGGCACCGGGCACCATGTGATGCTCACCAAGGGCCGGGAGAGCGGCACGATCGAGGTGACGCGGTGCGCCGGGGACACCTGCAGCGGTCCCTTCACGCCGGTCTCGGAGGGTGCGCAGCCGCGCGAGTCGGTCGTCATCGAGGACAACGTGGCGGTACGCAAGGGGCAGACGTACACGGTCGTGGTCAAGCCGGGCAGTGACGAGGTCGTACGGTCCGGGCCCGCGGGGATTCTGTACGCCTGGGTTCCGCTGGGCGGTGCGCTGCTGCTGGCGTCGGTCGTCGTGTCGGGCGGTCTGCGCCGGACGCGGTTGGCGTGGGTGCTGGCGGGGTCGGGGATCGCGCTGCTCACGGCGGTTTTTGTGACGATCTGATGTTTCCGTCGTTGTCTCCGTCTGTGGAGAACTTGAGTGTTGCCTGTTCGTGATTGACCTTGCGTCAGTCCCGGCAGGAAGCTGAGCCGCCCCCTCCACATCTTCCCGTTCCTTCTCGAAGATGGACTACTGCCTCATGCGTACCCTCAACCGCGTCGGCGCCCTGTCCGCCATCGCCGCGGCCGCGCTGCTCTCCGCTCCGGCCGCCGCCCACGCCACCACTCCCGGCGACAACGGCACTGTCAAGATCCACGACGCCACCACTGGCGAGGAGCTGCGCAAGAACGAGCCGCACGTCTGCGAGTTCTACCTGGACGCGTTCGGCTTCGACAGTGTGCAGAAGGTCGACTGGCACATCGAGGCCTGGGCTCCGACCGCCGCCGTCAAGGGCGAGACGGTGAAGACCGGTGCCATCACCCTGGACGGCGAAGGTCATGGCCGTACGTCGGACATGACGCTGCCCGACGGGCACTACAAGCTGTTCTGGAACTTCGAGGGCGAGAAGGGGGCCGCGAAGCACAAGGTGTTCTGGACGGACTGCGAGGACGAGGAGGAGGGCGGCGGCAGCACGGCCACGCCGTCCGGCTCGCCGTCGGCCTCCGAGCCCGAGTCCGAGACGCCGGGCGACTCCACGTCCGAGCCCGGCGCCGCCCCGTCGACGTCCCCGTCCGCCCAGGGCGGCGCCGAGGGCGACCTCGCCGAGACCGGCAACGGTGCCCCGGTGGGCCTGCTGTCCGCCGCCGCGGCCGCGTTGCTGGGCGCGGGTGGCTACCTGGTGTTCCGGCGTCGTAGGGCCTGACGGCCGGTTGGAACCAGCGGTGCCCCCGTGCTCGTACGAAGCACGGGGGCACCTTTTTTGGGCCGTCTGGTCCGTCTGGGCCGGTCAGCCGGTGTTGCGCAGGCCCGCTGCCACGCCGTTGACGGTGAGGAGCAGGGCGCGGGAGAGGAGCGGGTCGGCCTCGGTTCCCGCGGCTACGGCGTCACGCTGGCGCTTGAGCAGGGCGACCTGGAGGTAGGAGATGGGGTCCAGGTAGGCGTCGCGGATGGCGAAGGTCTGCTTCAGGACCGGCGTCGCGTCGAGGAGTTCCCTCTCGCCGGTGATCTTCAGGACCTCGGCGACGGTGAGCTCGTGCTCGGCGCGGATGGTGTCGAAGACGTGCTTGAGCTCGTCCGGCACCAGGGTGTCGACGTAGTGGGCGGCGATCCGCAGGTCGGTCTTGGCGAGCGTCATCTCGACGTTGGAGATGAAGTTGCGGAAGAAGTGCCACTGCTCGTGCATCTCGTCGAGCACGGTGTCCAGACCGGCCTCGCGCAGCGCCTTCAGGCCGGAGCCGACGCCGAACCAGCCGGGCACGATCTGCCGCGACTGGGTCCAGCCGAACACCCACGGGATGGCGCGCAGTCCGTCGAGCGAGACGCCCGAGCCGGGGCGGCGGGAGGGCCGCGAGCCCAGGTGCAGGCCGGCGAGCTGGTCGACCGGCGTGGAGGCGAGGAAGTACGTCGGCAGGTCGGGGTCTTCGACGAGCCTTCGGTAGGCGGCGTGGGCGGCGTCGCTGACCAGGTCCATCGCGGCGTCCCAGCGGGAGAGCGCCTCGACGGACTGGCGCGGCGCGGTGTGCAGGGCGGAGGCCTGCAGCGTGGCCGCGACGGTCAGTTCCAGGTTCTCCCTGGCCAGGGAGGGCACGAGGTACTTGTCGGAGATGACCTCGCCCTGCTCGGTGACCTTGATCTCGCCCTCCAGGGTGCCCCAGGGCTGGGCGAGGATCGCGTCGTGCGAGGGGCCGCCACCGCGGCCGACGGTGCCGCCGCGGCCGTGGAAGAGGCGCAGCCGGACGCCGTAGCGGTGGGCGACGTCGCGCAGCCGGCGCTGGGCGCGGTGGATCTCCCACTGGCTGGTGGTGATGCCGCCGAACTTGGAGGAGTCGGAGTAGCCGAGCATGACCTCCTGCACATCGCCCCGCAGTGCCACGAGCCTGCGGTACGACGGGTCGGAGAGCATGTCCTCCAGGATGGTGTCGGCGGCCTTGAGCTCGTCGGTGGTCTCCAGCAGCGGCACGATGCCGATCTTCGCCCAGCCGGCGTGCAGGTCGATCAGGCCGGCCTCGCGGGCCAGCACGGTCGCGGCGAAGACGTCGTCGGCGCCCTGGCACATCGAGATGATGTACGACTCGATGACCTCGGGTCCGAAGACCTGGAGCGCCCGCTTGACGGTCTGGAACACGCCGAGGGTCTTCTCACCGGCCGCGTCCACCGGCGCCGGGGTCGGCGCGAGGGGCCGACGGGAGCGCAGTTCCTTCGCGAGCAGCTTGGCGCGGTAGTCGCGGGGCATGTCGGCGTACCGCCAGGACTCCTCGCCGAGCCGGTCGAAGAGCTGGCCGAGGGCGTGGTGGTGGGCGTCGGCGTGCTCGCGGACGTCCATGGTGGCGAGCTGGAGGCCGAACGCGGACAGCGTGCGGATGGTGCGGTTCATACGGCCGTCGGCGAACAGGGCGCCCCGGTGCTCGCGCAGCGAGGTCTGGATCAGCGTCAGGTCGTGCAGCAGCTCGCCCGTGCCGAGGTAGTCGCGCCCGTCCTCGTGCGGGATGTTCCTGGCCAGCCGCGTCTTGGTGTTCTCCAGCTTCTGCCGGATGCAGGTGGCCTTGAGCCGGTAGGGCTCCTCGGCGTTGAGCCGCTTGTAGCGGGGGCTGATCTCGGGGAGGTTCTCCAGGTCGGCCCGCAGGGACTCAAGGAGCTCCTCGGTGGCGCCCGTGTAGCGGATGGAGTTCGACAGGAAGCCGCGCAGCTCGTCGATCATCTCCAGGGCGTCGTTGATGCCGTGCTCGTGCTGGAGGATGAGGACGTCCCAGGTCACCTGGGGGGTGACGTTGGGGTTGCCGTCGCGGTCGCCGCCGATCCAGGTGCCGAAGGTGAGCGGGCGGGTGGTGTCGGGGAGCTTGTGGCCGACGCGCTCCAGCTCCGCGGTCAGGTCCTCCAGGACGTCGCCGACGGCGCCGGCGTGCAGTTCGTCCAGGTAGTAGATGGCGTTGCGGGCCTCGTCGGCGGGCTCGGGGCGGACGACACGCAGTTCGTCGGTCTGCCAGACGAGGTCGATGTTCTCGGCCAGTCGGGTGTCATGGCGGCGCCGGTCGCCTTCGAGGACCGGGGTCTCCAGGAGCGCCGCGATACGCCGGAGCTTGTTGAGGACGGAGCGGCGGGCGGCCTCGGTGGGGTGCGCGGTGAAGACGGGGCGCACGTTGAGGTGCTGGATCGTCTGGCGCAGGTGCTCGGGGTCGGCGTCCTTGAGACGGTCGGCCGTACGGGCGAGGAGGCCGCCCTCGACGGCGCGCTTGGCGCGCAGCTCGCGGCCGCGGTGCACCTGCTCGGTGACGTTGGCCAGGTGGAAGTAGGTGGAGAAGGCGCGGACCAGCTTGGCCGCGGTGTCGAGTTCGGTGCCACGCAGCAGTTCGGCGGCGGCTTCGCCGTCCTCCCGGGTGAGGCGGCGGACCTTTTCGACCAGGTCGAGGAGCTCGGGGCCCTCCTGCCGGACGAGGGCCTCACCCAGGAGGTCACCCAGTCGGCGGATGTCGGCTCGCAGCTCGGTGCTGGTGGTCTCCTGGGACTCAGTCTGGTCGTCGGCACTGCTCACAGGTGCGGCTCCTTGCAGTGTTGAAGCTCGTCTGGGAGGGAACCCGGCCCCGGTGCCGCGCGGCGGGTGCCGCATACGGCTCCTGGCATCCGGGAAGAAATCAGAGCGGACCGCGCTGTCCGACCGACACCAAGGATAGGTGTCCATGCGGACGCGCAGTCTCTCGGGCTCTTGCCGCCGGGCTTCGCACTGCCATACTTACGACGCCGTAGGTTACGGAACCGTAGGGATCGTTGTAACGGAACCTGGGAACAGTTCCTGCAAGCCCGGCACCTGCCAAAACCCTCGAACCCCACAGGGGACGCCCCATGACCACGAGCTCCGATGTGATCGATGACGCCCCGAAGGCGGACAACGACACCCCACTTCCCCCGGCCACGCTCGGCGGCGAGAGGAAGGGGTCGCTCGAACAGTTGGCGCTCCTCCTCTTCATCGTCGTCCCGTTCCTGGCGCTCACCGCTGCGGTGCCGCTGGCCTGGGGCCGGGGGGTCAGCTGGCTCGACCTCGGCCTGATGGTCTTCTTCTACTTCTTCGCCTGCCATGGCGTCACGATCGGCTACCACCGCTACTTCACCCACGGCTCCTTCAAGGCGAACCGCCCGCTGCGCATCGCTCTCGCCATCGCCGGCTCGATGGCGGTGGAGGGCCCTCTGGTCCGCTGGGTCGCCGACCACCGCAAGCACCACAAGTTCTCCGACGCGGACGGCGACCCGCACTCTCCGTGGCGTTACGGGGAGACGGTTCCGGCGCTGATGAAGGGCCTGTGGTGGGCGCACGTCGGCTGGATGTTCGACGAGGAGCGGACCCCTCAGGACAAGTACGCCCCGGATCTGATCAAGGACGGGGCGATCCGTGCGATCTCCCGCCATTTCATCTACTGGACGATGCTGTCGCTGGCGCTGCCCGGCGTGATCGGCGGTCTGGTGACGATGTCCTGGTGGGGCGCGTTCACCGGCTTCTTCTGGGGCTCACTGGTGCGAGTGGCCCTGCTGCACCACGTCACATGGTCGATCAACTCGATCTGCCACGCGGTGGGCAAGCGGCCGTTCAAGTCGCGGGACCGTTCGGGCAACGTGTGGTGGCTGGCGGTGCTGTCGTGCGGCGAGTCCTGGCACAACCTGCACCACGCGGACCCGACCTCCGCGCGGCACGGTGTGGAGCGCGGGCAGATCGACTCCTCCGCACGGATCATCCGCTGGTTCGAGATGCTCGGCTGGGCCTCTGACGTGCGCTGGCCGTCACGCTCGCGTATCGATTCGCGCCGGAACACCGAGGAAGGCGGCTCCCGGCGCGGGAAGGAACCCGTAGAGGCGGCATGATTGACGCCGTGGCGACCGACTCCAGCAGCACCCCCGGCAATGAGAAGCAGCGGCGGACGCGCCGTACCCGGATGACCGGTGCGGAGCGTCGCCAGCAGCTGCTGGAGATCGGTCGCACCCTTTTCGCCGCGAAGGGCTTCGAGGGCACGTCGGTGGAGGAGATCGCCGCGAAGGCGGGTGTCTCCAAGCCGGTGGTGTACGAGCACTTCGGTGGCAAGGAGGGGCTGTACGCGGTGGTCGTGGACCGCGAGATGCGCCGTCTGCTGGACATGGTGACCGGCTCGCTGACCGCCGGGCACCCGCGTGAGCTGTGCGAACAGGCGGCCTTCGCGCTCCTCGACTACATCGAGGAGTACACGGACGGCTTCCGCATCCTGGTCCGTGACTCGCCCATCCCCCAGTCGACGGGGTCCTTCGCGTCGCTGATCTCGGACATCGCCACCCAGGTGGAGGACATCCTGGGCCGTGAGTTCAAGAGCCGCGGCTTCGACCCCAAGCTGGCCCCGCTGTACGCGCAGGCCCTGGTCGGGATGGTCGCCCTGACCGGCCAGTGGTGGCTGGACGTGCGCCGCCCGAAGAAGGCGGAGGTGGCGGCGCACCTGGTGAATCTGGCGTGGCACGGGCTGGACGGCCTGGAGGCGAAGCCGCATTTGATAGGGCGCAGGAAGAGCTGACGCCCCGGGCGCCGCCGGTGCGGGCGGCAGGCCGAGGGCGTCGGCGCGCTCAGTGCCTGAGACGCGGTGCCACTGACTGAGACGCAGTGCCACTACCTGGGACTCAGTGCTTGAAGGTGTCCTTGCCCTTCTCCTTCGCCTGGCGTGCATCGCCCTTCATCTGCTCGGCCTTGCCTTCCGCGGTCATCCGCTCATTGCCGGCCATGCGGCCCATCGCTTCCTTGGCCTTGCCCTTGAGCTGCTCCTTCTTGGCCCTGGCCTTCTCTTCCTTCGCCATGTTCCTCACTCCTTGCGAGGTTCGACGTCGGTGTCCCTCAGCGGGTGACCCCGGGCCGCGGCGCTCAAACAGCGGCAACGGCATCGAGCGGCTCCAGGAACTCCAGGCGGTTGCCCACGGGGTCGTACGAGTAGAAGCGCCGGTGCCCCGGCAGGTTCTCGTCCCAGGTGACCGCGGCTCCCCCGGCCTCCAGACGGGCGGCGTACGCCTCGATGCCGGTCACCCGCAGCCCCGGGTGCGCCTTCCCGGCCGGCCGGAAGTCCTCCTCGACCCCCAGGTGCAGCTGCACGGGCCCCGCCCGGAACCAGCACCCGCCCCGCGCCGCGAGCACGGGCGGCTTCGGCACCTCGGTCATGCCGAGGACGTCGGCGTAGTACGCGCGCAGCCGGTCCTCGGACCCCGGCGGGGCCGCGAGCTGGACATGGTCCACGGCGCTGATCATCACGCCTCCTTGCGGGCCACGGCGAAGATCCGGCGGAACGGGAACGGCGTGCCGTGCGCACCGGCCGGATAGGCCTCGCGCAGGGCGGCGCGGTACTCGGCCAGGAAGGCGTCCCGCCGGGCGGGGTCGTCGGCGAGCGCGGTGAGGACCGGTCGCAGGCCCGTGCCCTTCACCCAGTCCAGCACCGGATCCTCGCCGGTCAGGAGATGGACGTACGTCGTCTCCCAGACGTCGGCGACGCAGCCCAGGTCGGCCAGCCGCGCGAGATAGGTCCCCGGGGTGAGCACGGCGTCCTCGTGGCGCAGGGTGTCGGCCAGGCCGTACCGGGGCGCGAGGGCGCGCATCAGCCGGTGGCTCGGGGCGTCGAAGTTGCCGGGGACCTGGAAGGCGAAGGTGCCGCCGGTGCGCAGCCCCTGCACCCAGGCGCCGAAACGCCGCCCATGGTCCGGCACCCACTGGAGTGTGGCGTTGCTGATGATCAGGTCGTACGGCTCGGTCGGCGTCCAGGTCCGTACGTCGGCGTGGGCGAAGTCGAGGCGGCCGCCGCCCGCGGTCGGGCCCTCGTGCTCGACATGGGCCTTGTCCAGCATCTCGACGGAGTTGTCGTGCCCGGTGATGTGCGCGGTGGGCCAGCGTTCGGCCAGCAGGGCGGTGACATTGCCGGGGCCGCAGCCGAGGTCGGCGATGCGCGGGCGGTCGCCGGGGAGGTCGGGGACGCGGGCCAGCAGGTCGATGAAGGGGCGGGCGCGGTGGCCGGCGTGGCGCAGGTACTGGGCCGGGTCCCAGGTGGGGGTGGTGGCAGCGGACATTGGCGGGGCCTCCTGTCTCTACTCGCCCTCCAGCCTGCCCCGACAGGTATCTTGACGTCAAGAGACTTCATGTCGACACAACCACTACACTGATCGCTATGGAGGACGAGGTCGATCGGCTGGTCGCAGCGTGGCGCCGGGAGCGCCCGGACCTCGACGTGGAGCCGCTGGAGGTACTCAGCCGGGTCAGCAGACTGGCCCGGCATCTGGACCGCGCCCGCCGGCTGGCCTTCTCCGAGCACAGCCTGGAGCCCTGGGAGTTCGACGTGCTGACCGCGCTCCGGCGCGCGGGAACGCCGTATCAGCTCTCCCCGGGACAGCTGCTGACGCAGACCCTGGTCACCTCCGGCACGATGACCAACCGCATCGACCGCCTGGCCAAGAAGGGCCTGGTGGAGCGCCTCCCCGACCCCAGCGACCGGCGCGGGGTGCTGGTACGGCTGACCGACGAGGGCCGCGACCGCGCGGACCAGGCACTCGCCGGCCTGCTCGACCAGGAGCGCGCGATCCTCGCGGAACTCTCGCGGGCACAGCGCGGGGAGCTGGCCGGGTTGCTGCGCCAGCTCACGGCGCCGTTCGACAACATCCCCGGCTAGGCGCTCCGCTGGGAGCGCCGAGTGGGTAGTGCCGGGGCGTGTCGTCGGTTGTCCGCGGCGCCGTCGTGGCTGGTCGCGCCCACGGGCGGAGCCGCAGATCGATACAGCCCCGCGCACCTTCAAGGGCGTTGCCGCTCAGCGGTGTTGATCAGGCGCTGCTGCTCTCCTCCCGGATAAGCCGGTCGGCCGGGCCCAGGTCGACCGGGCCCACTCCGGCCCTGCGGGCCAGGGCGACCGCGGCCAGGGTGGAGTGGACGCCCAGTTTGCCGAGGACGTTCTGCATATGGGTGCGGACTGTGTGCGGGGAGAGGTACAGCCGCTCGGCGACCGCTTTTCTCCCCAGCCCGGCGACCATGCACCGCAGGACTTCCCGTTCCCTCGGCGTCAGCGACTCGACCAGCCGCTCGCTCTCGGTGCGGTGCTTGCGGGCCGCCGTGAGCTCCCGCAACACCCCCGTGAGCAGGGCGGGCGGCAGATGCGTCTCGTCGCGCAGGACCCCGCGGATGACGGTGAGCAGCCGGGACAGCGAGCAGTCCTTGGCCACCCACCCGGACGCCCCGGCCTGCAGGGCGAGCGCCGCCCGGCGCGGATCGTCCTTCTCGGCGAGGACGACGATCCGTACGGCCGGCTGCCCGGAACGGACCCCGGCGACCAGCGAGATGCCGTCGACCAGCCCGTCCTCGCCCACCTCCTGGACGGGCACGGCGGGCCGGACTCCCGGCACATTGCCGCCCAGGTCGGCGTCGACGAGCAGCACATCGAAGCGCCGCCCCTCGGCTGCCGCCCGCTCCAGGCTGCGCAGCGCGGCTGGACCGCTGCCCGCGGCGGAGACGTCGACGTCGGGCTCGGCCGCCAGGGCAGCGGCGAGCGACTCGGCGAAGATGCGATGGTCGTCGACGACCAGGACTCGGATGCGAACCACGTAACCCCCTTCCCCAAGCTCTCGAAGAGCAGGGGATACCCCATCGTCAAAGGACGACACCGGGAGACGAACAACGTCGCGGGCACGGCGCCCGAAGCAGGGATGGCCGCACGGCCGCCGCCGTGCAAGAACTGCTACCCCCACTTCGGGCGTCGTACCCGACCTGTCTCGCCCCCTGATCAGCACCGGCCCCCACCGGTGCTGTTCATCAGGGTACGGCCGGGGGGCAGGAGCGGAAGGTAATTTGCAGAACTGGTTGTCCAGCGCGTTTATGGTGAGCCGCATGTTTCGTCTGGAGACAGAAGTCGACAAAACACGCCAGGATCTGCTCCGCCGCCGACTGCGGGACACCAACACGACGGCCTCGCCGATCCTGCGCGCCCTGCGCGGAACCCCAGGTGAACGGGAACTTCCGCTCCAGGTCTGGGCGTTGGACGACGCCGATGCCCTGGCCGGCGGACTGGTCGGCCACACCTGGACCAACTGGCTGCATGTCACCTACCTCTGGGTCGACGAACGCCTGCGCGGGGCCGGTCTCGGTTCGCGATTGCTCGCCCACGCGGAACGCGTCGCCCGCGACGAACGGGGCTGCACGGCCGTACGCCTGGAGACCTGGGACTTCCAGGCGCCCGAGTTCTACAAGAGGCAGGGGTATGACGTGGTGTGTGTGATTCCGGACTATCCGCCGGGAATCACCGAGTACACCCTGACCAAACGTCTCGGATCCCCGGGGTCCCGCTGAGCCCCGATCCCCCCGGGGGGGGGGGGGGCGCCCCCCCCGCCCCCCCCCCCCCCGCGGGGCCCCCGCCCCCCCCCCCCCCCCCCCCCCCCCCCCCCCCCCCCCCCCCCGCCCCCGCCCCCG